>CALXUY010000062.1 GCA_944391805.1 uncultured Clostridia bacterium
ATTGTCCATAGTGGCGATCCTTTCGGAATTGTTGTCTGAGCAACTTCAATTCTACCACAGAATCGTTACTATGGATATCCTTTTTTGAAAACTAACTATTGCAACTTCATTTTACAATGCGCGAAAAAAATAAAAGCAAACCCCTTGACAAACCAAGAAATTTGCTGTATCATATAGATGCGAGGGAACACCGATGACGGTCGCTTCCTCCGGGGTTAATTAGATAACCGCCACCGTTGGAAGTTGAGGGCGGTTATCTTTTTTTGTGTTTAATGTGACATACTTTTGGACCTAAAAGTTTGAGGGTGGCAGAATGTTCTGCTTTGAGAGATTGCCCTTTTCCGTTTTTCGGGCTTTCCACTGCCCTCCTTTGAGCTGCTGCGTCACGGATTCGGACATCCCTGCGCGCGGGCATCCGTCGCCGCATTCTGCCGCACCTGTCCGGCCAGCGCCATCGCGGCATGAATGAAATCTCCGCAAAGGGCGGCAAGCGCCGCGGGGCGCAGACCTGCTCCCCTGTGCTCCGCATCGGCAAGCGCCTCCGCACGGGTACGGAATTCCGATATGCTCTGCCGGCAAAAGCGCTCCACAGCCTCCCGGAGGAACCGGATCTGTTCCGCCAGTGTCTCTGCCTCCTGCTGTTTCGCGGCAAGCTCTCCCAACGCCTGCTCTGCGGCAGAATGCGTTTCGTGCATGGCCATTGCCGTCCGGCAAAGCAGCTCGGCACGCAAAAAGGCCGGGACACGTTTGGCAAGGGTATGCCCGACGGATGAGACGGCAAGCGCCGCCCCGTCAAGCCCCCGTACATCCGCCTCCAGCTCCCGCATCATCGCACAATAGGCCAAAAAACAGCGCTCATTCTGAAAACCTGCACCCGAGAACACCGCCGTTTGCCGCGGCAGTGCGTCCGCCAACCGGCGCGCGGCGTCAGACATCCTCCCGAGCATGGCCGCACACTCCTCCCTGCGCACCTCCAGCTCCCGCCGTTCCGTGTCGGCGAACAGGGACGCGACCGTTTCCCGCAGCAGTGCGGCGCCGCCGTCCGGCTGCGCGAGCAGAAGCTGCCGCATATGCTCCGCGGCTTCCCGCTCCTGACGGGACCAAATCGGTTTCTGTGTCATATCTGCCCTCCTTTTCGGCATCCGGTCAACGGATACGGTCAGAAAAAATCAGAATAGGAGCCGTCTGCAAATGCGGACGGCTCCCTACGGTTTGCCTGATTCTGGATGGATGTTCTCACCGGATATCCACGTTCACCCGCTTGCCGGTGCTGACAGCGGCCGCCCGCATGACCGTGCGAATGGCGTTCGCAATTTTACCGTGCCGGCCGATGACCATTCCAACGTCGTCCGGGGCGACCTTGAGGGTGAGCGAAATGCTGTTTTCGTTCTCCTCAACCGTCACCTCCACAGCATCGGGAGATTCCACAATCGCCTTGGCAATATCGAGCAAGGTCGCCTTCAAATCTGCCATATCGCCCTCCTCTGCGGACCGGTCAATCCACAATTCCGCTCTTCTTCAGCAGAGCCTTCACGGTTTCGGTCGGCTGTGCGCCGTTCCCAAGCCATTTCTTGGCCTTTTCCGCATCGATTTTGATTTCGGCCGGATTGGTCAGCGGATTGTAGTATCCGATTTCCTCAATAAATCTGCCGTCTCTGGGGCTGCGGCTGTCCGCAACAATGACCCGGTAGAAGGGGGCCTTCTTTGCACCCATTCTCGTCAATCTCATTTTTACTGCCATGATTTTTTCCTCCAAAAAATAAAATGTTATTGTATAATGAACGGTGAATTCAGAAGGGCATCTTCATTCTGCCGAGCATTTTCTTGCCTTTGCGGGATTTTCCCATATTGGTGAACTGCTTCATCATCTTCATCATTTGATCGAACTGACGGAGCACCTTGTTCACCTCCTCCACCGAGGTTCCCGAGCCCTGCGCAATCCGTTTTTTGCGGGATGCGTTGATCATTTCGGGGTGCGCTCTCTCCATCCCGGTCATGGAATGAATGATCGCTTCGGTGTGAATCAGAAAGGTTTCGTCGATTTTCGCGTCCTTGAGCGCGCTGCGGTTGACCCCCGGCATCATACCGACGAGCTGGTCGAGGCTGCCCATGTTTTTGAGCTGGGCAAGCTGGCCGAGATAATCGTCCAGCGTAAAGGTTTGCTGACGGAGCTTTTGCTCCATTTCCGCCGCCTGCTTTTCGTCATACGCGGCCTGCGCCTTGTCGATCAGCGTGAGCACATCCCCCATTCCGAGAATGCGGGAGGCCATACGGTCGGGATAAAACGGCTCGATGGTGTCCAGCTTCTCGCCGGTTCCCACAAATTTGATCGGCTTGCCGGTCACATACCGGATCGAAAGCGCCGCACCGCCGCGGGTATCGCCGTCCAGCTTGGTGACAATCACACCGGTGATGTCCAGCAGATTGTTGAAGGTCTCCGCCACGTTGACCGATTCCTGCCCGATCATGGCGTCCACCGTGAGCAGAATCTCGGTTGGGTTCACCTCGACCTTGATGTTCTTCAGCTCCTCCATCAGAACCTCGTCGATCTGCAGGCGGCCCGCCGTGTCGATGAACACCATGTCATAGCCCTTCTGCTTGGCGTATTCCACGCCCTCCTTGGCGATTTTCACCGGAGAGACTTGATCCCCCATTGTGAACACCGGGATGTCGAGCTGTCCTCCAACCACCTGAAGCTGCTTGATTGCCGCCGGACGGTAAACGTCGCAGGCGACCAGCAGCGGCTTTTTGCCCTGCTTTTTATAAAGCCCGGCCAGCTTTCCGGCGTGCGTGGTTTTTCCCGCCCCCTGCAAGCCCACCATCATCACGATGGTGGGAGGCTTTGAGGCGATGGTGAGCTTGGATTGCGTGCTGCCCATCAGACGGGTCAGCTCCTCGTTGACGATTTTGACAATCTGCTGCGCCGGGAGCAGCGACTCCAGCACCTCACTGCCAACGGCACGCTCGGATACAATCTTAATAAAATCCCGAACCACCTTGAAGTTGACGTCCGCCTCCAGCAAGGCAAGCTTGATTTCGCGCATGCCGGCTTTGACATCCGCCTCGGTCAGCTTCCCCTTGCTTCGAAACTTTTTAAAGGCGTTTGACAGCTTTTCGCCCAGACTTTCAAACATTGTTTTTCTCCTCTCTCGGCAGCTCAGCGAACCGAGTTTGCCAAACTCTCTGCCGCGCGATAGATTTCATCGTCGGCGCCCTTCTCCCGCAGAAGCCCGAGCAGCCGTTCGGCCTGTTGCTGTGCCATGCGGAAGCGTTCCGCCAGCCCCAGCTTTTCCTCATAAAAATACAGTTCTTCCTCCGCCTTTTTGATCAGCTCCCGCACACCCTGGCGGGAAATTCCGATCTCACCGGCAATTTCGGCAAGCGACAGATCCTGATTATAATAGTAATCCAGCACCGTCCGCTTGCGTTCCGAGAGCACATCTCCGTAAAAATCCAATAAAAAACCGATATGGAGATTCTTTTCAAACATGACGCCCCCACGATCCCATCAAGTGTAAAGCAAATGACTTTACAAGTATACCATAATTCCATCGGTTTGTCAAGTATTTTTTTCAAAAAAGTATTGATATTTGCAGGCATTTTGCGTATACTATCTGATAGGAAGATGCAACAGAAAGGATAAGCAAAAAATGGAAAAGCAATATTCGGACGTTTTCGGAGTGGAAAAGCCCTGCGGCTTCCGGAAGTGCGGCATCATCGGCTGTGGGAACGTCGGTGCAACCACCGCCTATACCCTGATGCAGACCGGCTGGTTTTCGGAGATGGTTCTGATCGATCTGAATTCCAAAAAGGCGGAGGGGGAGGCAGCCGACCTGCGCCACGGACTCCCCTTTCACACGCCGATGAACATTCACGCCGGCAATTACTCCGATCTGACCGACTGCGGTATCATCATCATCACAGCCGGCGCCAACCAGAAGCCGGGGGAAACCCGTATGGATCTGCTGCGCACAAACACCAAGATCTTCCGCTCGATTGTGAACAACATCGTCATTTACAACCAGAAGGCGATTTTGCTGGTGGTCACCAATCCCGTGGACGTGCTTTCGTACGTCACCTTCCGCGCCTCCGGCTTCCCTGCCAACCGGGTCATCGGCTCGGGGACGGTGCTGGACACTGCCAGACTCAAGCAGATGGTGGGCAATCACCTCGGGGTGGACAGCCGCAATGTACACTCGTTTATCATTGGAGAGCACGGGGACAGCGAGCTGCCGGTATGGAGCTCGGCAAACATCTCCGGCGTGGATCTCCCTCACTACTGCGAAAGCTGCGGACGCGGCTACGACAAGGCCGTTCTGGACGAGCTGTTTGACGAGGTGAAAAACAGCGCCTACCGCATCATCGAGGCCAAGGGAGCGACCTTTTACGCCATCGCGGAATCGGTCAAGCGCATCGTTTCGGCCATCATCCATGATGAGAATTCCATTCTGCCGGTCTCGGCGCTGGTCGACGGACACTATGGGCTGGAGGACGTGTATATGAGCCTGCCATGCGTGATCTGCCGCGAGGGCATCCGCCAGGTGCTGGAAATTCCGCTGGACGAGGAGGAAACGGCACGCCTGAATCAGTCGGCTGCGGCGCTGCGAGAGGCGATCGATGAGCTCGACCCGATCGGATACCCGGCCAGATAAAAAACAACCAACAAAACCGCACCGATGCGCGAATGTCTGCGTATCGGTGCGGTTTCGTTATACAAAAAGCGGATCAGACACAGCGTTTGATCCGCTCTTTTATCTGAAAATGGGCAGCTTCAATATCGGACCCAATCGGCGAGATCTTGCTCTCCGATGCCGACAGCCTCGGAGATGGCGTCTGCCTGGCGGATCGCCTCCAGCCCTTCTACGGTATGCGAATCGCTCCCGAACACAAACCGAACGCCGCACTCCTTGGCTGTCCGCATCACCTCAACCATCGGGTCGTCCTGATACCGGCTGTCCCGGCAGGGGAAGGTCCACACATTTACATCAAACGCCACCCCCAGATCGGCCGCCGTGCGGCAGCACTCCCGCAGCAGCTCCCGATCCATATTCCGGACAACGCGGATATAGCGCTCTCCGCCCTCTGCCGGAGCAAACGGATGGGCGATGACGGTTGGCACCGTGGCCGCCATGCGGCGGAACTCGGGATTGTGCATCAGCCGCCAGAAGCTCTCCAGCAGAAACCCGGTGATATAGCGCTCATAGTCCACCTGCGGCTGGGACATGAGCGGGAGCAGCTCCTCCATTTTCAGCGCCCCCGCCATTTTTCTGACTGCCGCCTCGGAGAGCGCCGGATATGCCCTTGCCAGGCTGGCCGCCAGCTCCGCGCGGCAGTCCTTTACATCCTGCGTCTCGTCAATGACAAAGCCGCGCATATGGGTATGCGTATGCGGAACCAGCACATAGTCAAACAGCCGCGCCGTTTCGGCGCGCATTCCGAGTGTATCGCTCATGCCGCAGTATTCGGTCTCAGTACCGAACAACACCTTCATGCCTCCGGTATCCTCCGGAATATTTGCCTTCAGCTCCAGACCGTACCCGATGGTCTGCCCGCGATACCACTGGCTGGCGCCCGGCACGCTCTCGTCCCACAGGTGGTTGGAAATGCCGAATACCCGGTGCCCCAGCTCCATTGCCTTCCGCACACAGTTGCGGGTGGTTGCCTGCGGGTCATACGAGCAGGATGAAAACAGATTGTGGGTATGCAGATCGTGTGTGACGTGCATCTTCTCTCTCCCTTTACAAGTAGGTTGATTGCGCGCCCGCTCCGGGAGCTGCCCGAAGGCACCCCGTATGGCTTGCGCTTTTCGGACGGACGACCGTTTTCAACGGCCGTCCGTTGATTTTGTCAGGTACGGCCCGCCTTTTTGCGGCAGACGGCGATGGCAACGCCTGCGGCGGTCAGCAGCAGCATCAGGCTCAGGCCGGTGATGGCCGAGGAGCAACCGCTTTCGTCCGGCGGGGTCGCCTTGGTATCCGGCGGAGCCGTACTGTCATCGGACGGCTCGCCGGTGGGTTCGCCGGTCGGCTCATCGATAGAAGAGCCCGGCTGACCGCTTCCGGTGATGACATGATCGGGATCAAAGCTGCCCGGCAGCGTGACCGTGCCGCCCGGATCGTCCGGGTCTTCTCCGGCGCTGCCTGTGTCAATCGGCAGCTCCTCCTGCTCGGCCAGCAGCTCGGCCACGGTAACCAGCGGCTCCCAGCCCATGACCTCGGCGATCTCATCGATCAGGACCTCTGCGCGGTCGGCGTGCGCCGCCAGCGTTGGGTGATTGGCCGACGCTTTTTCATCGCTTGCAAGGATCTCCAGGGGCAGATATGAGATTTTGCTGTCCCCTGCCTCGATCATTTCGGCAATCACCGTCTGAATTTCGTCGCTCAGCTTTTCATTCATAAAGCCGTAGGCATAGATGATATACGCATTCGGGTTCTTCTGCCGGACATTCTGCAAAAAGGCCCGGCAGGCGCTCCGGAAGGTTTCGGAGGACAGCGACGCGTTTCCGGCGTCGTTGGTTCCGAGATTGATCACAATCACATCCGGCTGCCAGGAGGCAAAATCCCATTCTGCGGCTCCGTTGTGAATCGAATCGGTATAATCATATACCGAGGGAACCGTGCCAGAGGTGCCGCCGCCATAGTTCATCGCCACGCCGCGCCCGGAAAGTGCAACCACATTGTAGTCGGCTCCGAAGGCCTGCGCGGCCAGAGCGGCATAGGTCAGGGTGCCGTCCTGCTGCGCGGTCGTCCACGGGTCGGAGGGCTTGCTTCCGAGATTTCCGTAGCCCACGCTGATCGAATCCCCGATGATTTCCACCTTTTTCTCGGCCACGGGCTGCGGATCAAGATATTCCCCGTCTGTCAGGTGCACATTTGTCAGGCCGACAATGGCGGATTTGGCGTTATCCGACATCATATAAACCGAAACGGTGTGCGGGAGATCGGTATCAAGCCCGCTGGCCAGATCAAAGGTCTGGGGCTCGGCCGTAGAATCGAGCAACAGCTTTTTGGTGGGCTTGCCGTCCACATACACCTTCAGGTAGGAGCGCGCGTTGTCGTCCTTCACCTCGCTGACAAAGGTAGCGCTGGCGCCGCTGCCCTTGAAGGAGAAGGTGAAGCCGGAGGCGGTCCAGTTCATGTAACGGGTGGTGCCGGAGGAATAGGTTCTGCCGTAGTAGCGCAGATCGGTATCCGGATTGGCGTCGAGCGGGTCGATTCCGGAGGTGGTGATGTTTGCCGTCCAGGTCTGACTTTCGCTGCCGTCCGCGGTGCGGATGACAAACCAGAAGGTGTTCTCCCCGTTCACCAGGCGCACGGGGTTGGAGATCTCCTCGGTCAGCTCCGCGTCCCGGTAAACCGTCAGGGTATTGTTGTTTTCGGTGCGGATGCGAACGGTATAATACGCGCCGGTGACGGTTTCGGTGATGACGCGGTTCTCGGTATCCACCGAGCCGGCAATCACCTCGGCGTCCAGCGCGGGCCTGTCGCCCTGCGGAATCAGATCAAGAACGGCGGCCGGAACCGGAATGCCCTTTGGGGTGAGCGCCCATGCCTCGGTAAAGTCGAAGGCGGGGAGCGCATCCTTTGCCGCATCGCCGGTCAGATTTTCCTTCGCACAGCCAACCGTGGTAAACGGGACGTTGATGGCCATGTTTTTCTCCCACGCGCTGCCGGTAATGGTAGCTCCCATCAGGGTAACCTCCTGCTGCCCCGCGGTGTCGGACACCTTGATGTTGCGCGTGGTGGCTCCGGTGGCATAGGTGCCGGTTGCATAAAGCGTCATGCTTCTGCCCTGCGCATAGTCGGTGAACTTCTGGGCGACATAGGCGCAGTCGGTGAAGGTGAGCAGCTCGGCGTTGCCGGCAGTGGAGAAATTGAACTGCCCGATGAATCCGCCCGAATAATAATCCGCGCCGCCCTCAAACACGGCGGTGTAGATGCAGCGGGTGAAGCTGCCGCTGGCCACCGAATACGCGCCGACCAGCCCACCGACGCACATTCTGCCGCCCGAGAGCTCTCCGGCGCTGGTGCAGTCCACCGCGCTCATGGTTTTGCTGCCGGCCATCCGGCCGACCAGACCCCCGACCGCAACGCCGGATTCGTTGACCGAATTGCTGCTGTTCTTCTCATACCCGACGTTGCCGACATTGACGCATCCGGTCAGCGTCACCGTGGCATTGTTGTCGGCCACGCCGATCAGACCGCCGACCGAGCTGTCGGAGGCCGAGGAAGCAGCGATCTCCGGGCTGCGATACGCCATGATGCTCCCGGCATTGACACAGTTCTCCAGCGTGACGTCCACCTTGGACCACGCCACCAGCCCGCCCATCCGCAGCGCCTTGACGGTGCGGTCGGTAGAGATGCCGGCCTGGTTGACGCACCCGGTCATGGTCAGGGTGCCGCCCTGCAGGGTGCCGGCAATTCCGCCCAATGTGACGTTTCCGGTCTCGGCGCTCATCACCATGCCCCTGTTGACACAGTTCCGGATCACCAGCGGACGCCAGGAGGTGGCTACAATGCCGGCGCTCTCGTTGTTCTCTGCGGTCACACGGCCGGAGAACACACAGTCCTCGATGGTGATGACGCTGGATGCGTTGCTGATTTTATTGAAAATGGCCGATACGATTCCGCCGGCGTAATTGACGGTGGAAATCACGGTGGCGTCCGACGTGACGCCGGAGATCAGCCCGCCGGTGTTGTCGGTACCGTTGGAGAACACGCCAACGATGCTGCCGGCGTATTTGGCCGCTTTGAAATAGGAATTGGTCAGGTTGACGTTTTTCACGGTTACACCAGGACCGCCGATGGCGGCGAACACGCCGCAGGCTTCCTCTGTGGCATTGTTTGCGTTCCAGCCGGTCACGCCCAGCGCGTAAACGCCGGAGAGGGTATGCCCCTGCCCGTCAAACGTGCCGCTGAAGAGCATGATCGGCGTCCACACGCGGACCGGTGCCGTTTCGCCGGCAGTCCAGCCCGGATTCAGGTCGATGTCCGCCGTGAGCGCCACGGTAGCGCCGGCAAACCAGCCGTTTGCCTCGGTGCAAAGCTCCGCAAAGGTAAAGAGATCGTCCGCGGTGGCAATGCCGTAAACCGTTCCGGCTTCCACGGTAGCCCCATCCGCAAGCAGCGCAGAGATGGGAGTGGTGTTCTCATATTCCCCACCGCTATTGGCCGATACCAGAAAGCCTATGCCTGCAAAGCTGCCAAGCATCAGTGCGGCGAGCAGGAAAATCGCTGTCAGTTTTTTCATATTGCCTCCTCTTTTCTCATAGAATCAACCGAAGGTCCGATCGCGCAGGAGCTCCGGCCGGTGCGGCGGCTGTGTCCGCCGCACCGGCATATGCTATTCTGCTTCCTCTGGGAACAGCTCGTCAAAGGAAATTTCGTCTCCAAAGCCATAGGATTGGGTCAGAAGATCCTCAGCGGACGCCGGACGAACCCATAGCTCGGGGGTAAGATAACGCTTCATTTGTTTTCCCTCCTTCATTTCCAGTAGCTGCAGGCAAATTTTCCGTTTGCAAAGAGATATACCGCGGTGTCGTCGGCGGCCTGCCCCGCTCTGTCCACACCGAACGTGGTGATTTCCATGGCAAAGAGCCCTTCCGCCGCAACATTCCGCACAGCCAGCGCGCAAAGCCACTTGCCTTCCACCTCAAAGAAGGTGTCCTCGGCAGCACCCTCGGAAAGGTCCCCGTAGGTGAGCTTTTGATAGACTGTGGCCGAATCCAGCGTGTATGCGGCCACCCGGTCGTTGTAAACGAATGTCACCTCAAAGCCGACGCTTTCGTAGTCCAGCGAATCCACCGTGGCAACCATGCGCACGTCAAAGCTGCCGTCGGCTGCCGCGCTGTTCTGCACACCAATGAGGTCCACGCCGTTGTCCTTTTCGGTAAAGCCGGCCTTCAGAATGGCGGCAACTCCCTTTGGCATCGGGATCTCGCCGGTCAGCTCCCAGGTGTTGACCCAATCCAGCGCGCGCTGCGCGGCCATGGCACCCATACCTGCCAGCGCATCCGCGCTCTGCGCGCAGCCCGCTCCGCTGAAGGCGGTGTTCAGCTTGAGGTTGTTGTTCCACGCACCCGAGGTCAGCTCGCTGCGGTGCACGCTCACATCCTGCCCGGTCACGGTGTTGACGGCACGCACGTTGCGCGTGGAGGCGTTTGCGGCGGCATAGATGCCCGTACCCAGCAGCTCATAATCCTTGCCGTTGTGGTACGCCTGAAATTTCTGTGCGGAATACGCGCAGTCCGTGAAGGTGAGAACGGCTTCATTATTGGCGGTACTCAGGTTCATCTGCCCGATGAAGCCGCCGGAGTAGTAATCCGCTCCGCCCGCGAAGGTTCCGGTGAACAGACAGCGGGTAAACTCCCCGCCTGCAACCGCGTAGCTGCCGACCAGGCCGCCCACGCAGTTCCTGCCGCCCGAAATATCCCCGGCATTGATGCAGTCGGTCACCTTGGCTGCGGCTCCGGCCACATACTGACCGATCAGCCCCCCCACGGCGGTGCCGGACTCATTGACCCCATTGTCTTCATTCCGCTGATGCACAATATCCGCCAGATTGGCGCATCCGGTCATTTCAAACAGCGCACCGCCCGAAACCCGCGCGATGATGCCGCCCTTGGCAACCGTTGTGGTTTTTTCGGACAGCAGCGTTCCGAGGTTGACGCAGCTTTGCAGCACGATCGGCCGCCATGTCACCGCAACGATGCCGCCCACTCCCCCGTCGTTCACCTGCGCGGTGCCGCGGAACACACAGTTCTCAATGGTAATGACGCTGGAGGTGTTGTTGACAAGGCTGAAGATTCCCGCGACAATGCCCGAAGCATAGCCGTTGCCCGACACCACTGTCGCCGCAGAAACCACATCAGAGATTCTGGCTCCGGCGTTGTCCAGTGTACTGGCAAATACGCCCACGACACCGCCGGTATATTTGGAGGATGTAAAATACGAGTTTTCAATGGTCAGGTTCTGCACCGTCACGTCCTTGCCTCCGATCGAGGCGAACAGCCCGCTGACCTCCTCGGAGGCGTTACTGGTGCAGCCGGTCACGCCCTCGGCGTACAGACCGGAGAGCGTGTGCCCCTGCCCGTCGAATCTGCCGCTGAACAGACGAATCGGGGACCAGACCACGTCAGGCTTGCCGGATGATGCCTGCCAGCCCGGGTTCAGGTCGATGTCCGCCGTGAGAACCACGGTCACGCCGGCCAGATACCCGTTGGCCTCGGTGCAGACCTCGGCAAAGGTAAAGAGATCCTCGGCGGTTGCAACGGCGTAAACCGTTCCGGGAACCACCGCGGCTCCATCGGCCGCCAAAGCCGAAATCGGGACGGTGTTGTCGGCCCCTCCGTCCGTTTCCGCCACAACCGGCAGAAGCGAGAAAACCGAAGCGAGAAGCGCCAGTGTCAGAATGACCGAAATCCATTTTGCTTGTTTCATGGGTTTGTTCTCCTTCTGTTTGATTTTTTGGAACCAATCATGGGATGCTCACGTCCACCAGCAGACCGTTGTGATCCGAAAGATCCACCGTGCGGTTGCCGATGATGGTGAGAAACCGGGAGCAGCGCACATCCTCCGTGCCGAAAATATAATCGATGGTGGTGCTGTTGGCGGCAGAAGGCAGGCCAACGCCGGGCTTGACGGTGCCCGCATCGTTGAACACCTCGCCGGCCACCTCCTTGAGATTCTGGAGCGTGCTGATCTCCATCATGTGCAGATAGGTATCGGTGGTGGGAGAGCTGTTGAAGTCTCCGCCCGCCAGCACCGCGCGGGTACCTCCGAGAGAGAGCTCCTGCATCTTGGCCCAGATTTCCTCTCCCTGCACAATGGTTTTGTTGGCCCCGAGGTTCCAGTGTGTGGAGATCATGCAGAACTCCTTTCCGGTGGCCCTGACGCGAAACTCGCCGATGCCCATATTGCGGCATTTGGGATTGTCCCCGACCGAATAGCGCACAATCTCGCTGGACAGCAGCTCCAATGTGTTTTTGTTGTAGATCAGCGCCGAATAGTTCTCCTGACCGTCCGGGAACACATCGCAGATCAGCACGTAGTTCTCATCCAGCTTTTCATGCAGCTGCTTTGCCCAGTTGGCGCTCAGCTCCTGAACGGCAATCACATCCGGCTGATAGAAGGCGATGCTGCCCAGCAGAATTTCCACGCGAGGCTCCACCGGACACTCCTTGAGCGTGTTGTTCCAGTTGGGGAACTCGGCGAGAATATTGGCCGACATGATCCGCACATCGGTGTCATCCGTGCGCTCCAACGGCTCGGCGGTCAGCAGGGTTCCCGAGGTTTTGGTTCCGTCGGTCAGCGCGACCTCGGTCACATCCTGCCTGCGCAGGGTGCTGAAATATTCATCCGCCGCATACTGGAAGGAGTACATGCCTCCGGCGCCGATCACTAGCTTTCCGTTGACCACGTTCAGCTCATAGCTCATGAAGTCCACCGCCTGCCCTTCCGACTCGGCGCGGTTGGTCCGGCCGATGAGAATCTCATTTGCGGATACCGGCGCCGTATCGTCGCTCACCGGAAGCCTGCAGCCATACGCCTCACCGATGGCGACCTGCCAGGCCAGTGCGGCCTCCGCCTCGCTGCGCACCCCGTCTGCCGGATAGACAATTGTGAAATCCCGGATGTCCTTGCCGGACACCGTGAAGGAGCGGATGTCGTATTCCGCCTCATAATAAATTTCCTGAATCGAAAAGTCCTCCGTATCCTCGTTCATGCTCGCGGTGATACTGCGGATCACCTTGCTCACACCGTTGTCCAGCGCCTGCTCCCCCATCGCGGTGATGATGAGCTTGCTGCCGACCTTGGCGATGACATAGTCGTTGTAGCGCAGTCCCTGCTGCAGCTCGGCAATCTCGGGGTAGGTTTCGGACGAGGTGGCAACCACAATCTCCATCACCCCCTCCCGGTAACGGTAATCGGTGTCGATGAGAATATCCGGGCTTTTTTCTCTCAATGCCCGATGCAGCCGCTTGGCAGTCTCCAGCTCGGCGCTGCTCGCGTTCTCCGAGCGGATGACGGTTTTGTACAGACATTTGCCGTCGCGGAACAGCTCAATGACGCCCTCCCCGGGCGGCTGCGGCGTCTCTTCTCCGCCGTCAGTGGAGACTTCGGCCGAACCGGCGTCGGATCCCACGGGCGTATCGCCCGGCCAGTCACTCCGACAGGACGTGAGCGGCAGCAGCAGCGCCAGCAAAATTGCCAAGCTCCATGCGAGCAGCCTGTTTGCTATGTGTTTCATCGGTTTGCCATAACCCCCGTCAGTGATCCAAGGCGTTCAGCGCATTGATGATATTCTCCAGTCTCTGCACATAAATGCCCTTGGCAGCGTTGATCTGCGTGCTCCAGCTCTTTTTCTGGTTCACGGTGTTGCGGAACAGCGCAAAGGCGTTATCCACTCCATCTGCCTTGACCTCCTCGCCCCAGAGCCTGCCGATGTCGAACACAACGGTTTCCCGGATGATGTCGTAAATCTGTCCGCTGATATCGTCCTTGGCGTATCTGGTTTTCAGCCCTTCCTCGTAAATGGCGGGCGTCACCTTGCGGTAGGCGTGAGAGGCCAGCGCCTCCAGCACCGCGCCGGCGCGGGCATAATCCGAGCAGCCGTATGTGACCGAATACATGGAATACGGAACCGCCAGAGAGGAGCTGTATTCCCCTTGCGCACTGTCAAACATGGGGACCGGCAGAATGCCGTATTTGAACTTGGCCTCGGTCATCCTTCCGGTGACCTGACCGAAGGTCGTCAGTGCGAACAGCGAATTGCCGTCGACAAAGTTCTGGTTGCTGTCCCCGATGATCGAGTTTTCACTGTGGAAAATGCGGATGCAGTCCTCGGCCAGCGTGATGGTCTTGCTTCCGGTGTAATCGGAGGACAGCACATAATTGCCGGTGCTCTCATTCTTCTCAAAAATTTTCAGACCGGCCGCGTAAAACAGAGAGTCGAAGTGAACGAGATCAAACACGCTGATGCCGAAAAAGTCGCCATTGTTGCCCAGGCCATCCTGATTGAGATCCCGATAGGTATTTGTGAGCATGGTTTCCAGAGCTTCCAGCGTCCACTCGCGGTCAAGCGCGGTCTGGTAAAGCGCATCCACCGAATAACCATGGCTCTGAATGGTATCGTAGTTGAACAGAATACAATAGGTGTTGTAGATGACGGAGGGGGCAATGTCGCCGGTGGCAAAGTACAGCTTGTCGCCAACCTGCACCGACTCGCGGATTTCGCTGTTCCACCACGGCATATCCAGATCGATGTAATCAATTTCATTCAGATTTCGATAGCAGCCGTACATCGTGAGCACCGGCGCACAGAAGCTGTACTGCGAAACGATGTCATATTCCGGCTCGCCGGTCTGCACGTCGTTGTAAACTGTGTTGTTGAATTCCGAGCGGCTGTTCCAGTCGCCCGGCATATACTTGATGGTCAGAAAGCATTTCAGCCGCTCCTCGAGACTGAGAATTCTGCTGTATACTGCCGAGCTGATGATGTCATCGCCATCCTCCAGCGAGTACTCGGGCTTATAGCCCTGCCAGTGCAGCAGATTGACGTTTTGCTGCTCAAAGCTCAGCTCTGGGAGATTGTCCAAGATGAAGCCATCCTCATCATAGGCATACTGTGGACCGGAAGGATCCTCACCGCCGGATGCAGTGTCGGTCGCCTGATCTCCGGGCGGGCTGGTTTGCGTCTCCGGGGACTGGGAATCCGTTTTGCAGCCCGCAAAACAGGACAGCAGAAGCAGCGCGACGAGCAGAAGCAGAATCGGGGCTTTGCATTTCATGTTTTCTTTTCCTCCATTCAAAAAATTTTCTTTCAGCGTCAATTTCTTCCAGCGTCATTCCTATGATAGCATATAAAAAGGCTTTAATCAATAATCTGATGTCTCCAATTGTTTATCAAATGTCTCCATTTGCACCAAGAAAAACAAAAACCATACGATCATTTTACATGAAATTCAGTTTTTTGTATAAAACTTTACATTGTACAGGTCGATCAGCTACCGTACACAAAAATCGGTCGGTAAAAGCAGAAATGGCATTTTGACGATAAACCTGTGATATTTTCAAGTGAAAATGTAAAATTGAATATAAATCGGATAAACATAATTGACAAACCGCAAAAAATGTGTCATAATAAAGAAAACCGGTACCGGAGGGAAACGACATGAATCAACTGCGTTACATCAGTATCCGCTTTGATGAGCAACCGACCATGCAGCCGCTCAGCCAGAATCAGCTCAAAAAAGATTTTTCCACCAACAATACCGTTTATCGCGGGAAGGGACGATACTATCAGCATTATCTCTACGGATATTTTCCAAAGCCCTCCCCCTGCTGTACGGTTATCGGCGTCGATATGTCGCCCGGAGGCTACAGCATCCTCGAACGGGACATTGACGATTGCTTTCTCATTTTTGCAATCCGCGGCAGAGGGACGCTGAATGGCAAGGAATTCCGGGCCGGGCAGTTTTTTGCTCTCTCCTCCCATTACGTCAGCACGCTGGTCTCGGATCCGCGCGACCCTTGGGTGATCTGCTGGATCTCCTGGCGCGGCGACATTGCGGAAGAAATTCTCCGTGTATTTTCCAAATTTCAAAGCGGCGTCTTTTATCCGTTTCAGAATGCGGAAGCGCTGTTTCAGCTCTTCCGCAGCTTTCTGTACTGCGACCATGCGCACGCAGACGACCGTGCTCTGCTGCAGGCGTTTTCCTGCTGTGTGCTCTCGATGTTTGATATGCAGCCGTTTCCTGCGGAGGAGGCCGAGGCGTCGGCGGCCAGCCTGAGAATCCGATCCTATGTGGAGGAGGCAAAGGAGCTGCTGTCCACACAGTTTGCCACCATCAGCATCCATGAGCTGAGCCGTCAGCTTCACCTCGACCGCAAGTATCTCTGCCGCATTTTTCACGCGATGACCGGCGTTACGCCGCAGAGCTATCTCATTGACGTGCGTATGCAGAACAGTGCCTTTCTGCTGACGGAAACGGATTTTTCTCTGGAGGAAATCGCCTCCAAATGCGGATACTCCAGCTACAACTGCTTTTTGCAGGCATTTAAGAAAAAATTCAGCGTCACGCCTCCGGAATACCGGAAAAGCGCGAAGCTGTAAGACATGCTTCTTGTGTCGATGGACCGGCAATGGCAGCGGGCAAATACATCATAGAAAACAGGCAGCCGCCCGTGGGCGGCTGCCTGAAATGTTTATGATTGCCTTTTGGTCAAACCCAGCTCCTGCAGCATGGCTCTGGTCCGCTTCTGCTGCTCGTCGGTGATATCCTTCTGAATGCTCATTTCCTGCATTCCCCGCTTTGCCCCTCCGCCAAACAGCAGCCCGCACCATCTTCTGATCTCGTAAAACGGCAGCAGCCATTTGCGGCCGTTCAGAGATGGGTAATGCAGACACAGAATGTGGTACGGCATCCAGATGCGCGAGAGCAAATACCGGATTTTTCCCCCTTGCCGCACCTGCTGAACCGCGACCTTGTTCCGCAGATTCCCGTAAACGCCGGCCTGCAGAATATAATCCTGCAGCTGCGCGGTCAGCTCGGTATGCGGAGCGCCTGTAAACCAGACCTCTGAGAGCGCCTCAGCCTGCGCAGCGAAGATGTCCAGTCCGCTCTGCCGCAGCAGCTCCAGCCGCTTTGCCGGATCAAAAGAGGCTCTGTGATTGAGAATCCATGTATCCAGCAGCGGGCGCACGCCGCATCCGCCCAGAATGATGTGCTTTGCCATGTGATAGATGTGGTAGGTATAAAACATCGCGTCCGACAGCTCATAGGCATAGCCGCCCTTCCCTGCCGCCGCGTTGCTCCACACCTCCATCAGGCAGGCCTTGGCCGGGCTGTCCTCCTCCTGATCCAGCAGGCTGTAGTGCAGCTCCAAATGCACACCGCTCTCCGAATTGAGCGCCACATCATAGGTGCTCTCCGCATCGAGCCGGTAATGCAGCTTGGCGGCCAACGCCTCTCTCGCGCGCTCCAGCTCCTCCCTGTGAACCAGAATATCGACGTCGCAGCTCGTGCGCATCCATGGCTCGGGATAGTATTGCCGGATCACCGCTCCTTTGAGCGGAATGAAGCAAATGTGCTCCTGCTCCAGCAGCGCGCTCACCTGTGTCAGCTCATACTGCATCCGCTCGTATCGGTAAACCGACAGAAAGGTTTGCTGGCGGAACTGTTCGGCAACCTCCCCCTGCGGCAGCCAGCCGGCCCCGTCCAGTGCGGCGCCAACCAAATGCGCAAGGTCATGCGATTTGGAAAGACGGTACAGGCGCTTGAGAAAATCGTCCGAGAGCAGCCGGCGGATATCCCCGTCCACCGGCTCCCCGCAGACTTCACTCCGGATGAGCTGCATCATGACCGCTGCAAGTTGTTCCATGTTCTTCTCCCCGAATGCGTGTTATCTGCCCTCCAGAACATCGGCAATCCGCGCGCACGCCATACCGTCACCATAAGGATTGCTGGCGTGCGCCATGGCATCATATGCAGCCTTGTTTTCCAGCAGCTCCTTGAAATTCCGGTAAATCACTTCTTCATCCGTGCCCACGAGCTTCAGCGTTCCCGCCTTGATCCCTTCGGGGCGCTCGGTGGTGTCCCGCATGACCAGCACCGGCTTGCCGAGCGACGGCGCCTCCTCCTGAATCCCGCCGCTGTCGGTCAGAATCAGGTAGCTGCGGGCAAGGAAATTGTGAAAATCCAGCACCTCCAGCGGTTCGATGATATGAATGCGGTCGCAGCCGCCCAGCTCCTCATCCGCCGCCTTGCGTACCACCGGGTTCATGTGTATCGGATAGATGGCCTTGACGTCGGGATGCTCATCCATGATCCGACGGATCGCCCGGAACATCTGGTGCATCGGCTCTCCGAGATTTTCACGGCGATGTGCCGTGATGATGATCAGTCGGCTGCCATCGGCCCACGCCAGCTCGGGGTGGGTATAGTCCTGCCGCACCGTGGTTTTCAGCGCATCGATGGCGGTGTTGCCGGTGACATAAATGCTCTCCGGCCTTTTGCCCTCCTTCAGCAGATTCTGGCGTGCCAGCTCGGTCGGAGCAAAATTGTACTGCGAAATGATGCTGACCGCCTGCCGGTTGAACTCCTCCGGGTAGGGCGACCAGATGTTGTAGGTGCGCAAGCCGGCCTCAACGTGCCCCACCGGAATCTGCAGATAGAAGCAGGCCAGCGCCGTGACAAAGGTCGTGGAGGTGTCTCCGTGCACAAGCACCACATCCGGATGCTCTTTCTCGAGCACCGTCCGGATACGCTCGAGAATATTCGTCGTGATGTCAAACAGCGTCTGCTTATCCTTCATGATCGACAGATCGTAGTCCGGCTCCACGCCAAAGGCCTCCAGCACCTGATCCAGCATCTGCCGGTGCTGTCCCGTGACACAGACCACCGTGTTGATATTTTTTCGTGTTTTCAGCTCATTGACCAGCGGGCACATTTTGATGGCCTCCGGCCGCGTGCCGAATACAAGCATCACAGTTTTCATATTCGATCTTCTGTCCTCAATACTGAATTTTTCCGTCCGCCACCTGCTTCAGATGTGCCCCATAGGGGGATTTGCCGTACCGTTCGGCCGACTCCAGCAGCTCGTCCCGCGTGATCCAGCCGTTTTTATAGGCAATTTCCTCCAAAGCGGAAATCTGAATTCCCTGCCGGTTTTGAACCATCCGGACAAAATCGGTCGCCTCCGAAAGGCTGTCCATGGTTCCGGTATCCAGCCACGCAAACCCGCGCCCGAGCAATTGCACGTCGAGAATCCCGCGGCCGAGGTACATCTCGTTCAGCGTTGTGATTTCCAGCTCGCCTCTTGCCGATGGCCTGACCTGTTTGGCCTGATCGCTCACACCGGCAGGATAAAAATACAGACCGGTTACCGCGTAATTGCTCTTGGGAACCTTCGGCTTTTCCTCAATCGAAATCGCCCTGCCGTTCACATCGAATTCCACCACGCCAAAGCGCTCGGGGTCGCTGACGTAATAGCCGAACACCGTGGCACGGCCGTTCTGCTCGGCGTTGTCCTTGGCGGCACGCAGCGTTTTGCCAAAGCCGTTTCCGTAAAAAATATTGTCCCCCAGCACCATGGCACATGCGTCATTTCCGATGAACTCCTCCCCCAACAGAAAGGCTTGCGCCAGTCCGTCCGGCGAGGGCTGCACCTGGTAGGAGAGCCGGATACCGTATTTGCTGCCGTCCCCGAGCAGCCGCTCAAAGTTGGGCAGATCGGTCGGAGTGGAGATGACAAGGATGTCCCGGATTCCGGCGAGCATCAGAGCCGAGAGCGGGTAATACACCATGGGCTTGTCATAAATGGGCAGGAGCTGCTTGGAGATGACCATGGTCAGCGGATAGAGCCTTGTGCCGGCTCCGCCGGCGAGAATGATACCTTTCATGTTTGATGTCCTTTCAGTCTTTTCAGTTTTGTTCGGATGGCGGTGAAGAACCGCCGTATGGTTTTGCGGTTGTAGACGAGATAAGCGGCCAAAGCCGCCGCATAGATACAAAAGCCCCAGAACAGGTCAAATACCGAAGCCGAGACAATAAACGCCACGGTCATGATGCCCTCTGTAATGAAATCCAAAACAAAGCGGTCTCCGATCAGCCGCATGACGATGACCTCCGAGGCGACCGAGCGCAGCATAATCACCAGAACCACACAGATGAGCAGAGCAGTCAGATTTTCAAACAGGAACACGCAGACCGAAAACAGAAGCAGCGCAACCAGAATGGAAATCAGGTTGACGATCAGCATCATCCGTTCCTTGCGGTATGCCTTGAGATAATTGTTGGTCAACAGGCTGACCTTGGAGGAATAGACCACGATCGGCAACAGGATTCCGAGATACACAAGGCTCGGTTCATATGCCGGCAGCCAACGCTCCAGAATCCAGCTTCCGGGGAAATACAGCAGCATGATAAAGAACAGGAACGGCGAGATCACATCCCGGATCGTGCGATAAAGCCGCGGGAGCTGTTCCGGCTCCATGCGCTTGAGCGTTGGAAACAGCACCACGCTGATGGCTGTGACAAACGATAGAAAGAGATTGGAAAGACTGAAGGCAAAGGACACCTTGCCAAACACAAGATCGTCAAAATGCCACTGCACCATCATTTTGGCGCTGCCGACGAGCAGCATGGACGACCAGTTTGCCACCAGCAGCATGGCCCCCGAGCTGATGTTCAGCCGGGTTTCGGTCAGCACATCCCGCAGCTTCAGCGTTTTGCCGAAATACAGCCCGCGGTTGTAAAATGCCCCCAGAACCGTACCGAACAGATCGCCGAGCAGGTCAAAGATGCAGAACCAATAAAATTCTCTGGCTCCCAGCAGCAGAAGCACCCCGACTCCGACGCCGTAGAACAGCTTCTGCGATACGACGAGGAAGGCATATTTGTGGATACGGTTGGTGATCTGAAAGGTGTATGAGGTATAGGCAAACACATGTCTGGTAATGATACCACAAGAGAGCAGAATCAGGATGTCTCTGGTAATCTGCTCAAAACAGAAAGCAATGCAGATACCCGCAAATGCCATCAGGGAGGTAAATCCGAGCAGGAGCTGGAACTGGGAGCGCAGGCGGGGGCGGTCCAGCTCCTCGTAGTTGTATTGAGAGTAACGAAGCACAATACCATCCAGCAGGCCAAAGCTCAAAATGCCAACATAGCTGATATACAAAACATAGGTCTGCCAATATGCGTATTGATGCTCGTCAATGATTTTGGGGACAATCAGGTTCAGCACAAAGCTCACAGCCAGCGAAATGATCTGTGCGAACACGGATAGCCCGATCTTTTTTCCCACCTGTCCGAATCCGATTTTATTTTCCATTCCGGCCGCCTTTGATTTTCCATATAATTTTCCGTACCGCGCCGGCCAATGTGGTCTCCCATATCGAGATCCGACAGAGCACGGCGTCCACCGCACGCTCAAATCGGTTTGCGTGCAGATACCTCCGGAGCACCAGCCGATGGCTCCGCACCAACAGCTTCTTGCGCCCCACTGCGCTGGATACGCTCTTGCCGATCGATACGCCGTGCAGGTGCCGGTAAGACACATCCGAGCAAAGCACGCATCGGTAGCCGTTTTCCTTCATTTTACAGCCCAGTACGGTTTCCTCGCAGTAGAGGAAAATATCCTCGTCATAGCCCCCGCACCGAAGGAAGGCCTCGGCGGACACCATCAGCAGTGAACCGGCAACACAATCGACCTCCAATTGTTCCGCACAGTGGAGCTCCTTGAGGCTGTAATAAAAATTGGTTCCCCACCGCCTGGTGGCAGCCGGCATGGAAAGAATATACCGCCATTTTGTTGGAATGTGCCACGCAGAACAATCCACTTCCCTATCGTCCCGGTCCCTTTGAATGGCAGATGAAACGCCCGTATCCGGCTTAAAATACAGAGCCGACTGCAGGCGGCACACCAGCTCTTCGCTGAAAAAGACATCCGGGTTGGCAATCAGTATCGTATCGCTGCCGCAATGCTCCCGCGCATATCGCACACCGAAATTGTTTCCATAGCCATAACCACCGTTGCGGTCGGTTCGGCAAACATGAATCTTGTCGCTCCGCAGCCTTTCCAATACGGAAAAGCTGTCATCTGACGAAAAATTATCTACAACTACAATATCATGAATCGCTTGATAGCCGCGGATGTGCTGCACCAGCGTTTCCACCTGCGGTGCGTCATTATAGTTCAATATGACACAGGCAATTCTGTTCATCATTACTTGTTCCTAAACACTATTTTTTCAACCGAAACAGGAGCTTGGAAGCCGTCTTGCGCAGCAAGGAACGGGGCTTCAGCCACTTCTTTTCCAATTCCGCAAAGGGCATCCGCTCCACATCGGCAAGATAGCTCCCGCGTGTGGGCGGTTGCGGTGTTGGCCGCAGGAGATTGGGGTTGTGTTTGGCCGCCTGCTCCACGGTGACCTCCTTCATTTCGGCCAGCTCCTTCAGTCGTGGCAGATACTGCGCAGCCTTTTCGGTATTGCAGACCACCAAAGAAATGCCAATGTTGTCATTCCACTCCGGCACCATCTCCCTCCAGCCCCACAAATCCCCGATTGTGAAATCTCCCTGTCGGGGAACCGCCGCAAAAGGACAGGCATAACAGGAATCCCGGTTGCCGCCCTGAAACAGCATACTGTTCATATAAGCCGAATCCTTGGTATGGCAGGTACGGGTATATTTTTTCCCGTTTTCAAACCGCATCTGAAAATCCGAGCGCTCCCATCCGTTTTTCTCCTTCTCACGGAAGGATACCGACGAGAGCTTTCCGTATTTCTCCTCCATGTGCTGCCTGTAACGGTCAAAAAACGCTTGGCTCTGTACGCCCTCACAAATCAAATCGCAGGTCAGAAGATTAGGATGGGACTTTCTCAAATAGGCGTTCAGACCGGCAATCTGACATGGCGTTCCGGTGAAAAGCACACGCTTACCCGCCTGCAACAGCTCCTTGGCTTGCTTGTAGGTATCTCCCACGTCGCTCTGCACGTATTTGGAGCCGCGCAAACGCGCAATTTCCTCCGGTGTGACGGCACAGATATGCCTGACCTGAAAATCCTCGCAGTATGCTGCGCCAAAAACAGCGTCCGGCGCAAACGCCTCCAGAATGGCGGTAAAGGCACCGCCCGACGCACTTTGCTTGCGGATATCCTGTGAACGATGCTTCATTGCAAAGGCCATCGGTTCAGGGGCTTCCGCTGGTCTACGCGATTTCATCGGGCAAATTTTGGCGCAAAGTCCGCATTCCACGCATTTTTCCGGATCAATATGCGCAAGCAGAAATCCGGACTTGTCCGGCTTCAATGCAATTGCCTGCTGCGGGCAGATCTGCCGGCAGGCTGCGCACCCGGTGCACCCCTCAGGACTTGTCCACAGAACCGGAACCATCGGTGTGCCCCTCCTTATCAATAGCAGCCTTCAGCCAGTGTTTGGAGCGTTCAGCCAAGGCATCCAGCTTTTGCTGAACCGCATCATAATCGATCGGCTCGAACAGCCGCTCCATTTGCGAAGTCTCGGTCAGAATCCGCCCCTCCAACTCTGTGTATCGCAAAAGCTGTTCGATTCTGGCCGGATTGATTTTGGGCGGAATGATGGCAAACGGTTTGCGGAAAATCTGTGAAAACACCGTGGCATGGAAGGAGGTGGCAACTACAAACGAAGCATCCCGGATCAGCCCCAGAAATTCGGCCGGTCCTGCATCTTTATAATGAATGTCACACCTGTATTTTTTCAGATAGCCCCCTACGCCCACAATCTTATATCCCCTGGAGCGGAACTCCTCCAGAATCGAGTTGAGCAGCGCGCTTGGCTCCACAAGATATACCGCCACATATTTGCCGATATGCCGGAAATCAACCGACAGCCCATCATATACCCGCTCCGGCAGCAACAGGGTGGGATCGCACACCCATTCCACATCCTTCACTCCAACAGAACGGAGCTGTTCACAGGAGCATTGCTCCCGCAGGGACACGGCAGAATAATCGCGAATTTTTTCCGCAATGGTCAAAAGCTGTTCCCGTGTGTAGCGGTCGGTTCCCATGCTGGTTGCGTATGCAATTTTGGGTACATCTTTGACAAACTGCAAAAAATACGCGGGATCGTTTCCACAGGGGAAGCAAGGATTCCAGAGCTGATCAGAGCCGGTGATATAAAGATCCGCCTTTGGTGGGTTCTCCAACAATTGCTCATAAGTGGTATAACGGTTTTCGGTCAGCTTACAATTCTCCTGAATGAACCGGGCAAAATTTTGGGTCCGCCTGCGATAAGAACGAAAGAAAAGCGTTTTTCTCAATATTGTGCGCAAGCCCCTTCCCTCTGTTTCCATATATGGGGGAACATAGTCGATGAGAAATACATTTTCGCCATATTCATTTCTCAAATATCTGTTCAGTGCGTATGCCTGCAAAACAGAACCACAGTTTGCAGGGCAATGCAACGTAATAATATTGATACGCATTTTATCTCCTAAGTCCGGTTATCGGTTGTAATTGCTGCATGAGTAACTTCTTACTTCTAGTATGCTTTCGATTGGTTACAAAATACACGGTAGAATAAAGCGTAATACCATATAAAAATCGGATGGAATACCAGCCCATGGCATCATAGAAAATAAAAAACAATAACAGCGTCATCGTTGTCCCAAGAAAGAAAACGGAAACCGGATCCTTTTTGTGCAACGCCTGACGGATCGGCATCATCAGCGGTAGCAGGAACAGAATGAGTCCGATGAACCCGTAATTCAAAATATAGGTGATATATTGATTATCGGCAGACAGAAATACCGCAAGAACCTGATGTTCATTCATAAATTCAGACGAATATCCATATCCCTTTCCAAAAAAGGCAGCAAAAACCTCAGTATTGAAATACTCAACCGCATTCTGAACGGTTCCCCACCGCTGTACAAAAGAGTTATCCTCTGTTGTCGTCATGGCAAGGCGATTGAATACCTTTTCAATCAAATTTCCCAAAGGTGCACGGAAAATGATACATACAATTACTACAATGGGAAGTATAGCGATGATTGCCGTAATTTGTTTTCTGGTAAACTTGATTTTGAAATGCAGAAAAACATAAAGCAGCATTCCCAGTGCAAAAATCGCCCATGAACTGCGCGCCTCCGTAAAAATCAAATTGACAACAGCCAGCAGCAGAAATGAATAATGCAGAAATTTACGCCGGAAAGGAAAGCACAGCTCACACCAACAGCCGAAAACCAGAAAATGGGAATAAACAATCGGGTTGTAAAAAAATACACTGATCCGTCCCTCGAGATAGACCGGCCGGTCTACCGAAATACGGAGCATATCCCATACATCATAGGAAAAGAAATACTCAATAAAACCCAAGAAAAAGTTGATAAAAAGAAAAATTTTCAGGAGCGTGAGGAATTTCTGAAAGTTCATCAGATTGAGCGGCAGCGCAGCAAATATAATAATCGTCCATATTATTTTGTAAAAGGCTGTAACCAATTCCTCATTCAGATTTCCAAAAATAATGGTGATGAGAGATGCGTATGCAAAAAAGAAAAAGATGGATATATAAAAAGGGCGGATCCTGATTTTCATACTTTTTCTTTTGGGATTCCAGAAAGCCAATATTGTGGATAAAATCAACAGCAGGATATTGGGTCTCAAGGTAAATATCAAGCATAACCCAAAAAGGAGAAATGGCTTCAGTGCAGGCCAATTCACTTTGGATTTCGCAGCAACATCAATCCCCATTTACTTTCCCCAAACTCCTTTCATACCCCTCTGCAGTTGCGCGCGCGGCCTTTTCCCACGTATATTCGGTCATAATTTTCTGCCGGAAGCTCTCGTCATAGGGGGCGGCATAGGCCTTGTCGATCTGCTCCCGGATGGATTTGCTGCTCATCGTATCGCAATAAAATGCATAATCCCCGAAATAGTCCTTTGTGGTTCCTCTGTCCGACACGACAATGTTGCAGCCCATCACGGCAGCCTCCAGACTGACCAACCCCGGCGTTTCAAACCAGCTTGGCAGTACGCTGACCTTGCAAACCCGGTAGAGCTGGTATAACTCATCATTGGGAATCTGCTCAATATACTGAATATTGGGGTTGCCCTTGATGCGCTGCATCACCTTTTTGGAATACTTTTGCTGCCCCGGAGAGCACTTGCCAACCAACAGCAACCGATAATCGCTGCCTTCGATGGCATCCAGCAGCTTGAGCTGATTTTTACGTGTATCAATTCTGCCCACACAGATCAGCCAATCCCGATACGCATCATACTTGTCGGTCGGATGCTCCAGAGCCGCCTTCGCTGCCGATACATTGATGGCGTTGGGAACCACCACCACCTTTTCCGGATCGGCCGAAAACTGCAGATTCTTTTCAATCTGTACCATTTCCTCGTATGCATTCGGCAGATAAACATCGGCATGCTCCAGAATGTACCGCTGCATATCCGAATAGGAATGCCGCATGAGATGCCGGGTTCCCTCGTCACGCTCCCCAAGCAGCAGATATTTGGCAATGGCCTTGAGGCTTGCGAGCTGATCCACCGAAAGCAATTTGCCAAAAAGCCCCCGAATGCCGACATTCGCGTGCTTTTCAAATTCGGTAAACGGCCAATAGATGGTGGAAAGCGCAACCGGCTTTTTCTGCTCCACCGCATTCTGAATCTGGATAAAGGTCTCCTGCACCCGGGTAATGTTGAACAGGTGTACCACATCATATTGGCTCAGATCGGGGCGCAGTTCCAGGGAAACATCCACGTCATACCCCAGCGCGATCAGCGCATCTCTGGTTTTCTGCATCTGAATGGTGTCCCCGCCGGAGCAGGTAAACGCATTCGCTCTAATTTGCATAAGAATTTTCATAAACCGCTCCTGACTCCTGTTTTTGGCCATCCAGGAAAAGCGCCTCATATCGGAGACAGATGTCCTTCCAGTTGTAGTACCTGAGGATGCGTTCCCTGCCCTCGCGGTGCAGGCTTTCTATCTGTTCCCCGGTCAGGCCGTCGGCTACCGAAAGAAGCTCTGCCAAGCTGCCGGGCTCCTTGCTCCAGTACAGTGCCCCATCCTCACCGACCTCCCGGTTGAAGCCGACATTCAACAGCAGGTTGACCTTGGTACTGGCAAGCGCTTCCAGCAGGCTGGGGTTGGTGCCCCCCACCTCGTGCCCGTGCAGATACCCGTGCGCCTCCTCCCGGATGCGCTTGAGCAGCTCGGCGTCATATACCGTGCCGACAAACCGGATGCGCGGATCCTCGTCAAAATGCGTCGCATTTTTCAACTGCTCGTAAAAGGCATTCTGCTCCACATTGGTAATGATGACCAGTGTCCGCTCGGTTTTGCTGGCCATATATTCCCGGATCATGGTTTCATAGTTATTTTCCGGTACAAAGCGGCCGATGATCAGGTAATAGCTATCCTTTTGCAGCCCGAACCGCCCGAACCATTCGTTTCGTTTTTCATCGCTGCAGTGCGAAGGCTCCGCGTCGGCGCCGTATGCGATATAAGTTGTCTTTACGGCATTGCCGTAAGTATCGACAATATAGCGCTCTATATTTTTGGAATCGCAGACCGAAAGATCGGAATTTTTTACCAAACAGCGCTCGCAATAGTGCAGAAAGCGCTTTTCGAGCGCGTTCCATTTATCCCGCTTCCACTCCAATCCGTCCGGATTGCAAAAAATTTTTGCTCCCATACGGTGGAGCCGTCTGGCGTGGGGAATCAGCAGAGGGCCAATCCGGCAGCCAAGAATATAGACAATGCATGTTTCTTCCGGATTTGCCCGGCACCAGGTTTCCACCTCCGAGAGCACGCGCCCCACATGGAAAATACGGCCGGGCGCCCCGGGCATGGGAACCCTGACGTTAAAGCAATCCGCGCCGTTGTATGAAAAATGCTTTTCCTCATTGTTCATGCAGGACACATGATAGAACAAATCTGCCGACGTTTTGCGTGCCGTCAGATTTTCCACAAAGGTTTCAAACCCGCCATACTGTGCGGGAATCCCCTTGCTGCCAACAATAAATACGTGAATCATACTTCCCCCAATCGGCCGCACCACACAAGCATAAAGAAAGGGCGCGGCCTGATCCGGCTCCGTTCCGCCAAAATGCCGGGGCTTACAAAATTCCTCCAGCGGAGCCATCATTTGCTGCCATGTCGTAACCAATATCATACCACAAAAAGGCGGAATTGTCAACCCATTTCATGTAACCACTGCGGAATTTTGCGCGAATCCTGTAGAATTGCGAGCATGAAAACGTTTACATTTTCCCTCTCAAAACCGGAACTGTATATACAGATATTTTGTCCGATTTTTTTCGAAAAAACGCAGGCATTTCGGAATTATGTAGATTTCCAGTATTTCCTGTTTTTTCATGTATTTTATCCAATGCTGCAATTCAAAAATATCAAACCGCCACACAGCAAGAATTAATCATTTCCAAAGCTCTGCTTTGGACAGATCATTCGTATGCCTGCCGGACGGGAGGCCGGTATTTGCAAAACCGGGTGGTTTTTATTCAGTTGTGCGAATGTGGTTGACTTTTCGGGAGCCGTCGTGTAAAATAATACGTAGAAAAAACCATTTTCAACACCATGCGAAAGGAGCATGACCCGATGTTTCTCAAAGCCAAACCGGTTTTCCCAAGCGGAAAATCCGAAACACGCAATTGCTTTGCCGCCTTCCGTGCCGAGGTCGGCAGTCTGAAGGGGGCAGAGCTGACAGTGACTGCCGCCTGCTTTTACCGGGTGTTCGTCAACGGTCGATTTGCCGGCTTCGGCCCCGCGCGCACCGCAAAGGGCTATGCACGCGCAGATATCCTGCCGCTGGGCGAATACTCCGAGACAGACGCAAACGAAATCGTGATAGAAGTGGCAGGCTACCACTGCCGTTCGCTTTCCACCGTTCTCCAGCCCTCCTTTCTGCTGGCCGAGCTGCGGCGCGGAGAGGAGGTGCTCGCCTGCACCGGATGGAATTTTGAGGGCTATCTCCCCGCCTGCCGCCTGCAAAAGACAGAGCGCTATTCGGTACAGCGGCATTTTGGTGAAGTGTGGGATTTCCGCGGCGGAGCCGCCCGCCTTCGTCCACAGGAGCGCTGCGAACTGGAAACCGTCTCGCCGGCTCCGGTGATCCTGCCCCGCACGGCTCCATACCCGATCTACCGGGACGTTGTGCTGCGCGGCGCCGCCTCCAGAGGACACTTATCATTTGACGAGACGCTTCCCTTCCACTCCGATTTTTATTCCTTTCCTGTCAACGATTACTGGGGCGGGTTTGCGCGGGAGGAGATCGCATATCATCCGTATGAATGGCTTCAGCGGCACAGGCAGCTCAAAACCGGCGGCCAATCGGACTTCCCGTTGACGCTGAACGCGGGCGATTACATCATTCTGGATTTTTCGCATATGGAAACCGGCTTTTTTGCCTTTTCGGCCACGGCGCGGAGTGAGGCCGATGTGGTGATCGGCTTCAGCGAGGACGGCTCCCCTGACGCCTTTGCCTTTACCGACATGCATGTGCACAACGCGCTCGAATATCTGCTGCCACAGGACGAGCATGTGGAAGCGATGAGCTTTGAGCCATACACCGTGCGCTACGCCATCCTCACGGTGCGCTCCGGGTCTGTCCTGCTGGAATCCTTTGGCGTGAAAACCCTGGAGCATCCCGCCGCGGTCGCACAGCCGCAGCGGACCGGAAGCCCAGTGCTGGACGGAATTTGCCGCAGCGCCATCCGCACCTTTGCGCACAACGCGCTGGACATTTACATGGACTGCCCCTCCCGCGAGCGCGCGGGCTGGCTCTGCGACTCCTATTTTACCGGGCAGACCGAGTTTGCGCTCACGGGTCAGAGCCAAACAGAAGATGCGTTTCTGGAAAACTACCGCCTGTACCGCAATGCGGGCGAATACCCGGACGGCGTGCTGCCGATGTGCTACCCCTCCGACCCGCAGGACAATCACAAATTCATTCCGCAGTGGACGATGTGGTATATTCTGGAGGTCGAGCAATATCTGAATCTTCGCCGTCCGGACGCCGACCGCGAGGCCTTTCGTCCCAGTATCGAGGGGCTTCTGCGCTTTTACCGTCGATATGAAAACGCCGACGGCCTGCTGGAAAAGCTGCCGTCCTGGAACTTTGTGGAATGGAGCGTGGCCAACGACTGGACACAGGACGTCAGCTACCCCACCAATCTGCTCTACGCACAGGCGCTGGAGTGCGTCTGGCGGATTTACGGGGACGAGACTTGCCTGCGCCGCAGCGCCGAGATCCGCCGGGCGGTGATTGAACAGTCCTTTGACGGAACCGTCTTTTTCGACCATGCTGTACGCGGCGAGGACGGAAAGCTGACCCGGTGCGGCGATTGCTCGGAGGCCTGCCAGTACTATGCCATTCTGTTCGGCGGAATGGATATGAACGAGGCACGCTGGGCGCCGCTGCGTCGGTTGGTGACAACGGAGCTGACCGACAGACGCGGGACCGCGCCGGTCAAGATGGCCGAGGTCAACGCCTTCATCGGCGCGTATCTGCGTCTGGAGGCGCTGCTCAAACTGCAGGAATACGAACTGACCCTGCGCGAAACCGAACGCTTTTTCGGGCAGATGGGCAAGGAAACCGGGACGCTATGGGAATACCGCCAGCGCCACGGCAGCCGCGACCACGGATTTGCCTCCTTTGCCTATGTTGCCATTCAGCGGGCACTGGAGGGCCTGCGTGATCAGCCGCATTGACAAATAATAACACAAAACCGCCGGAGGAAGGCATCCTCCGGCGGTCAGACTGTAGACCAAAGCAAGGGCTTTCGTCAGTTTAACTAAAGTTTTCGCCAATGCGCAACGCGCATTTCCTTTTCTCAAAATGGCGGCAGGTGGCAAATAGCCACAAACAACCGCTATGGCGGTTGTACGAATTTTTGCTTTGCAAAAAGTTCCCACGAATCCAACGCCGTGGGCGTTGTGTCGCAAGGCGCCGGAGGTGCTGAACAACCGC
>CALXUY010000063.1 GCA_944391805.1 uncultured Clostridia bacterium
CCGCACAATTCTGACTGCGCAAATCTGCCGTCAGATTTTTCGTCAAACAAACCAAATTGACGCAGGCAATAGTGGCTCTATTGACAAGGAAATTTGTGAAGTTTGGCGGAAAAGATGCAAAAAGTTGTGCAGTCAAGGTGCGAACCGTGAATTGCGCGGTGTTGCCTTAATCTGATCCTGTATCCGTGGCTTCTCGAGCATCGGGTAAAGGAAGTGGATTACGGAACCTTTATGACCATGATCGAAGAGGAGAATATCGGTCTTGTTGAGATCAGCAATACAGACAATCAAATCACCTTTACAGACAAGGCACAGGAGAATTTTTATAAAACGGGTATTGTGAGCGATCCCACGCTCACCGAACGGCTTTTTCACGCAGGCGCAATTTTTTCGGGACAGATTATTGAGCAGCCCTCGTTTTTCACACAGCTTTTGTGCAACTGGATTCTGCCCATCGGTCTTTTTATACTGATAGGTCAGCTCATTTCCCGTCATTTGATGAAGAAGATGGGCGGAGAGAATTCCATGATGTTCAATATGGGAAAAAGCAATGCCAAGGTTTACGTGCAATCGTCGGACGGAATCAGGTTTGCCGACGTTGCCGGTGAGGATGAGGCAAAGGAAAGCCTGTCTGAAATTGTGGATTATCTGCACAATCAGAAAAAGTATGAGGCCATTGGCGCCAAGATGCCCAAGGGGCTTTTGCTTGTAGGACCTCCCGGTACCGGTAAGACCATGCTGGCAAAGGCGGTTGCGGGGGAAGCGGGTGTTTCGTTCTTTTCCATGTCCGGCTCTGAATTTGTGGAAATGTTCGTCGGTATGGGGGCGTCCAAGGTGCGCGACCTGTTCAGGCAGGCAAAGGAAAAAGCGCCCTGCATCGTGTTTATCGATGAGATCGACGCCATCGGTCAGAAGCGCGACAGCATCGGGGGCGGACGCAACGATGAGAGGGAGCAAACCCTCAATCAGCTCCTCACCGAAATGGACGGCTTTGAGGGGAACGCCGGCGTGATCATTCTCGCAGCGACCAATCGCCCCGAAACGCTTGACACGGCGTTGACCCGTCCCGGCCGCTTCGACCGCCGTGTCCCCGTGGAATTGCCGGATTTGAAGGGCAGGGAAGAAATCCTCCGGGTTCATGCAAGGAAGATCAAGGTCGAGTCAAGCGTTGATTTTACGCAGATCGCCCGGATGGCCTCGGGCGCATCCGGCGCGGAGCTTGCCAACATCGTCAATGAGGCTGCGCTGCGCGCAGTGCGTCAGGGCAGAAAAGCGGCAACGCAAGAGGATCTGGAAGAAAGCATCGAAACCGTGATTGCCGGCTACCAGAAGAAGAACGCGATACTCACGGATAAAGAAAAAATGGTGGTTGCATACCATGAGATCGGCCACGCGCTGGTTGCGGCAAAGCAAACCAATTCGGCTCCCGTTCAAAAGATCACAATCGTCCCCCGCACCTCCGGCGCACTTGGCTACACGATGCAGGTGGATGAGGGCAATCACTATCTGATGACCAAGGAAGAGATCGAAAATAAGATTGCAACCTACACGGGCGGACGCGCGGCAGAGGAGCTGATGGTCGGTTCGATCACAACGGGCGCTTCCAACGATATCGAGCAGGCGACCAAGCTCGCACGCGCGATGATCACACGCTTTGGTATGAATGAGGAATTCGGTATGGTGGCGCTGGAAACCGTGACCAATCAATATCTCGGGGGCGACGCCTCGCTTGCTTGCTCTGCGCAAACGCAGAGTGAGATTGACAAAAAGGTGATGGAGCTGATCAGGACGCAATATGCGAAGGCCAAGCGGATTCTGGAGGAAAACCGGGGAAAGCTGAACGAGCTTGCGCAATATCTCTATCAAAACGAAACCATTACCGGAGATGAGTTTATGCGTATCTTAAACAGAGAATAACCGGAAGGCTATCAAAAAGGGAATTGACCGGTGCGGCAATTCCCTTTTTTTCAACAAAAGTTGACATTGAATTGAGGTTGAGTTGCATTTTGAAAGGTATAATATCCGCATAGTTGAAATCGGAAAGGACTCTGCAATATGAAGGACCGTTCAGAAAACAGTAAGGGGAAAATATTTACGCTGCCCAATATACTGTCTTTTTTCAGGCTTTGTCTGATTCCGCTGATCGTATGGCTGTATTGTGTGAAGGAGGATGAGCTGCTTACAACGGTATTTCTGGCCCTGTCCGGACTGACCGACGTGGTAGACGGTATCATCGCCAGAAAATTTCATATGGTCAGCGATCTGGGCAAGGCGCTGGATCCTGTGGCGGACAAATTGACGCAGATTGCAATGCTGTTTTGCCTGGTGACAAGATTTCCATTGATGCTGCTTCCGTTGATCCTTCTGGTGATCAAGGAGATTGTTGCGGCTACGCTGAACTTGGCCGTGATTCGGAGGACGGGTGTTGTCAAGGGCGCCGTTTGGCACGGGAAGGTCAATACGGTATTGCTCTATGCCATGATGCTGATACATTTGGTTTGGTATCACATTCCTGCTGTCGTTTCCAATTTGATGATTGCGGTATGTACCGCGATGATGCTTCTTTCCTGTGTCCTGTACAGTGTCAAAAATATCAAGGTGTTGGCAGAACACAGGGCAAAGCAGTAAAAACGGAGGGCAGACAAAAATAAAAAAAGGAGGAACATGTGGATTTTGCCGCTCGCGATTGATTTCCGGCAAGGTGAAAATGCCCAAGGGGCGCGACAGCCGCAGGCTTGCCGATGAACGCTACGGGTATATCCACCCTTGCTGTGCTTATCCGATGGGAGATATCGAAATAGAAATTTCGGCAAATTCGTTATAAGGAGATGGTACAATGGAAATGACACAAACGCTTGACGGAATTTTGTTTTCCAGAATGGTCAATGCAGGAGCGGCAAATCTGAAGGCGCACGCGGCCGAGGTCAATCAACTGAATGTGTTTCCGATTCCGGACGGCGACACAGGGGACAACATGCTCCTGACTATGATGGGGGGCGTGCATACCGAAGATTGCAGCTGCGAACGCCTTTGTAAAATGGCGGAAAAGGTGTCCGGCGGTATGCTGCTCTCTGCGAGAGGAAATTCGGGCGTGATTCTGTCGCAGTTTTTCGAGGGGATCAAAAACGGGTTTGCGGGACTTCATACGGCAGACACAAAAGCTGTGGGGGAGGCCTTCCGTCAGGGAGTGGCGCAGGCGTACCGCTCGGTTATGAGTCCTGCCGAGGGAACGATTCTGACCGTTGCGCGCGAAGCGACCGAATATGCCTGCTCACAGGAGGCGCGTTCGCCCGGCGCCTTTCTGAATGCGTTTATCACCGAGGCAAAGCAGTCGCTTGCGCGCACGCCCGAGCTTTTGCCTGTGCTGAAAAAGGCGGGTGTGGTCGATTCCGGCGCAGCGGGGCTGATTTACATCGTGGACGGAATGATGCAGGCGATTCGCGGAGAGAATATCGGAGAAATCTCCGCCTTTTCGGAAGCCGTGCAGGAACCTGATCTTGACGCATTCGATGAAAACAGCGTGCTGGAATTCGGCTATTGCACCGAATTGCTGCTTCGTCTCCAGAATGCAAAGGTGGAGCTTTCCGCCTTTGATCTCGATGAATTGACGGCCTTTCTGCAGACGGTCGGTGATTCCATCGTCACGGTTCACAACGGCAGCCTTGTCAAGCTGCATGTGCATACCAAAACACCCGATCAGGTGCTTGCCTTTTGCCAGCGCTACGGAGAATTTCTCAAGGTGAAGATTGAAAACATGTCTCTTCAGCACAACAATACCATGATCGGGAACGAGTCGGAGCAGGAGAAGCGGCCGATTCGCCAGCGGCTGAAATACGGCGTGATCGCGGTGGCCAACGGAACCGGTGTAAAGAACCTGTTTTCGGAGCGGGGAGCCGATGTCATCGTGGATGGCGGGCAGAGTATGAATCCGAGCGCGGAGGCTTTTATCGAGGCGTTCGATGCGGTCAACGCAGATACGGTTTTTGTGCTGCCGAATAACGGAAACAGTATTCTGGCTGCAAAGCAGGCGGCAAAGCTGTATGACAAATCCGATGTGCGTGTGATAGAAAGCCGTACCATCGGCGATGGATATGCCGCCCTTTCTATGCTTGACACGGGCTCGGGAGATACCGACGCCATTGTTTCCGAGTTGACCAACGCAATGCAGGGCGTTGTAACCGCAGAGATTTCCCGCTGTGTGCGGGACGTGGATTCGTACGGTACCGAAATGCATACGGGCGATTATATCGGCTTTGTGGGGAAGGAGCTGCTTGCCGTCAACGCCAATCGCTTCCGGACGCTATGCGATACCATTGAAAAGCTGAACCCTTCGCAATACGATATCTGCATTCTGATCTGCGGCAAAGATGCTTCGGACGAGGAGGCGAGAGCCTTTGAGGCATATATCCACGGGCGGTATATCGGCAAAGAGGTGTATATCATGAATGGGGATCAGGATATTTACGATTATATTATGATTCTGGAATGAGTCGGGGGGCATTATGCAGGTTCTTCTATATATAGCGGCGGCAGCCTGCGGGTATTTCGTTGGCGGAATCAATCCCGCAATTGCCATGTCGAAGGCGATTTATCATCAGGATATTCGGGAATGCGGGAGCGGGAACCCCGGTTTTACCAATTTCAGGCGGACTTTTGGAAACAGATGGGCATGGTGGGTTCTTGCGTTGGACCTGACGAAGGCCGCCGTTGTGGTAGGGTGCTTTGCATGGCTGTTCGGGACCTATTTGGGAGACCGCCAGCTTGGAGCGGCATATACAGGCGTCTTTGCCATGCTGGGGCACGCATATCCCATGATGTACGGCTTCAAGGGCGGAAAAGGATTTCTTGTCTGCCTCTCAACCATGTGGGTGATCGATTGGCGCACAGGGCTGTTTGCAACCGTGTTCATGGTCGTTTTACTGCTGATCACCAAGTATATGTCTCTGTCAACCATGCTGGCAATATGGTCGTGTCCGGTTACGCTGGCTGTATGCAAGGCTTCTGCTGCGGTGATTGTGCTTTGTGTGGCAATGGCTCTGCTGATGACGTTCAGGCATAAGGAGAATATCAAGCGCCTTTGCAAGAGAACGGAGCGCAGATTCACGCTCAAAGGAACCTCCAATTCAGGATAAGGGATGGGGAGGAAAATGCAGTCCGGCGGCGCTCTTTTCATCCGCAGGCCCACTTGCCGCACCGTCTCAGTCAACAAATGTTGATATTGAATTGAGGTTCGGTTGTAATTTCGGAGGTATCATACATATCAGAGCAGGGGTGCAGTGCAACGTATACTTTCGCTTGCTCTTACAGTGCCCAACATGATGTAAGTAAGATTGGAGAGACCTGATGGCAAAGGCATATATTTTTTACAATCCGCTGGCAGGCAAGGGAAGTATCCGCGAGGAGCTGAGCGCCCTGCAGATGCTTGTCAGGGATGAAGCCGTGCTGTGTGATATGACCAAGCCTGAAACCTATGAACGCTCGTTGTTTTCACTCGGAGCGGAGGATTATATCATTTTGTGCGGCGGTGACGGAACCTTGAACCGCTTTGTGAATTTTACGGATGGCACAGAGATAAAAAATGAAATTCTGTATTATCCAATCGGTACGGAAAATGATTTTGCGCTGGATTTGGGAAAGCATTTTGAAGCGCCGCCGTTCTGTATTACGGAATACCTGAAGGATCTTCCGTATGTGGAGGTGAAGAGGCGAAAATATCGTTTTCTCAATGGCGTCGGGTACGGCATCGACGGCTATTGCTGTGAAATCGGTGACAAGCTGAAAAAAGCAGATGGCAAACCGCGCAGCGTTTCTTCCATTGCGATCAGGGGATTGTTGTTTCATTACAGGCCGACCAATGCCAGAGTTACGGTGGATGGTATCACGCATACGTACAACCGGGTATGGTTGGCTCCTACGATGAACGGGCGATTTTACGGAGGCGGTATGATGCCGACGCCCAATCAGAGCCGGAAAGGCAGCGGCCGCATGCTTTCCGTTATGGTTCTTCACGATTCGGGAAAGCTGAAAACGCTGGCGGTTTTTCCCTCCATCTTCAAGGGAAAGCATATCGCGCACAAAAAAATTGTGGATGTGTTGACAGGGCATCGGATCACAGTGGAATTTGATCGCCCGACCGCTTTGCATATCGACGGGGAGCTGATATTGAACGTGTCATCCTATACTGCTTCGCTGCCGCCCGCACCGCCAGAGAGCGCATATGCATGTGCGGCTTTCTGAGGAGGCTCCGATATGCAGGGGCAGAATGGTTCCAGGGAAAAAGCAAAGCGTGGTGCGGCTGTGCTGAAAATCATCGGCGCCGTTATCGGGGTCTGTGCGTTATTGCTGGTTTGTTGGGTTTTCCGTGATCGGATCACGGCCGATCAGATCGTGGCGCATACGCCTGCCAACCAAGCGGCTGCGGTTTTGCTGATGCTTTTCTTATTTGCAATAAAGAGCTGCTGCGTTTTGATTTATTGCGGCATTTTATATGCTGCAAGCGGGAGGATATTTTCGCTTCCGCTTGCGATCGGTGTCAATCTTCTCGGTACAGTCGTGATGACGTCTGTGCCATATGTTCTCGGCAGAAAGGCAGGGAGCAGATATGTTGCACGGCTGACGGACAAGCATCCGAGCTTGAGGATTCTGAATGAGTCTGGCGGAAACAGTGCTTTTCTGTCTCTTATGGTTCGTTTGACAGGTATTCTGCCGAGTGATTTGGTCAGCGCTTTTTTTGGCGCGACGAAAATGCCATACGGAAAATATATTTGCACCACGGTCATCGGTTTTGTGCCGATGATCATTGCCTTTTCGGTTATGGGAATGAGCATACATGATGTGACATCTCCGGCATTTATCATATCGGTATGTGTGCAGCTTGGTACGATGATGTTGTCATGTGTGATTTATGCTTTTTCACGAAGAAAAAAACGGTTCAAAAAGCAAGGCGATCGGAAATGCTGAGATTTTCCCGGCACCAAAATCGCTTCGTTGAACATTTCAGAAAGGAAAAGTGATGATGAAAACAGCATATAAGATTTTAATTGGTGCAGGAGCTGCAGCAGCAGGCATCGCGGCTACCGCAACGCTCTCTTATACGATTACAAAGAAAATGATGAAGATTGCGCTTGACCGTCAACCTTCTAAAATTCCCGAAAGAGCTCAGCGCCGCGTTTCAGGAACCAAAAATCAAGGAAAGAACCGGCAAGAGCTTGCACTTGCGGCAGACAGACTGCGCAACAGTGAATGTGAGACAGTAGAAATCACCGCACATGACGGCATTCGCCTGATCGGCCATTGGCAGCCTTGCGAGAATGCGGAGCGTGTCATCATCGCCATGCACGGATGGCGTTCTTCGTGGTACAAGGATTTCGGCATGATTTCTGATTTTTGGCGGGAAAATCATTGCAGCGTTCTTTATGTGGAGCAGCGCGCGCAGGGGGAAAGCGAAGGAGAATATATGGGCTTTGGCCTGATTGAGAGATATGATTGCCTGGATTGGATCCGTTGGGCGAATGCACACGGCTGCAGTCGGCTTCCCATCTATCTGTGCGGTGTCTCCATGGGGGCTTCCACTGTGCTTATGGCCGCGGGATTGGAGCTTCCCGAAAATGTTCACGGCGTGATGGCAGATTGCGGGTATACCTCTGCCCACGATATATGGAAGCACGTTGTGAAACATAATCTTCACATATCCTATGGCGGCATTACCGCTTCCATTGCCTCTGATATATGCAAAAAGAAAATCAACTGCGGACCGAAAGAGTATTCCTGCGTGGAGGCAATGCGCAATTGCAAGGTCCCCGTATTATTTGTACACGGTACCGACGACCATTTTGTACCGATCGAAATGACATATGAAAATTACAAAGCCTGTGCGGCGCCTAAACGGCTACTGGTTGTGCCCGGTGCGGAGCATGGTATGAGTTATGTTCTTGAAAAAAAGAACTATGAAGAATGTGTCAAACGGTTCTGGCAAGATTTTGATTAGAAAGAAAAGCAACAAAGCGGCCATTGGCTCAACTCATCGCATGACTCCAAAAAAAGAAAAAGCGGCTGCATTACCGTGGAAACCGCGGGAGCATTGACGCCGGAACAGGAGCAAGAGCTCAAAGACTGGATCAGAGGTCAGAACTCGGACGGTATCGGTGAAAGTTTTGAGCAACATGTAATAATGCTCGACAACGGTCTCCGTTCAAGTGAGATATATGTCAGCCTATGGCATTCCGGCGATGATTACTTTATCGACAATGAAGACGAATTTGCAGAACGTCTCGAAAGCCAACGCATGACGATGGGTGGGATGTAATGGCGCTTTTGTTCTCACACGTTCGGGTATCCACTCCCGACGGCAATGAAGCGGATTTCCTTGTCAGCGGCATTCCGAGAGAATTTGACAACTTTGAGTATTACACGAGATTTGAAGATTTCCTTGACAGCATTGAGGAAGACACCGAAATCAGCGTACACGCCGAAGCCTATCTCTACGGTGATGGTGAAAACATCAATGCCTCCATCGAGCAAGTCGCATACCTCAC
>CALXUY010000064.1 GCA_944391805.1 uncultured Clostridia bacterium
GTGTTTCTTCTGCAAATAGGTTGACCTGTTTCATGGTTTTCGCCGCCCTTCTCTTGTTTGTTCCCATTATATCATACTTTGCGACTTTATTCAATATCTTCGGGAATTTTTAGAGGTTCCCTATAGATGTTGTTCAGGTGCATAGCATGGGTGTAGGATTTCGTCGAAATTTTCTCATAAAATTCCGAGGTCAGCAGTTCCAAGACATAAGGCTTTGGAAAAAGGAATTTTGGGCGAAGCATGATCGGCTTGAGGTGTCCTTTTTTGCACCATCTTCGCAGGGTGTTGACGCAGTAGCCGGTGATCTCTGCGACCTCGTCAACTTCCATCACATCGGGATAATCCTTGAGCAGCTTGCTGTAATAAAGATATTTGCAATATTCCTCGGCTTGCTGCGGAATCGGCTTGCGGCGTTTTTTCGCTTTGGTATGTCCTGCGGACTTATACCAATCGGGAGGAGGAATAAATCGGCTGGGATCATCCTTGTATTCTTCTATGAACTTGAGGAAGTCCGCGCGTGCGACGGAATAGCATCTTGTCTGCTTTCCGCTGTACTTATTTTTGATGAGACCGCTTTTTACATAGAACCTTGCGGTCAGCTTGCTGACATGGCAGATAAGGCGTATCTGCTCCATAGACAGCGTTTCGGGCAGGTTTTCCAATTCGAACTCGTTAACTTTCATGGTGACTCCTTGATAAAAAATATTACCGATGGGTTCAAATGCTGTATTGCCACTCATAAAAAATAGTTAAGCATCCCTCCGAACATCCCTCCGATCTGCCGGATTTTCGAGGGATATGGAAAGATGCTGATAATATTCGAACCGTCCCGAACAATTCCTTTTAAGGTCATTTCGTCCGAGAAGCCCTTGTGTAGCCTTGATTTTTTCGGTACTGTGCGGGACTGTAGGAGGGCAAGTAGACAATAGATGCATAGACTCGAAATCAGTTTGCGAGCAATCGCACGCGGGTTCGAATCCCGCCCTCTCCGCCAGCATTTTTAACAAAGAACACGTTTGAAACGATAAGTTTTGAGCGTGTTTTTTTGTTACTTTTGCACAAGCGAGCCGAGATTTTTTTGAGATTTTTCGAGGCTTTACATCATCCCTCCAAAATCCCGGAAGCGCTTGTTACATAAGGCTTTTTGGGCATCGAAAAATTCTTGCAAGAGGCATTTTCGGTGCTTTTTTGTCCCGTTTTCGCGTTTTTTGAGTGTTTTTTAGCTTGTTTTCGGCATTTTCATGCTGTCCCACGCCCTCTTTGTGCCGCCAAATTCGGGCAGCTTCACGGCTTTTTCCATCGCTTCAAGCGTCTCGGTTTTGTCATCCCAACTGAGGTGCGTGTAAATGTTGCTCGTCGTTTGGATGTCCGAGTGATCCAAATACACTTGCACTTGCTTGAGCGGAACCTTCTGCTGGTTCATCAGCGTGGCGCATGTGTGTCGAAGATCATGGAAGCGACGATGCTCAAGACCGCACTTTTTCAAAATCCTCGGGAATACCGATTCGATGTAGCTCGGTCTTATGATGTCTCCTATCTCGTTGACAAAGACATAATCGAGCCAATCCTTGTTGTAGGCGTTCCCGCAGAGCTTGCGGTTTTCCTCCTGCTGTGCCTTAAGTGCCAGCAGTCTGACTTTCACACTCTCCGATAAGGGGAGTGTGCGGCGGCTTGACTTGTTCTTTGTGCTGTCGGAGGCATGAAGCTCGGTGGTGCCCTTGACGTTCACTTCGGTCAGTGTGTGGTTGATAGTAAGCAGATTGTTTTCAAAATCAATCGCTCGCCATCGCAGTCCCAAGACCTCACTTCTTCGAAGACCATACATCGCCGTGACGAGAATGACCAGTCCCATGCGGTCGTCCTTTGTCTCGTCAAGGAGCTTTTGCAGCTCATCGGCGGTAAAAGGCTTGCCTTCAAAGGGCATGATCTTCGGCGGATCGACCTTCTCCACGGGGTTGTTCACGACCAGATCCATGCGGTAAGCATACTTGAACATTTTGTGCAGAAGCACATATTCATGCTTGACCGAATTTGCACTGATGCTTTTCAGCTCATGGATGCAAAAGTTTTGGATGTGGCTTGCCTTAACCTCGTTCAGCTTCAGCTTTTTTGCTTCAAAATACGGCAGAATCTTCTTCATCGCCATATTCCAGTAGGAGCTGTAGGTCGTGGGTTTTACCGTCTTTTCGATAGCCGACAGCCACAAAGGATTGCATTTGAACCCGTCTTATGGTATAATAAAACCACCGATGGGTTCGGGTGCTGGTTGCCGCAGGAAAGGAGATTTTCAATGGTATCAGGACACCTAAGAATCCAAAATGGCATTTATCAATGCATCATCAGTTACAATGACTACAACGGAAAACGCAAGACCAAGTCGATTTCGACGGGACTTCCGGCAAAAGGAAACAAGAAGCGAGCCGAGGAAATGCTAAGCGAGCTTCGCCGCAGCTTTGTGCCGCCCAAGCCCGAAAGAGGCGAGAACGAGTTCAGGGAGGATATGTTGTTTTCGGACTTCATTCCTTTGATTGTAAATTATCGCTCCCAGTCGTCGCGTTTTCGCTTCGGCTTTTCCGGCGGCGTATAACGAGGATAATACTCCCGTTCCTCCGACCGCTCGTCCCGTGGCTTTTCGACAACCGGCATATGGCATGCCTCCGGATTTCCTCCTGCCGCTGCACGCAAAAAAGGACCTGTTGTCCAAGACAGACGGCAGGTCCTTTGTGCAGCGGTAAGCAATCAAACTTGCTGCTTTGCAGACAAGCCGGTCTGCCCTGATCTCGTCGAGGCAAAGGCGAAACTCGCCCGCCGTCACCGCAACGCTGCCGTTATTCCTTCCGCCGCACCGCCAGCGCGCACCAGCCGTTTTCCTCGGGCTGCTCCAGCACCCGGTAACCGTATTCCTCAAAGCAATCGATCACTTCCCTGCTCCGCTCGCAGATGATGCCGGAGGTCAGCAGAACGCTGTCCCGGTGCATCAGCGGACCAAGATCGGGTATCATACGCAGAATGATGTCGGCCACCAGATTCGCGCAGATCAGGTCATATGGGCGGCTGCGATCCACCTGCCGCAGCAGGTCGGATTCCCCGCACCGGATATTCGTCAGTCCGCTCTCGCGGATATTGTCCCTGGCCACCCGGACGGCCATCGGATCCACATCATATGCGTAACATTCGCCGGCCCCCAGACGGGAGGCACAGATGGCGAGAATGCCGCTGCCGGTTCCCACATCCAGCATCCGGCAGCCGGGCTTGGTGTACCGCTCCAGCATTCCGATCACCAGCCGCGTGCTCTCATGTGTACCGGTGCCAAAGGCCATGCCGGGGTCCATGCGCACCACCAGATCGTCCGGCGCGGCCTCATACCGCTCCCACGCCGGAACAATCACCAGCCTCCGGCCGATGCGGACCGGCTTGTAATAGGCCTTCCAGGAATTGGCCCAGTCCTCTTCCCTCACGCCCACCGTTTCCAGCCGGATCGGCTCCAATCCGATCTCCCGGAAGCGCTCCCGCAGGAAGGAAATGCACTCGGCCAGGTTGCGCTCGGCCGGGATGTAGACCGAAACCGACGCGACGGTCTTGTCGGCGTTGAGAATCGCTTCGTCGATCAGATCTCCATAGCAGGTTTTCAGATCAATATCACTGTAATCCTCAATCTGCAGATTGTTGGAGAGCATGCTCATCACGGCGGTCAGCCTGTCCAGCTCCCCGAGCGGCACCGTTACGCGAATCTGCGTCCAATCGGTCACGGTCCCATAGTCCCCGCAGAGATAATCCTCGTCCATCGGCTCCCCTCTCAATCCTTTTTGTTCTGCCCGAACAGCTTCTTGAAGAACTGCTTGTGCTTGGCGTAATTGACCTCGCCGCAGCTATCGGCAAAAGCCTTCATCGCCTCCTTCTGCTTATCCGAAAGCCCGCGCGGAATTTCGACCGATACGGTGAAAATCAGGTCGCCCCTGCGGTTGCTGTTGTTGATATAGGGAATGCCCTTGCCCCGCAGTGTGAAGGTGGTGCCGGGCTGGGTGCCCTCGGGAATCGTATAACTGACCTCCCCCTCCAGCGTGGGCACCTTGATTTCGGCCCCCAGCGTGGCCTCGGCCACCGTGAGCGGCACCTCGCAAAGCAGATTATAGCCGTCCCGCTCAAACAGCGCGTGCCGGCGCACCGAAACCGTGATGATCAGATCGCCCGAAGGGCCGCCGTTTCTGCCGTCGTTTCCCTGGCCACTGAGTGCAATGCGCTGGCCGTTGTCGATTCCGGCGGGAATCGATACCGTCAGGCGCTTGCTCTCCCGCGTCAGGCCGCTTCCGCGGCACTTCTGGCACGGCTCCTTGATGATACGGCCGGTCCCGCGGCAGGTCTCGCAGGTTCCGGTGGTCTGAAAGGACATTCCTCCCATGCGCTGCACCCGGCGGACCTGCCCGCTGCCGCCGCAGGCCGTGCAGGTGGTTGCCTGCGTGCCGGGCTTGGCTCCGCTGCCCTTACAGTCCGGACAGTGGCAGATGCGGTTATAGCTGACATCCTTCTTGACGCCGAAAGCCGCCTCCTCAAAAGTAACCGTGACGCCGACCGAAATATCCTCTCCCTGCACCGGTCCGTTCCGGCGGGAGCGTCCTCCAAAGGCACCTCCGAACATTCCGCCCAGAATGTCGCCGAGATCTCCGAAATCGCCGAAACCTCCAAAGCCGCCAAAGCCCCCGTCAAAGCCGCCTCCTCCCGCACCGGGATCAAAGGCGGCATGACCGAACTGGTCGTATTTGGCCCGCTTGTCGGGGTCGGAGAGCACCTCGTAGGCCTCGTTGACCTCCTTGAAGTGCTCCTCCGCCTCTTTGTCTCCGGGGTTGGCGTCCGGGTGGTATTTTTTTGCGAGCTGATAGTATGCCCGCTTGATACTGCCGGCATCCGCACCCTTCTTGACGCCAAGCACCTCGTAATAATCTCTTTTTTCAGCCATTCCAATGACTCTCCTCTGATATTGCTCGCCTTTGAAAACAACTCTTGGGAGGACCCTTGCAAGGGTCCTCCCGCCGCCGGTATCCCTCCGGAATCCGCTCGGAACAGGTGAGCGCAGGCGATTCCCGCCATCTTACCGGCCGAACGCCATGCCCACGCCTTCCGTCAGCCCCCACAGCTTACGGGAGAAGCCTCAGGATTCGGAGTGATCCTCAAAATTCGCGTTGTAATACGTGCCGTCCGAGCCGGCCTGCCCGCCGTTGCCCGCGTCGGCTCCGCCCTGCGCGCCGGCGTTGCCCTGCTGCTGCGCATAGAGCTTTTCGGAAATCTTGTAAAAGGCCTTTTCCACAGCCTCGGTATCGGCCTTGATGGCCTCGATGCTGCCTGCCTTCAGGGTTTCCTGCAGCTTGGCAATCGCGTCCTTGACCGCCTGCGCATCGGCAGGATCGGCCTTGTCGCCCAGCTCGCTCAGCGTCTTTTCGCTCTGGAAAATCATCGATTCGGCACGGTTGCGGATATCCACCGCCTCCTTGGCCTTCTTGTCCTCCTCGGCAAACTTCTCGGCATCCTTGACCGCACGCTCAATGTCCTCCTTGCTCATGTTGGTGGAGGAGGTGATGGTGATGTGCTGCTCCTTGCCGGTCCCCTTGTCAGTGGCCGTGACGTTGACAATGCCGTTGGCGTCGATGTCGAAGGTGACCTCAATCTGCGGCACGCCGCGCGGAGCCGGCGCAATGCCGTCGAGGATGAAGCGGCCGAGTGTGGTGTTGTTCGCGGCCATCTCACGCTCGCCCTGCAGCACGTGAATTTCCACAGAGGTCTGCCCGTCTGCTGCGGTGGAGTACACCTGGCTCTTTTTGACCGGGATCGTGGTGTTGCGGTCGATGATGCGGTTGAACACGCCGCCCAGCGTCTCAATACCGAGAGACAGCGGGGTTACGTCGAGCAGCAGCAGGTCCTTGACCTCGCCGCCCAGCACGCCGCCCTGAATGGCCGCGCCGATGGCGACGCACTCGTCCGGGTTGATGCCCTTGAACGGCTCCTTGCCGGTAAACTTTCTGACGGCCTCCTGCACGGCGGGAATTCTCGTCGAGCCGCCCACCAGCAGCACCTTGTCGATCTGGTTCACGTTCAGCCCCGCGTCGGCCAGCGCCTTTTTGGTGGGAACCATGGTTCTCTCCACGAGATCGGCCGTGATGCGGTCGAACTCCGCACGGCTCAGGGTTGCCTCAAAGTGGAGCGGGCCCTCGGCCGTGGCTGTGATGAAGGGCAGGTTGATCGAGGCTGTGGTCATGCCGGACAGCTCGATTTTGGCCTTTTCGGCAGCGTCACGCAGACGCTGCATCACCATTTTATCCTTTCTCAGATCAATGCCATGCTCTCTCTGGAATTGATCGGCCATCCAATCGATGACGCGATGGTCGAAGTCGTCGCCTCCCAGATGCGTGTCGCCGTTGGTGGCCAGCACCTCGAACACACCGTCCGAAATCTCGAGCAGAGAGACGTCGAAGGTGCCGCCGCCCAGGTCGAACACCATGATCTTCTGGTTCTCCTCTTTGTCCATGCCGTAAGCCAGCGCGGCCGCCGTCGGCTCATTGATGATACGCAGAACCTCCAGCCCCGCAATTTTGCCGGCGTCCTTGGTTGCCTGACGCTGCGCGTCCGAAAAATATGCCGGCACCGTGATGACCGCCTGCGAGACCGTGGTTCCAAGGTATGCCTCGGCGTCGGCCTTCAGCTTTTGCAGGATCATCGCGGAAATCTCCTGCGGGGTATAGGACTTGCCGTCGATCGTGCGCTTGTTTGCGGTTCCCATCTCTCTCTTGATGGAGATGATGGTTCTGTCGGGGTTGGTGATTGCCTGTCTCTTCGCAACCTGCCCGACCATTCTCTCCCCGCTCTTGGAAAATGCCACAACAGACGGTGTGGTCCGCGCGCCTTCCGGATTCGGAATCACGATCGGCTCCGAGCCCTCGTAAACCGCCACGCAAGAGTTTGTGGTACCCAAGTCAATGCCAATGATTTTTCCCATGATACGAATTCCTCCAAAACGATTTGATCAATCGTGAAATCAAAATACAAATGAAATAAACAGATCGGCAGCTATGCCTGCCGTTGTGCGAACCGGATGCTGCGGATCAGTTCGCAACCTTTACCATCGCATACCGGATGATCTTGTCTCCCCGGATGTATCCCCGTTGGAATACCTCCACAATTTCGGACTCTCCTAAATTCTCGTCCTCGATGTGCATCACCGCATTGTGCAGCCGTGGATCAAAGGTCTTGGTTTCGATCTCCTCAATGCCCATTTTGGAGAGCGCATCCTCAAACGCTTTTTTTGTCATCTCCACGCCCTTTTTCAGTCCCTCGAGCTGGTCGCATCCGGCGGCACGCTCGAGATTGTCGAGAATGGGCAGGATCGCCGAAAAGCAATCCTCACAGGCATCGTCGTAAACGCCTTCCTTTTCTTTTGCGCTCCGCTTGCGGAAGTTGTCATACTCCGCCATCATGCGCAGATATTTGTCATTGGCGGCGTCCAGCTCGGCTTTGGCCGCCTCGAGCTGCTTGTGCAGCTCGGCATTCTGTACCTCCAGCTTTTTGAGCTTCTTTTTATCCGTCTTGGAATCTGGCTGTGCCGGCTTTTCGGCCGGCGCCGATTGCGTTTCAGCCTCTACCTTTTGTTCATCCATCAGGCTTTTCTCCTTCATTCTTCGATTGTTTTCCCGCACGAATGATATTCTCGATATTGTCGCTCAAGCCCTCCAGTGTCGCCAGCACCTTTGCATAGTCCATTCGCCGCGGCCCCAGCACGCCAATGGCGCCGAGCGTTTTGCCGTCCTTCACAATCGGCTTGAACACCAGCGCGGAGTTGCTCATCACCTCCACCCGGCTCTCCGAGCCGATCAGAACGCTCACATCATCCCGGCTTTCATTTCTCGAGACCAGATTGAGGATATCCTCCTTTTTCTCGAGTGTTCCAAGCAGCTCCTGAAATTGCCCCACGTCGCTGTACTCGGGATATTGCAGCAGGTGGTTGATGCCGCTCACCTTCATCTCGCCCTGATCCAGCTCGCCCAGCAGGTCGTAAACCACCTTGATCACCTGCGAAACCATACCGGAATCGGCACCCATATGCGACTCCAGGTTCATGATGATGGGCAGGTTGATCTCCTCGGCGCACAGGCCGCTGAGATAGAGATTGAGCGCCGCCGAGAGCTTGGCGACCACCGCCGGGTCAACCGGCTCCTCCGGGCGGATGTGCTTGGTTTTGACCGCCCCGGTGGAAGCCACCGCCACCAGAATATAGTGCTCCGGCTCCAGAAAAATGGTCTCATACTTGGTGATGCTCACCGAGTTGAGCCGGGGCTTGATGGCAATACCGGTATAGTTTGTGAGCGAGGAGGCGAGATTGGAAGCGGCTGCGAGAATCTGATCCAATTCCCCCATCTTGACCCGCAGCAGATTGTTGATCTGCGCGATCTCGGACGTGGTCATGGCATAGTGCTCGATCAGCGAATCCACATAAAAACGGTAGCCAAGCTCGCTTGGCACCCGCCCTGCGGAGGTGTGAGGCTGTTCGAGATACCCCATTTCCTCCAGCTCGGCCATCTCGTTCCGAATGGTGGCGGACGAGCAGTTGAGCTGTCGGTTCTGCAAAATGGATTTGGAGCCTACCGGCCCGCCGCACTCGATGTGCGCATCCACAATCGCTTTCAGTATCTGCTTTTTCCGCTCACTCAATTCATGTCCTTCCACTCGGACACCTCCCTTCTGCCGAAGATTTTAGCACTTGAAGGTTTCGAGTGCTAATCTCATGCTAAAAATTTATCACTTTTTGCCCGTTTTGTCAAGTGCTTTTTGGAATTTAGTTATGAACTTTTTGTAAACATCGCAGCAGAGTGCTAATTTTACAGAAAAAACGCCCGAAATCGGGCGTTTCAGAGTCAGATTTTTGTTTGATCCACGTGCGGTTCCGCGTCGGTCCCCCATCGGGTCCGGCGGGCATAGCGCCAACCCTTTTCAGCAGCACTCCGGCATAGCGGAATCCCGGCGGATCAGCCCGCGCGAGCTACCCGGCTGCCTTTTCTGCCCGGAGGATGCCGGAGAGCATCCGGCCGCCTCACTCGAGCGTCTCGTAGGAGATGTTGGTGACGCTGCCGTCCCGCAGACCAAACACCAACCGCATCGTACCGCGTGTGTAGGCCAGACGGAACTCGGTCTCCTCGTCTGCCGCGCCGTATACATCCTTGACCGCCTGCGCGGTGGCGCCGATGGCAATCCCCTCCCGCGTGGCAACCGAGTCGTCGCTGAAGATAATCAGGCGGATCTGCTCGTCCGCATCCCCCTCCTGCAGGCGGAAGGTCTGAATGCGGAAGCCCGGCAGCACATAGGTGACGTCCTCGCCCGTCACTCCGGACAGGCAGGAGGCCTTGACAGACGACTGCGGGTTGTGCGCGCTCAGTGCCTCGAGCACCGGGGCCGCCTTGTCCCCCGGCCTGATTTCGGTTCCGTCAAACAAAAAGCTGTAGGCTTCGGCCGCATCGTCGTCCGGGTCGGTGCCTCCGCACGCCGCGAATGCCACAAGCGCTGTCAGTGCCAACAGAATGGCAATCCATTTCCGCATCATTTTAAGTTCCTCCGTTCTTTTCCGCCTCATAGGCGCTGCATTTTTCCTGCCAGACTGCGGAAAGCTCCGCGTCGGCCCTGTGATCCTCCAATCCGAACTCCTCACGCAGGATTTTTCCGAAATAGGAGGTCAGCTTTTCCGCGCCCGAAACGTTCAGGTGCGCGCCGCCGTCGTAGGTATCGGTGCTCCAATCCAGACCGATCTCCTCCTCCAGCGGAATAAAATTATAATAAGGTAGGTCGTTTTCACCGGCATAGGAGACAATCTGCTCCTCCCATTCGTCATACCAGTAGTAGCCCCAGAAATTGGTTGGCGCCTTGACCAGAATCAGTTGAATGCCCTTCTCCTCACAGAGCGTGCGCATCCGGTCGAGGTACTCAAAGCAGATCTGCGGCAGCGCGGGGTCGGAGAGCGGCTCCCCCTCAATGTCCAGCTCTTTCGGAACGACATCGGTCTGCATCAAATACCCGTTGTGCGTGACCGGATCGCGATGGAACAGATATTGGAAGTCGGCCTGCTCCAGCTCCTTCCACCGGCTGTGATAGCGCAGCAGCGGAAACAGATAGGAGGCAAAGGACTCCTCCTCGGTCATGGAGGCCCAAATGGCCCGGAGCTTGACGGTGGAAAAGTGCATGCCGTCCAGTACAATGCGGTTGTAGGCCTCGTTCTGCGGCTCTCCGTATCGCATGGCGTACACATTGAACACCACGGCCTTGGGCGTTTCATAGCGCAGCGTCTCCTCCAGCAGATAGTAGGAGTGCCAGACAAGCTGCTGCGGCGTTCCGCGGATGTAGGAGGTGATGCCGTATTCGGCCCAGAGTGTGGGAGGCGTGTAGCACTCGTACACCTCGCAGTCACCAAGGAACAGCACGTCGTGCGGGCTGCCGTCGCTGTAATATTCGGCTGTCATTGCCCCCTCCCGGTTGCCGGACATATATTTCGGCTCCAGCAGAAGCTGGGCAAACCAGAGAAACACGCCTCCGCACAGCAGAATGCACAGGCAGGCGATCCATTGCTTTTTTCTCATACATTCATCCTTCAGAATTGGCCGTAGATAAAGTCCCCGGCGTCATACCCGATGCCGTAGGAGCCAAACAGCAGAATCACAATCACTCCCAGCGTCAGGCAAACACAGAGCAGCACCGGACGGCGGGAGAGGCGCTCGCGCAGCGGCTCGCGCTTTCCGAGCATACTGGCAGTGAACAGCACCAGAATACCGGCAGCAAGCACACCCCAATCCGCCGGGGTCAGACCGAGCTTTGTCAGGCTTCCGAGCATTTCCCCCCAGTTGAAGTCGGTGAACATGCTGCCCCAGAGACGGAAGGTCAGCGGCACATTGCGGTAACAGTCGAGGCTGCGAATCAGCCCCATGAGCAGAAAGGTACGCACCGCCTGCCAGCACCCCCATATGCGGGAGGACGAGAGGCGCGGCGCCGCCGCCTGCCAGCGCAGCCAAAGCGGCTGCAGCTCCTGAGAGACCAGAATGCAAAGGCAGTTGAGCAGCCCCCACACGATGAAGTTCCAGCCCGCTCCGTGCCACAGCCCCGTGAGAAACCATGTCACAATTGTGGCGATGTATACCGGTATGCGCTTGCCCAGCGCCGGGCCGAGATGCGCGCGCGACCACTTGGAGAGCCGCTGCATGGGCGCGCAGACCGAGAGCGGATAAAACACATAATCGGTGAACCATGTGCCCATGGTGATGTGCCAGCGCCGCCAGTATTCCTTGACCGAGCGGGAGGAAAACGGGCGGTCGAAATTCTCCTTGAGGCGGATGCCGAACAGCTCGGAAATCCCGATGGTGATATCGATGCCGCCGGTGAAATCCCCATAGATCACAGCGGAGTACAGCAGAATGAGCAGCACCACGTAGGCCCCGGTCAGTTTCTGCTCCACCAGCGCTTGCACGGCGATCATGGCCGTGTCCGCCACCACCATCTTTTTGAAATAACCCCACACCGTGCGCGCCAGCCCGGCGCGGAAGCGTGCTCCGTCAAAGCCGCGCTCCTCAAAGAACTGGTGGGCGAGATCACCGAACCGGCTGATCGGCCCCTGCAGAAGCTGCGGGAAATAGGAGACAAACAGCGCAAAGCGGAGGGGGTTGCGTTCGGCCTGCGCCTTCCCGCGGTAAACATCGATGAGATAGCCCATCGACTGAAAGGTGTAAAAGGAGATGCCGAGCGGAAGGAGCAGATCGGGGATCCGGAGAGAGGGCACAAAGAGCTGCACCCCGGACAGCACAAAGGCCGTGTATTTGAGCACCGCCAGCATCCCAAATCCCAGCACCAGCCCCCCGACCAGAATCCGGAAGCGCTGTTTTTTCCCTTTCGCGCGCCGGGCCTTGCGCTCTTCTTTGGTGAGCGCATCACGGTTTGCCTCCAGCTCGGCGTTTTCGGCATCGGCCCGCCGCTGCAGAAGCAGAGCCGTGACATAGCTGACAGCAGTTGTATATACAATAAAAATCAGATATTCGGCGCCCGCCGCAAGGTAATAGAGATAGCTTGCCGCCAGCAGCACATACCACCGCCGTCGGCCGGGCAGGCAATAGTACAGGATCAGCGCCGCCGAGAGCAGCAACAAAAAAGGAATCGAATTGAACTGCATCGATGTATCCGGGAGCGCTGATCTCAGGCTTCGTCCAAACGGGTAATCAGGTCATATATGGCGGAGGCGCTGCAGAAATTTTCCGGCAGAATTTCCTCGGCCGGAATGCTGACGTCATATGCGCTGTTGATCTCGGTGATCAGGGTGACAATGTCGAGCGAATCGAGAATCCCCTCCCCGATCAGGTCGTCCTGCGCGGTAAAATCCACATCCGGGTGCAGACTCTTTAATATTTCATACAGTTTTTCCATGTTCGTTTACGTCCTTTCGGGAGATACCTTTATTATACATGTTTCCCCCGCGTCTGTCAATGGATTGCGGCGTTTTTTCTCAAAATCTCCATAAAAATTCAACAGAAAACGGAGGACCCAGAAGCGGCCCGAAAAGCCGCCCCGCATCCCCCACCGGAAAGAACATCGAAGTCAAGGCATCATACGGCTCACAGCGTCCAAGACTGTCGACAAAAGGCGCATCAAATAAAAATTGCACAAAAGCGTTTGTCCGCTTTTTCTTTGAGCATGTAGGCGCAAAGAAACAAGCAAAGGCTTCGCATGGCTCAGCCGCAAATCTGCTTCGCAGAGTTTGCCCAAAGAAGAAAAGAATTTGTTCCAAATCCGCGAATCGCTTCGCGAGTTCGCCGCCAACGGAAGATTTCGCCGTCTGCGGACGGAAACTTCTGCAAAGCAGAATTTCCGGCACCTCCGGTGCCTTGCGACACAACGCCCCACGGCGTTGGATCCGTGGGAACTTTTTGCGGAGCAAAAATTCCCGGTGGCTTTGCCACCTGCCGCCATTTTGAGAAAAGGAAATGCGCTTTGCGCATTGGCGAAAACTTTAGCCAAACTGACGAGAGCCGTTGCTTTGGTCTACAGCCTAACGGCTTACAGCCGCGTGTCCAGCGTTTTGCACATCCATACATGCGGACAGTGCTCCTCATAAAACACGTCGCCAAAGGCGGCATAGCCCTGCTTTTCATAAAATCCCCTTGCCTGCAGCTGCGCTGCCAGCAGCACCCGTGCGCCCCCCAAGGCTCCGATCTGCCGCTCGGCCTCACGCAGCACCGCACTGCCGAGCGACCGGCCACGGAATTCCTGCAATACCGCAATCCGCCCCACAACATAGCCATTCCTTGCGTCATCCCGGAAATAGCGGCAGGTGGCAACCGGCCGCTCCCCGTCGTAGAGGACGATATGCGCTGCGACAGCGTCCGTGCCGTCAAATTCATCCGCAAATCCCTGCTCCTCCACAAATACCGTTCTGCGGATCCATGCCGCGTCCTCCGGGAGCGTTTGTTCGGTTTTGAAACGGATCATACTTTCCCCCTTACACAACAGTCGCATGACAGCCGTTTACCGGATGTGCTGCGGCATACGGACGCATCCGCGCAACCGGAACCCGGATGCCGCGGCACAACACGGCAGCTCACTCCAGCACAGCCTGCCGGATCGCTTCCAGATAACCGTAGCCGTTGATGTTGTCCGGCTCGAGATAGCTGCCCTCGGTCCACTCGTTCCAGCTATTCACGGTCACCATCGGCGCGCCGGTCGCCTTTGCGGCCGCCACCGCGCGCCGCATCGCACGTCCGAAGGCCTCCGGCGTATTGTCGCGCAGAATATTCGGTCGCAGCGTGGAAAAGCGGGGGTTGTTGTCCCAGCCGATGCTGACATGCGGCAGGTATAGCAAGCCGTATTGGCCTGCGTTGCGCGCCCACTCGGCCTCCACATCGGGCAGAACCGCGTCATAAGCGCGGTTGATGTTCACAAAATGCACGAACTGATAATGCGTGATCGAGGAGAACGGCAGCAGGCGGCAGACCTCCCGCATCGGGATGCCCGGCTCCCCGTCGACTCCGGTCAGACCGGTATTCTTCTCCCCGCAGTTGATGAGCTGAAAATGCACGCCTGCAAGACCGCTGCCGCGTGCCAGCCCGTCCAGCCAGCGCATCGCCTCGGCTGTCTGCTCCACACCGCCGAAGCTGTCCACAAAATTCTGAATGTCATAAATTGCAATCAACGGCCTGCCGTCGATGCGATAGTAGTTTTCGAGCCCGAAATACTGCTCCAGCCAGCGCCGGCCGATCACTTCAAAATCCTCCGGCGTCACCTTCCCCCGCCAGACTACGGTTTTGCTGTCCTCGGCATTCCGCTTGTCCCAAACGTATTTGGCGTCGTGGTTTGCCCACATCAGGTAGAACCGCATCGAACGGCAATTGGAGGCTCCGAGAAAGCCGTTGTCCAGGCACTGCTCAAGAAAGGGCCGGCCGTCGTACCAATACCAATCATAAATAAACACATTGACCCCGTGCGACAGCGCGGCCTCAATCTGGCGCTCCATCACCTGCGGGTCTGCCTCATCCACATAGCCCCAGAGCGGGCGGCGGGGCCACGGATGTCCCGGAAATTTCGGAGCGGCGCGGCGCACGGTCTGCCACTCCCCTTCCCCCTCCTCCCAGAAGATTCTGGCGCGCGGCTCGGTTCCGGTATAGGCCGGCCAGATATAGGCCGCCACATCAACGGTTTGCTTCATGTCTGTTCTCCTTTTCCGGTTCTGCTGTCTGATGCCGTCGATCTATCTCCGGCAGTACTGCACATCGGCTACATTTTACCATACCCGCCACCGGATGTCAACAAAAAGTTTTTGCAAACCATCCGGATGGACCGTATCCTTCACTTTGCCGCATCGGCCGTGGCGCCGGGACAACAGTCCGCTGCGCACAAAGAGCCTGTTTCGTCCGCAAAAGGCCGCACGGAATTCATGGCCGCCCCCGCACAACAGAATGGCACAGGCTGTCCCATACACCGGCAAACCGGTTGCCAAAACTCCCGTCCGGCCTTGATTTTTGCCGCAGGATGTGATATAATAGACGCAATATATGAAAGGAAATGAGCGAGCAGCAGCCGTTCCTTACCGCAGGAGGTATCAAATGGCCGAATCAAAACTGAATTATCATTGCTTAAGCCCGGAACTGACCGAACGGATTCAAGCCGATCGGCAAAACGGCTGGGTAAACCCTTACCGCTGCCGGGAAAACCAGGCCGTGCGCCGTGACCCGAAGCGGGACAGCCAGCCGAAGCTCTGGAGACCGGCATACGTTCGGGACACCGAAAAAATCCTGCATCTGCCCATCTACAACCGCTATGCGGACAAAACGCAGGTTTTTTCCTTTTATCACAACGACGACATCACCCGCCGTGCCCTGCATGTGCAGCTGGTATCCCGGATCGCGCGCAACATCGGCTCGGTTCTGGGGCTGAATCTCGACCTGATCGAGGCCATTGCACTCGGGCACGACATCGGGCATACCCCGTTCGGGCATGCCGGAGAACGCTTCCTCTCGGAGCTGCTGTACCAAAACACCGGAAGATATTTCAACCACAATGTACACAGTGTGCGCGTGCTGGACACGCTGTTTGCACGCAACCTCACGCTGCAAACGCTGGACGGCATCCTGTGCCACAACGGGGAGTTTGAGCAGCAGGAATACCGCCCGAAATACGGCAAAACCTTTCAGATGCTGGACGATGAAACCGAGGCCTGCTACCGCACCGGAGGCGAGGCAATCCGGCGTCTGGTTCCCTCCACGCTGGAGGGGTGTGTGGTGCGGATCTGCGACATGATCGCATATCTCGGCAAGGACAGGCAGGACGCCCGCACCGCACATATCATTCCGCCGGACTACCAATTTTCCACCGAGAACATCGGCACCGAAAACGCAGCCATCATCAACAACCTCACGGTAGACATGATTGAAAACAGCTATGGGAAGGATTATATCCTGCTCAGCGAAAAGGCTTATCAGGAGCTCAAACAGGCCAAGCGGGAAAACTATCAGGCCATCTATCAGAACGAAGCCATCAACCGGCAGTATGACGAGCTGATCCGGCCGATGTTTGTGGAGGTTTACGCGAAGCTGCTGGATGATATTTGCGCCGGCCGCGAGGACTCCCTGATCTTCCGCCATCACATCGCCTTTGTCGAACAGCAGCAAACCTACTACAGCCACAGCAACTACCGCCTGGAGGAGCCCAACCAGATTGTGGTGGACTACATCGCCAGTATGACAGACGACTACTTCATCGCGCTGCACCGGGAGCTGTTCCCGGACAGTCCGTATCACATCGATTACCACTCCTATTTTCGGGATTGACTCAGTTAAGGCAACACCGCGCAATTCACGGATCAAGCCAATTGACTGCACAACTTTTTGCATCTTTTCCGCCAAACTGCACAAATTTCCTACAAGCGCAGCTTGTTGCAATAAGATCCACTATTGCCCGCGTCAATTTGGTTTGTTTGACGAAAAATCTGACATGCAGAGAGCCGCAGGCGGCGCGCAGTCAGAATTGTGCGGTGTTGCCTTAAACGTCCGGCATGGCGCGGATGAAATCCGGAAAGGTATGGAAAGCATACCCCGAAATGATAGAAGTCCCCCTTCACCGCTTGTTTGATCTACAAAAAGCATCCAGCATTCAAATAAATTATCAGTTTTTTCCAATTTTCTATTGACATTTGAACGTATTTGTGATATAATAAATTGTCAATTGGATGAAATCGCCAATTGCACCTTTTCTTTTTCCGTCCGTGATTCATCACGGGCGGTTTTTTAGTCAGCGTCGTTCTTTGGTTTACAGTCTGCGGCTTTCGGCAAGGAGCCGATTATGCGGTGATCGGTATTGGCGGCGGTATTCGGCACGAGCGGCAAAAAATCCCCCCAAATCATCCTGCATTCATAGCGAAAGAAAACCTCCGAGGCAGGGATTGTCTCGGAGGAAGGCAAGGCTGTCTGTGTTGGAATATTCTTTCTTAAGGCAACACCGCGCAATTCTGAATGCGCGCCGCCTGCGGCTCTCTGCACGTCAGATTTTTCATGGGACAAACCAATTCTGAAAGAATTTTTTGACAGCAGGCAATCGTGGATCTGATTGCAACAAGCTACGCTTGTAGGAGATTTGTGCATGCCCCCCAGCCTGAAGTTGTGCAGTCAATTGGCTTGAGCCGTGAATTGCGCGGTGTTGCCTTAAGCGATATACGCTTCAGAACAGCGACAAAAGCCCGGCGCGGGGAACTGGAAATTCGGTCACCCGGCCGCAAGGGCATACCCCCTGCTCCAGAACGGTGCCCATGCAATCGCGGACTGCATAGTGCTTCTCTCCCCATCCGGCTGGAAAACGAACGGCAAGGCCCTCGGCGCCACTCCCGTTGACAAAGGACAGTTTTACCGCACTCTGCGGGAGCGCCAGTACCTTTTCCAGATAGGCGACGGCGATGAGATGGCCGTCTTTTTCCGCCGAAACCAGCGAGTAATAGGCCTCCGGGTTCTCCGCGCGGAAAACGCCATTCAGCAGAATGTCCCGATGTGCACGCCAAAAATCCAAATAGAACCGCAGCATTTTCCGGTGCGATTCCGGAATTTCATCGAGCTTTACCGAGATCTGCGGCACGCAGAACAGGGCGGCAATGAACTGCGCCGCGGCAGACTCCACCGGCTCCTTCGGGTTCCACATCAGCATATCGGAATGCACCGCAGTGTCGCCGCAGACCAGCCTCAGATCCGCGGACGCCCTCCGGTTGATGAGCGCATCCTGTGGGCAATCGCATACGCGGAGCATATTGCCGTATTTGCGGATGGTTGGCCCCACGTAGCTTTGACGAAATTCAATGAGAATTTCGGGATTGACCGCGCGGAGCGTGTCTGTAATCTCACGCAGCAGCAGATCAACTCCATCGTCCAGCGACCGGACGTCCCGGCGGGAATCGAAGACCGGTGTGTCGGGAAAGAGCTGAAAGGAATCAATGAAATCCAGCTTCAGACCGTCCAGCCCCCAGCTTCGCACGGCGTCCGCATACAGGCCGACCAGATATGCCCTGACTTCCGGAAAGCGCGGATCCAAAACCCCCACTGCCCTGTCTCCGTTTTGGTTGCGCAGACCAAGGAACATATCCGAAAAGCGCGCAAAAGCCGCAGAGTGTTTCCCGACAAACGGAACCGAATACCACAGCAGGAATTTCATTCCGAGCTGATGTACCGCATCGACAAACGCTTTCATATCCGGAATTTTGCGCGGCGCTACCCTCCAGTCCCCGCAATAGGCATACCCACGTGAATTGTCGTCCGTCTGCCAGCCATCGTCAACAATCACGCTTTCCATTCCCATTTCCTTTGCCGCTATGCACTGCTTTATAATGTCCGCCGGCACGGTATTCTGATGGAACGAATACCACGTGGAATACATTGGGAGCTTTGCATACACGGGAGCGGGAGCACAGACATAGCCGCAATCGCTCCGCCACCAATGCTCCGCAGCACGGATGGCATCCTCATAACGCCGATCCGTAAAATCGAGATAGACGGTAACATGGTAAGAAGCAATCGCGTTCTGGGGCTGCGTAAACAGCCGGATCTCCACCTCGGTCTGTGCGGTCTCCTCAACAATCCCGCTTCTGATCTCGGTGGCTGTGGAGGCATCCGAAAGCGCAACGGTCAGCCGATTCCGCCCCCCCAGCGAGACAAGTGCGTGGAGTGGGAGGCCGGAGGCGAGCCGGGAGGCTGAGGTGCGCTTCTGCCAATTGGGCCCCATATGCCGGGAGGACCAGATGGTAGGGCTCCATACCGAATATGTATCCAGATTATCAAACGCAAAGCGAAGTGACATCGGTTTGGGGATCAGCTCCTGCGCAAAAGCGACGTCCACATCATACAGCAACGGCTGCCCCGCATCGGTATGCTCCTGCCGCTCGGTAATCCGCACATCGGCTCCGGGGGTTGTACAATCAATTTTCCAGTTCATCTGATTACTCTCCTTACTGCAAATCGTCATGTCTTTTTACTGCCCCTGCCGTCATTCTTCGCCCCGGCAGGCGGCAATCTGCGCGGTCAGCACGCATCTACCTTGGACTTGCCGGCTCAACCGGTTTTCGCCCGTGTGTATACAGGCTTTATTATACACCATTGCGCACAAAAAAACAATACCCGTCCCAAAATTTCTGTTGGCGGGCTTGCGGTTTGCAGAATGGGAGTCTAAACGCTTCTCTCGCCCCATGCTTCTCAATTTTCAGGCCGGAGACATAAAATGCCTCCGGCCTGAAAATAGCAGAGCATTCGGGGTTAAATCCAAACCGCGCCATCGTGGTATAAAGACTGGCATATCGTTGCACGCCCCCGATCATTGGGTCCGGGCTTGCCCGGTGGTGGAGATGATGGGAGTCTGAACCCAAATCCGTTCCACAGTCTCTGCCTTTCCGCTTGTGCCCGCTCCGGATTCTACAGAAAACACGTTTTCTGTGATGGCTTCTCTCGCCCCATGCTTCTCAATTTTCAGGCCGGAGACATAAAATGCCTCCGGCCTGAAAATGGTGGAGATGATGGGAGTCGAACCCATGTCCGAAAATCCCTTGACAAAACCTTCTTCGTGGACAGTCTGTTATTTCAGATTCCCCTTCGGGAGCGTGAACAGACACACTCTCCGTCTGGGTAGCCCTTTTATGCCTGACCGGTTCAAGGGCGAACCGCCGGTGCAGGTTCACTGCTTATTTGACGCTCAGTCCGCGGTCGCAGTACTCCGCAGAGGAACGGGTGACCCGCAGGTCACGGCACTGCCAAGTTTTACGCCGAAGCGCAAAACTCAGGCAGCCATAGCAACGGTATCGTTGTCGTTTATTTTTAGAATCGGGCAGTTTACGAGATTACCCAGCTCGCCACGCTTATCTTGCCTCAGAATCCCCGTCGAAACCTTTACACCCCCGTATGTGAATCAAAGCAATTCATGCTCCGCCCTATTATTATAACCGATGAAAAGCGATTTGTCAAGTCCAAATTTTTCCAAAATAATGTGCAACCCCCTCGGCTACGCCGATTTCTCCGCTGGCGATATAGGTGGCACACTGCCGCAGCTCCTCGGGCGAATGCTTCATCGCCACGCTGTTGGGGCAAACCCGGAAAACAGCCAGATCATTCAGACTGTCTCCGAAGCAGACACACTGCTCGGTTGGAATGGCATAGCGCTCGCAAAAATCCAGAAACGCCACGCCCTTGTCCCGGCCTTTCGGTAAAATTTCAGCATAAGTCGCCATCCGCACAACCGTCACGCCATTCTCCGGGACGTCGCATGCATCCACATTCTGTATACTCAGCTTTGTCACCGGAACGCCGCCCATCCATTCCCGTATACCGTTCAGAATGGCATCGGTCTCTTCAGATGTAAAATTCTCCGGATGTTCCTGAAAGCGCAAAGGCTTCGGCTCTGTCTCGCCGCCGAGGGTAATCCAATAATGCCGGTCCATTCCGTAACGGACCCAATGCAGAACCTCATCCTCGGAAAGAGTATGCTCATGATACCGAATGCCACGGTAGGTCATATCCGAGGAGCCGAAAATCACTCCGTCCCAGTCCACCCCCTGATATTGCTCGGCTGCAAGGTTCAGCCCTCCCCGCGCTCTCCCGGTGTTGAGGATCACCTGATGCCCCATCCGCTGTACCGCTCGCAGCGCCGCACGGTTCTCGGGCGGGATCGCACCGTCCAGATACACGGTACCGTCAAAATCGAGAAACAGATAACAGGTCTGTGTGGGATCCATCCGGTTCATTTTTCTCCACTCCTTTCGCATCCATGCCGCAAATGATGTTCTACCGCCGGGCCAAACAACTGCCGGATTCCCTCGGCTACCCCGCAAGCACCGACTGCGCAATATGTGGCATGGCGCCGGAGAAGCTCCGGCGCGCCGCACATCGCAACACTGTTGGGACAAGCCTGAAAAATGGCCAGGTCGTTGAGGCTGTCGCCAAAGCAAACGCATTGCTCCTTGGGAATTCTGTACAGCTCACAGAATTCAAGAAAGGCGACGCCCTTGTCGCGCCCGTCCGGGAACAGCTCGGCATAGGTTTTCTGCCGGATCAACCGCAAACCGCCCTCGGGCATGTCCCCCTCGTCCACACAGCGAAGCGAGAGCTTGGTCACCGGACTTTTGGCAACCTGCTCCCGCACCTCAAGCAGCACACGCTCCACCTCTTCGGGGGTAAAATCACCCTGGTGCTTGTCAAAAGCATACCACTGATTGTGGCTCTCCCCCTCCAGATGCACCCAGTAGTGATGCGCCATTCCATAACGCACCCACTCCAGAACCAAATTCTCCGGGACGGTATGATCGTGGTACCGTCTGCCACGATAGGTCATATCCGAGGCGCCGAAAATCATACCGTCCCACCGCACCCCCTGATGCTCGGCAAGCGAAAAATCCAAGCCGCCTCGGGAGCGTCCGGTATTAAGAATGAGCTGGTGTCCCAGCTTCTGCACTGCCTCCAACGCCTCCCGGTTTTCGGGCGGGATGCGGCCCTTGATGAACGCCGTCCCGTCAAAATCCAGGAACAGGTAGCAGGTTTGCTCTGTGTTCATATCCAGCTCAAGCCTCCGCCCGATGATCCTTCATATGCCGTTCGATGTCCCGCCCGGCCTGACGCGCGGCCTCGGCGTCCCGCTTGTCGTACAGCTTTTTGCCGCGGCACAGTCCGATCTCCATTTTGATATAGCTTCCGGCAAAATAGAGAGACAGCGGGATCAGCGTATAACCCTTTTGCTGCACCAATCCCCGCAGCTTGAGAATCTCCCGCTTGTGCATCAGCAGCTTTTTATCCCGCAGCGGCTCATGATTGAAGCGGTTTCCCTGCTCGTAAGGGCTGATGTGAACCCCAACTGCGTACATCTCCCCGTTCTGAAAGGAGCAGTAGGAATCCTTGAGGTTCACCGCACCGCGGCGGATGCTTTTGATTTCGGTCCCGCACAGTGCAACGCCCGCCTCATATTTTTCTTCCACAAAATAATCGTGCCATGCCTTTTTGTTCTGGGCAACGATCTTTTGCCCTGCCTTCTGTTTGTCAGCCATAATTTCCGTCTTTCTCAGGAATTGCGATTGTTGAAAAACACTTCTTCGTCCGGGAAGAACAGCCCCAAGAATTTGCGGGCCATGCGAATGATGTAATTTTCATCCTGTTCGGAATTCAGCAGCTCCTGTAATTCCTCTTTTTCCTCCTCCAGCCCTGCCCTTACCTGCTCCAGCTCCGACACTTCCTTCATCTTCTCATTGGAAAGCATCACGCTGTTGATGAACACCACGAGCGACACCACGATCATCACCGCGAGAAACACTCTGACCAGCAGACTCAGGCTGAACTGCTTTTTTCTTTGCTTTTCCTTTTGCATTTTGGTTATCCTTTCTGTTCTGCCCGTCATGCGGCAGCAAAATTCCGCCGCTCCGGGCTGCCTTCATCTCCCGCTCGGTGTAGGCTGCTCTGCTCCGTTTCCATGCCCCGCGCCGGACGCTGCCGGCAGCTCCGCGCAGCAGACGGTACAGCCTGCCGCCTGCCCAGCGAAACGGAAAGAGCACAAAGAACACACAATAGCGCAGCACACATTCCACACCAAAGGCAATCACCTCGGAAAACAGCATGATGACCTTTCCCAGCGTGCACCGATACAGTGCAAAGCCTCCCGCCGCGCACAGAAATACCGGTATCCGGATATTTCCGTTGAAAGCCTCGTAGCACAGCAGAATGATTGCCACGCCGGAGAGGATACAGAAGAAAAAATCCTCGATAAAGATCACGACACGGAGCGACCGGCACGCGCGGTGTGCGCGATAGCCCCCGATCAGGGGCAGCCGGAGCGCATGCAGACGGGCAACCGCCCGCCGGCTATAGTGCTCCCCGAGAAAAATGCGGGTAATGCGGCAGGCATCGTACAAAAGTCCCAAAGCCGCGCCAAGCAGACAGGCATACAGATATAACAGCGCAATGACAGACTGCGAAATATCCATACCGGCTCAATGGAACAGCTTTCCGAAAAAGCCGCCCTTTTCCCCTTTTCCCACCGGTTCCGGGTCATCATACAGCAGTGCGTCGACACGGCCGTCCACCGTGACCGTTCCCTGCTCCAGATTGAGCACCTGTACATGAAGGGACGCGCCCTCCACCGTCAGGGTACCGCAGGATGTGGAGAGCACCACGCTCTCCTCATCAAAGCGCACAACATCTGTGACCCCCCGCACCTCCAGCAAATTCCGATCTCTGAGAACCAGCATTTGTGTGGCTGCCGGGGAATCCCTTTTTTCCGTATTCATGATGTACCTCCGTTATTTGGATTTTGCTACATCAAATCATATGCGGAAAACCGGAAAATATGCAGGCTTCGCCCCTCAGCTCAACACCTCGTACAGGGAGGCCGCGTCGGCCTTGGCGGTGTACTCCTTTACGTCCAGAACCCGGACCCGAAGCGTGCGCTGACCAAATGTAATTTCCAGAATATCCCCTTCCTTGACATCATAGGACGCCTTGGCCGGGCGGCCGTTGACCGTGACATGCGCCGCGTCACAGGCCTCGTTGGCCACCGTGCGGCGCTTGATGATTCTGGAAACCTTGAGATACTTGTCCAGTCTCATCACTCTGCACCGCCGGCAGCGGCCCCATTGACCTGTTCCTTGAGCGACTTGCCGGCCGTGAATACCACCGAGCGAGAGGCCGAAATGGCAATCGGCTCACCGGTTCGGGGATTCCTGCCGGTGCGCGCCGGGCGCTCCTTGGCGGAAAATGCGCCAAAGCCCGAAATCTGGATGCCCTCACCGGAGGCAAGAGACTCGGCCACTCTTCCGAACAGCGCGTCGCAAACCGTTCCCACATCCTTTTTGGAGAGGCCGGTCTCCTTTGCCACATGATCAATCAACTGTGTTTTTGTCATCGTAATAGCTCCTTTGATAGGGGCAGTGCCCCGTGATCAACGTTTTTCCGGAAGCAGACAGCGGCATCGGGCGCGCCAATCGCGCGGCTCTACTGCGCATACAGGCGGCAGACAAGCTGCCGTTGGCTGCTTTTCCGGAATTTCCCGTTCTATTGTATCATATTATTGCCCGATTTGCAAGCACTTTTTCGCCGGATACTTCATTTTCGCAAAAAAATCCGGCTCTCGGGCAAAATGCGCGCGTAAAAGCCCCAGAGACTTCAGCCGCTCTGCTCCTCCTCCGAGAGGATTCTCCCCATCATGACCCCCATCGCCGAGGCCATCATCAGCCCGCGCGTCCAACCGCTCGAATCGCCAAGGCAATGCAGCCCCTGCACGCTGGTGTTCAGCCGCTCGTCCATCCGGACCCGGTTGCTGTAAAATTTCAGTTCGGGGGAATAGAGCAGCGTTTCATATGAGGCAAAGCCGGGCACCACCTGATCCATGGCCTGAATGAAATGAATGATGTTGGTCATGGCGCGGTAGGGCATGGCGGCGGTGATGTCGCCGGCCACGGCGTCGGGCAATGTGGGGCGGACATTGGACTGCGCCAGCTCCTTCTCCCATGTGCGTTTGCCGTCCAGAATATCCCCGAAACGCTGCACCAGAATATGCCCCGCCCCCAGCATGTTGGTCAGCTCCCCAACCTTTTGCGCATACTCAATGGGCTGATTGAAGGGGACCGAAAAATTGTGCGAGCAGAGGATGGCGAGATTGGTGTTGTCGGATTTTTTCTCCTTGAAGGAGTGGCCGTTGACCACGGCAAGGTCATTGTCGTAGTTCTCCTGACTGACAAAGCCGCCGGGATTCTGGCAAAAGGTGCGCACCTTGTTCTTGAAGGGAGGCGGGTATCCGATCAGCTTGGATTCATAAAGCACCCGGTTGACCTGCTCCATGATCTCGTTGCGCACCTCCACCCGCACGCCGATGTCAACGGTTCCGGGCAGATGCGCAATGTTGTGCTCCCCGCACAGGCGCTCCAGCCAATCGGCCCCGCGGCGGCCGGTGGCAATGACCGTATGTGCCGCGCGGATCTCCTCGGTCACTCCGCCGTGCGTGACAATCACACCGAGGCAGCGTGAGCCATCCAGAATCAGATTGCTGCATTCGCAGCCGAACAGCAGCTCCACACCGCTCTGCCGCAGATGCGACTCAATGTCGGCGTAAAGCTGGCGCGCCCGCTCGGTGCCGATGTGCCGTATCGGGCAATCCACCAGCCGCAGCCCAGCCATAATCGCCCGTTTGCGGATTTCCTTGACCTCATCGGTCTGCCCGGCGCCTTCCACATGGGCATCGGCTCCGAATTCGAGATAGATCCGGTCGGTGTAATCGATCACGTCCTGCACGGCATCCGCTCCGAGCAGCGTCGGGAGATCTCCCCCCACCTCGCAGCTCAGCGACAGCTTGCCGTCCGAAAAGGCGCCGGCGCCCGAAAACCCGGTGGTGATATGGCAATAGGGCTTGCAGCTCATGCAGTGCCCGGTGCGGTATTTGGGGCAGCTCCGTTTTTCCACCGGCTGTCCCTTTTCCACCATCACAATTTTCTGCCGGCTGCCCCTGTGGAGCAGCTCGAGCGCCGTAAAAATTCCGGCCGGGCCTGCCCCCACAATCACAAGATCCGCGTGCATACGCTCCTCCTTGCTCGGTGATGCGAAAACCGGGGAAATATCCCCGGCTCAGACTGTAGACCAAAGCAGCGGCTTTCGTCAGTTTGATGAAAGTTTTGATCAAACTTTTTTAAAAGTTTGCGCGGTGGAGGGCGCGGAGCCCTCCTCGCCGCCCGCAGGCGGCGAAATTTCTATATGGCGCTTTCTTTTTGCCAAGCTTTTTCTTTGCGCCTACATGCTCAAAGAAAAAGCGGACGAACGCTGTTGTGCAATCTTTATTTGGTGCGCCTTTTGTCTACAACCTCACCGGGAAAATATCCCCGGTTTTCCTGATGTGTAATCGGTAATTTCTGACCGGCTGTTTTGCTGCCGCTTCAGAACTCCGCGTTCCCGACCGTGCGGGGATACGGAATGACATCACGGATGTTGGAAACCCCAGTCAGATACATCACCATCCGTTCAAAGCCGAGGCCGTAGCCCGCGTGCTTGGTGCCTCCGTACTTGCGCAGATTGAGATACCACCAGTAATCCTCCTGCCGCAGGTGACACTCGGCCATGCGGGCAAGCAGAACGTCCAGCCGCTCCTCTCTCTGGCTGCCGCCGATGATTTCTCCCACGCCGGGCACCAGCATATCCATGGCCGCCACGGTTTTGCCGTCGTCGTTCAGACGCATGTAGAAGGATTTGATCTCCTTCGGGTAGTCAATCACAAACACGGGCTTGCCAAACACCTGCTCGGTCAAATAGCGCTCGTGCTCGGTTTGCAGGTCGCAGCCCCACTCCACCGGATATTTGAAGTCCGCGCCGCTCTTTTTCAGCAGCTCCACGGCCTCGGTGTAGGTGACCTTGCAGTAGTCGCTGGCGGCCAGCGCATGCAGGCGGTCCAGCAGCGAGCGATCCACAAAGCTGTTGAAGAACTCCAGCTCCTGCTGGCAGTTCTCCATCACATGGCGGATGATGGACTGAATCATATCCCATGCCAGCTGCATATTGTCGTTCAGGTCTGCAAACGCGATTTCGGGCTCAATCATCCAGAACTCGGCCGCGTGGCGCGTGGTGTTGGAGTTTTCGGCGCGGAAGGTGGGGCCGAAGGTGTAGATGTTGCCAAATGCCATCGCAAAGGTCTCGCCCTCGAGCTGACCGGACACCGTGAGATTGGTGCTCCTGCCGAAAAAGTCCTGCGACCAATCGATGCTGCCGTCCGCAAGGCGGGGCGGGTTGGCGGGATCAAGGGTGGTCACGCGGAACATCTCCCCCGCTCCCTCGCAGTCCGAACCGGTGATCAGCGGGGTGTGCACATACACAAAGCCGCGCCGATGGAAAAAGTCGTGAATGGCAAACGCCACCTCGCTGCGCACCCGGAACACTGCCGAAAACAGGTTGGTGCGCGGGCGCAGATAGGCCTGCTCCCGCAGGTATTCCAGCGTGTGCCGCTTTTTTTGCAGCGGATAATCCGGCGTGGACGCGCCCTCCACCGTCACCTCAATCGCCTTGATCTCAAAGGGCTGCTTCATCTCCGGCGTCAGCACAACGGTCCCTCTGACAACCACGGCGGAGCCGACGTTCAGTTTGGCAATTTCATCGTAATTGGAAATATTGCTGCGCTCAAATACAACCTGCACCGACTTATGGCAACTGCCGTCGTTCAGGTCAATAAATCCGAAGGCCTTGCTGTCGCGAATGCTCCTCGCCCAGCCTCCCAAGGTCACTTCCTTCCCCGCATACGCGGAAGGATCTGCATAAAGCTGTTTGTTCAGTTCTCTTTTCATGATCTTTCATGAATCCTTTCCATTTCCGATAGATTGCCGCAGACAGAGCCCATGCTCCGTCGGAATTATTATACCACATTTTCCCGGGATTTGTCAATGCAACCCGGAAAAGTTCTTCGATTGGTTTGGCTGTCCGGGGATGCAAACCGGCCGGCGTACGCTTCCCGGCGGACAGGAGACGGCAAAGCGGCCCGCATACCATCGTATCCGGACCGCATAGCCGCTCAGTCGTCGCAGTTTTCCCAGTTGTGGTAGACGTCCATCACGTCGTCATCATCCTCCAGCTTTTCGATCAGGAGGTTCATGAACTTGATGTCGTCCTCGTTTTCCAGCGTGACGCCGGTGGAAGCCTGCTTGGTCTTCTCTGCCGAGAGAATTTCGTAGCCGGCGGCGGCCAGCGCCTCCTGAATGGCGTAAACGTCATCCGGCTCGGTGGTGACCACAAACACGTCTCCGTCCTTTTTGAAATCCGAAGCGCCCGCCTCCAGCGCGGTTTCCATCAGCTTGTCCTCGTCCACGTCGCCGTCCTCGTTGTTGATGACAATCTCCCCGATGTCGGTGAACAGATACCCCACGCAGCCGGTCTGCCCCATGTTGCCGTGGTATTTGGAGAAATACGCGCGGATGTTGCCCGCCGTGCGGTTGCGGTTATCGGTGGTGGCGGTGACCAGAACCGCGATGCCGGCCGGGCCGTAGCCCTCATAGGAAACCTCCTCGTAGTTCTCTCCGCCGGCTCCCATCGCCTTTTTGATGCAGCGCTCGATGTTATCGTTCGGCACGTTGTTGGCCTTTGCCTTCTGAATCAGATCGCGCAGCTTGGAGTTGGAGGCCGGGTCGCCTCCCCCCTGCTTGACGGCAAGGGTGATCTCCTTGCCGATTTTGGTGAAAACCTTGCCTCTTGCCGCGTCGGTTTTCTCTTTTTTATGCTTGATATTTGCCCATTTGCTGTGTCCGGACATCGTGTGAACCTGAATCCTTTCTATAAGAAGATGATTGATATATCATGATTTTTGATACCTGTAAAATTTCGCCCTGTGCGAAGGAAAAATCCTCCGGCAGGCGGACGAAAGCCGTTGCCGGATCGGCGGCCTTCCGCCGCCTTAGGTTGTAGACAAAAGGCGCATCAAATAAAAATTGCACAAAAGCGTTCGTCCGCTTTTTCTTTGAGCGTGTAGGCGCAAAGAAAAAGCTCACAAAAAGAAACGCCCAAAAGGGGTATTTCGCCACCTGCGGGCGGCGACCAACGCCCCACGGCGTTGGATCCGTGCCGCCTTTTAAAAAAGGCGGGCGAAAACTTCAGCTAAACTGACGAAAGCCCTTGCTTTGGTCTACAGTGTGCGGCGGCCTTCGGCCGCCTCGCTTTGCGTTACACCTTTTCGGTCTTTTTCAGGCAGATGAGATCAAACGCATTGCCCAGCACGATTCTGCCCGCCTCTGTCATGGCCAGACGGCTGGCGCGCACCTCCGGGTCCTCTGCCGAGAGAATCGGACAATTGTGATAGAAGCGGTTGAAGGCCGCCGCCACATCGAGAATGAAGCGGGTGATATAACTCGGCTCATAGTCGTCCAGCGCCGCGCAGACCCGCTCCCCGAAGCGGCAGAGCAACTTAACCAGCGTCGCCTCCTCCTCGCAGGTGATGCGGACGGGGGCGCCGGCATCGGGCTTTCCGTCGGCGCGGCTCAGCACCGAGCAGGCGCGCGCATAGGTATACTGCACATAGGGGCCGGTGTTGCCGTCAAAGCTGAGCGCATCCTCCATCACAAAATTGATGTCCTTCATGCGGTTGTTGGAGAGATAGTAGAACACCACCGCCCCCACGCCGACCGCCTCGGCCGTCTCCTCGATGTTCTCGGCGCCGGTGTTTTTCTCCTTCATGATAGCCTTGACCTTTTCGATGGCCAGCGCGAACAGATCGCGCAGCAGCACAACGTTGCCGGTTCGGGTGGCCAGCTTCTCGCCGTTGAGCGAAACCGTTCCGTAGGGGACATGCACCAGCTCGTTGTACCACGGGTAGCCCATCAGCTCCACCACCTTGAACCACTGCGCAAAATGCAGGCATTGCTGCGCGCTGGTGACATAAATCGCCTTGTCAAAGTGGTAATGCTCCTTGCGGTAAACCGCGGCGGCGATGTCCCGTGTAGGATACAGCGTGGAACCGTCCCGCTTGAGAATCAGACAGGGGGGCATATTGTACTCCGACAGATCGACGATTTCGGCGCCGTCGTCGGTTTTGAGCAGATGCTTCTGACGGAGGATTTCGATCTGCGCGGGCATTTTGTCGGTGTAAAAGCTCTCGCCCAGATAGGAATCAAACTCGATATCAAGCTGGCGATAGGTTTTCTGATATTCAGCCAGACTGATGTCCACAAACCAACGCCAGAGCTTCAGATTTTCTTCATCTCCGGTTTCCAGCTTGTGAAATTCGGCACGGGAGGACTCGGCCAGCTCGCTGTTTCCGGGAACGCCGTGCTCGGGGTCTCCCTTGATTTCATTGTTGATACGAACATACAGCTCGACCAGCGTGTCAATGCCGCCCTGCTCCACCATTTCCCTGCTGCCCCAGAGGCGGTAGGCGACAATCAGCTTGCCGAACTGCGTGCCCCAGTCGCCCAGATAATTGATACCGACGCAGCGATACCCGGCAAATTCATGCAGACGGCGCAGCGAGTGCCCGATGACCGTGGTGCCGAGATGCCCGATATGAAAGGGCTTTGCTACATTTGGGGAGGAATAATCCAGCACCACCGTTTTGCCCTCACCAAAGGTCTGCGCGCCGTACCAGTCCCCGGCCGCAAGAATTTCCGGGACAACCGTACCGCCGAGATAGTCGCCCGAAATTGTGAAATTGAGGTACCCTCCGACCGCGCTGGCACTGCCAATGCAGCCCCCGCCCAGCTTTTCGGCCAGCGCGGCGGCGATCTGCACCGGAGAGCGGCGCAGCGCCCGGCTCAGCCGGAAGCAGGGGAACGCGAGATCCCCCATGTTCGGATCGGGCGGGTATTCCAGCGCGGAGACAATCTCCTCCTCGGTCAGCCCGGCTCCGGGGCTTGCCTCCTCTGCGGCGGCAAGAATCTGCCGGGCAATCAGCTTTTTGATGGTTTGCATAAACACTCCTTGAATTGAACTCTATGATACTATTATACTATAAATTCACACGTTTTGCAAGTCCTTTTCGGCGACGGCGGAACGGCAACAGCCGCCCGCAAAGCACAGCCGGCCTACGGCAGCCGCAAACGGAAGCCGACCCGCGGGGCGACAGACACGCCGCCCGTAAAGGGAGCAGCCGAGCTCCGGCGGCGCTCCATGCGCTACCTGACGGTCAGCGGCAGCAGCTGAGCCTGAACAAAATCCACCAATTCGGCACGATTCAGCAGCAGCTGCGCGCCGCGGGCGCCGGAGCTGACCGTGACGGTATCAAATTGCAGGGCGCTCTCGTCCATCCATGTGGGGAATTTCTTTTTCATGCCGATCGGCGAGCAGCCGCCCCGGATGTATCCGGTCAGCCCCAGCAGCTCCTTGACCGGCACCAGCTCCACCCGTTTGTTTCCGGTCTGCGCCGCGGCGCGCCGCAGATCCAGCTCGGCGCATACCGGAACGCAGAACACCAGCGGCCCGGTTTTGTCGCCTCTGGCCACCAGCGTTTTGAACATGCGCTCGGCCGGAAAGTGCAGCTCTTCGGCAATGTGCCTGCCGCTCAGGTCGCTCTCGTCCACCTCGTATTCCAGCACCTCATAGCGAATGCCAGCCGCGTCCAGCATCCGCATGGCATTGGTTTTGTTCACTGCGCGTCCTCTCCTTTCCGGTATTCCGCAATCATCTCCCGCGCGGCGTTGCGCTGGGCCTCGGTCACCTCAATTCCTCCGAGAATACGGGCGATTTCCTCCACGCGCGCGTCGCCCGTCAGCTCCCGGACCTCGGTTTCGGCCCGTCCTTCCCGCTCGGTCTTGGTGATCAGATAGTGCACATCGGCCAGCGACGCGATCTGCGCCGAGTGGGTGACGCACAGCACCTGGGAGCGCTCGGCGATGTCGTGCAGCATCAGGCCGATCTTGCGGGAGGTCTTGCCCGAAACACCGGTGTCGATTTCATCAAAAATCACAGTTGTGGCTCCGTCCCGGTCGTCGAGCACCGAGCGCAGCGCCAGCATGATGCGGGAAAGCTCGCCGCCCGAGGCGATGCGTGCCAGCGGCTGCACCGGCTCGCCGGGATTGGTGGCAATGAGCAGCTCGGCCTGGTCGGCGCCGGTTTCGTTCAGCTCGACGCGGGAGAGGCTCACCTCCATGCGCACCTTGGGCATGTCCAGAAAGCGCAACGCCTCGGTCACCTCCCGCGTGACCTGCCTTGCCGCCTCGGCGCGCCGCCGGTGCAGCTCCGCCGCCAGCCCCTCGGCCTGCCGCAGCAGGGTCTCGCATTCCTGTTCCAGCTCTCCGCGCAGCTCGTCCGAGCCGGTCAGCTCCTCCAGCTCGGCCGCGGCCTTCTCGCGGAAGGCCAGAACCTCGGCCACGCTCCCGCCGTATTTGCGCTTGAGGCGGGAAATCTTCTCGAGCCTGCCCTCTATGCGGTCGATGCGCGCCGTGGGGTCCTCCCGGTCGTCGTCCGCAAAGCCGGCAACCGTCTCGGCCACGTCGATGACCTCGGATTCGGCCTCCGCCAGCCGGTCGGCCAGCTCCTCCGCCCCCGCGATCATGCCGCCCAGAGACAGAATGGCAGACTGCGCCCGGCGCAATAGATCGGCGGCGTTGCTCTTCTCTCCCCCGGCAAGAAAGCGATACGCCAGCCCCACCTGCCGGTTGATCTGTTCGAGATGGAGCAGCCGGTCGCGCTGACGCTCCAGCTCCTCCTCCTCGCCGTCCCGCAGCCGGCAGGCGTCGATGTCCGCAAGCTGGAACCGCAGCATTTCCTGCAGCCGCAGCCGCTCGGCCTCGTCCCGCGAAAGCGAATCCAACCGTTTTCTGACCGCGCGATAGGAGGAAAACACCTCCCGGTAGGCCTCCAGCTCCTGCTCGAGGTGCGCATAGGCGTCCAGCAGCTCGAGATGCGCGCCCTTTTGCAGCAGCTTGTGACTGTCCATCTGCCCGTGGATACTGATGAGCATCGGCGTGATGAGACGCTGCATCGCCTGCGTGATGGCCTGCCCGTTGAGACGGGTCTGCGACCGCCCGTCGGCTCCGATCGCGCGCTGCAGCATCAGCGCGCCGTCCTCGCACGCAAAGCCCAGCTCTTCGAGCTGCCGCAGGGTATTCGGGGAGAGCTTTTCAAAAACCGCGCTGACCACCGCGCGGCTCTCTCCGCTGCGTAGCATCTCGCGCGTGACCCGATTGCCCAGCAGCAGATTGATGCTGTCGATGATCATGGATTTTCCGGCTCCGGTCTCGCCGGTGAGAACCGACAGCCCCTCGCGGAAATCCACGTCCGCCCGCCGGATGACCGCGATGTTTTCGATATGCAGAGAGCGTAGCATGGCTCAGATGCTCCTGAGCAGATGATGCATCTGCCCCGCCAGCGTTCCGGCGCAGTCGGAATCCCGCGTGACCACAAGAATGGTGTCGTCTCCCGCCACACAGCCGAGAATCTGATGCAGGTTCATGCGGTCGATACCCGCCGCCACAGCCGACGCCAGCCCCGGATAGGTCTTGAGCACCACCAGATTCTGCGCCGCCTCCACCGAAATGATGGATTCGATCAGAGCCGCGCTGAAGCTCACGCCGCTCCCGCTTTCGGCCTGCTTGGGAAGCACATAGCGGTAGGTCCCCTTTCCCGTGGTCATCTTGGCGATTTTCAGCTCCCGGATGTCACGGGAGACCGTGGCCTGCGTCACGTTGTAGCCATTCTCCCGCAGGCGGTCGATCAGCTCGTCCTGCGTGTCGATCTCATACCGGGTGATCAGCTCCAACAGCTTTTCCTGTCTGTTTTTTTTCATAACCGACTTGTCAGGCTCCTTTTCTTAAAAATGCGTTTCCCGCAGCTTCTGGCACAGCTTGTTGTAAAAGCCGTTTTCCTTGAAGCGGACCAGCGAGGTTTCGAGCGAGGACTTGGTGATGCGCACGGTTTGGTTGCGGTAGAGCTCAAAATTCATTCTGCCGTCCACCGTGAGATACAGCATTTTCTCGCGGGCGCAGATGTTGCGGATTTCCAGCGACGACCGATCCGAAAAGATGAGCGGACGGGCCGCAAAGGAGTGCGGACAGATCGGCGTGACGCAGAAGCAGGGCACGGAGGGGTCGACAATCGCTCCCCCGGCGGACATGGAATACGCCGTGGAGCCGGTCGGCGTGGCTACAATCAGCCCGTCGGCGCGGTAGGTGGCAACGGGATGCCCGTTTTCGGAAAGCTCCATGTCGATGATGCGGGAGACCGAGCCGTTGGAAATCACCGCGTCGTTGAGCGCATAACAGAAGGACTTCAGATCCCCTCCCGCGTAAAGCTCCACCCGCAGCATCGACCGCTTTTCCAAGCGGTAATTCCCGTTGAAGAGGTTGCGGAGCAGCTCCAGCTCGTTCATCTCCAGCTCGGTCATGTAGCCCAAGCGCCCGAGGTTGACCCCGAGAATCGGCGTTCCCCGCTGTGCGGCGCGGCGGGCGGCCTCGAGAATGCTTCCGTCTCCCCCCAGCACAATGATGATGTTGGCCTCGGCATACACGCTTTCCAGCGGCAGATAGCGGAAGTCGCTGCGGTGCTTATGGATCCGCACCAGCTTTTCCCGGTTAAAGGCAGCGATGAGAATTTCGCAGTCCTCCCGCAGCAGCCGGTTCGCCACTGCCGCCGCGGCATTTGCTTTCTCGGTGATATTGAAATTGGTAATCAGCGCAATTTTCAGCATGTCATCGGTTCTCCTCTCTGCTATCCGGTCACAAGGCGGATGCGGTCATCGGTCCATTCCGGGAGCTCGGGACGGCCAAGCGTCAGATGCACAAGAAATTCCCGGTTGCCGTCCCCTCCCGCAATCGGGGACGGAATGAGGTTTGCCGGACGCAGACCGGCCTGCCTCGCAGCGTTCAGCACCCGCTCCACGGCAAGCCGGTGCGCGGCGGGCGAGCGGACAATGCCCCGTTTGCCGATCATGCCTCTGCCGACCTCAAACTGGGGCTTGATCAGGCAGACCGCATCGCCCGGGCTTTGCAGCAGCTCCGGAAAGCGGGGCAGAATACAGGTGGCAGAAATGAAGGACACGTCCATCACGATCAGCCGCACCTCGGCTCCCCCAAGCATTTCGCGGGTGAGATAGCGGGCGTTGCAGTGCTCCAGAGAGATCACGCGGCCATCCTCCCGCAGTGCGGGCGCAAGCTGGCCCGAGCCGGCATCCACCGCCCATACCCGCGCCGCGCCGCGGCGGAGCAGACAATCGGTAAATCCGCCGGTGGAGGCGCCGATGTCCAGCGCCTGCCAGCCGGCAACCTCCAGCCCGAAGGCATCCAGCGCGGCTTCCAGCTTCAGGCCTCCCCGCCCCACATAGGGCATGGCGTCCCGCACCTCTACCCGGTGCGCGCCCTCGGCAATCTCCTCCGACGGCTTGCACAGCGTCCTGCCGTCCACCGCAACGCAGCCCCCGGCAATCAGCCGCTTGGCCTGCTCCCGGCTGGCGGCGTGGCGGTTGACCGTGAGATATACATCCGCTCTCATCCTGCCGCGCCCTCACGGCGGTGTGCCGGCTGCAGGACCGCAGCGCGCATCGCTCGGGAAGCTCTGCGCATGGCCCCGGAATCGGCGCACGCCGATGGATATGCGGACCGCACGGTCCGGTCAGCAGCCTTCGCCGACCCAAAAAGCATCGCGCCCGCGGATTTCTCCGCCCGTGCCGCGCGGTACGCTGCGCTCACAGCTTCCGTTTCGCCAGCCATTCGGCCAGCGCGCAAAGCATTTCCGAGCCGGCATAGCCGCGAATGGCGTTCACCGCCGTGCGGGTCAGGCGCTCGGCATAAAACTGCGCCTCCTCCACCGAGTAAAAGCTCAGAAAGGTATTTTTCTGATGCGCCGCGTCCACCCCGACGCGCTTGCCCAGCGTGGCCTCGTCTCCGGTGCAGTCCAGAATATCGTCGACAATCTGAAAGGCCAGACCGATGTTTTCGGCATAGGCGCTGACCTGCTCCATGCGAGGATCCCCCAGGTGCAGGCCGGCTGCCAGCGCGCCCAGCACGCAGGCAGCATTCATCAGCGCGCCGGTTTTGAGCGAGTGCAGCTTGAGCAGCTCATCCAAAGTCAGCGAGCGGCGTTCCCCCTCGATATCCATGATCTGCCCGCCGATCATGCCCGACCGCCCCGCACAACTGGCAAGGTATGCCACCGCCATGGCCGAGATTTCGGCTCCGGCGGCGGTATTGGAGGCCGCCGCCTCAAACGCGCCGGTCAGCAGAGCATCGCCTGCCAGCAGCGCAACGGCCTCGCCGTACACCTTGTGGTTGGTCGGCTTGCCCCGGCGCAGGTCGTCGTCGTCCATGCATGGCAGGTCGTCGTGGATCAGCGAATAGGTGTGAATCATCTCCACCGCGCAGGCAAACGGCAGGGCGGCCTCCTCCTCTCCCCCGAACAGCCGGCAGAACTCCAGCGTGAGCGCCGGACGGATGCGCTTGCCCCCGGCAAACAGGCTGTACTGCTCGGACTGCAGCAGGGGCGCAATGTCCTCATCGGCTTCGCTGTAATACCGACGCAGCGCGTGCTCGGTTACGGTAGCGTCCCTGTGCAGGGACAGCATGAGTGCTTCTTCTGTCATGAAATGATTCCCTTTCCGCCGCGATGCCTGCGCGGCTGTGCATTTGGATTTCTGTCTCTGCCGGTGACGCTGTTTGAAACGGGCATCCGCTGATTGAAGCGGTATCCATACGCTGCCCGGAGCGGACATGCGATGCTTGAGACGGTATGCGCTGCCCGGGCTGCCATGGCCGCAAGGCACGGCGGAATCCCGCCGAACACCGATCACGGCACCGCCGGAGCGTTGGCCGTTCTTACGCTTCCCCGTCCCCGAAATCGGTCATGGAAACGCTGCCGTCCGGCCCGAGCTGCAATTGCTTCACGGTCTGCTCGGCCTGATCCAGCCGCTCGGTGCAGCCGCGCACCAGCGCAATCCCCTCCTCGTAGAGCTTCAGCGAGCTGTCCAGCCCCTCGCTCCCGCTCTCCAGTGTGCGCACAATCTCCTCCAACCGCTCCATCGATTCCTCAAAGCTCGGTTTTTTCGTCGCCATTTTCGTGTTCCTCCTGTTTTTGCACTCCGGCAGTCACATTCTGTACCGCGGCGGTCACGCTGCCGTCGGCAAACCGGATCTCAAGCAGATCCCCTGCCCGGAGCTGCCCGGCCCGCATGACGGTCTGCCCCGCCCTGCTGACCGCCGCATAGCCGCGGTGCAGCACGCGCAGAGGCCCCAACGCCTCCAGACGCGCGCAGACCGCCGCCAGCGCATCCCGCAGCTTGTCCGCACGCTGTGCGGCAGCGCGGTCGAGGCGCTCTCCCATATCCGCCACGCGCAGCCGGATGGGATCCAGCAGGCGCTCCGGGTGCGCGAGTGCAGCCGACTGCCCGAGCTGCCGCAGAAGCTGCCGTTCCTGCGCGATCCGTCCGGTCAGGCTCTGCTGCATCCGCGCAGCCATCCGGTCGAGCCGCGCCTTCAGCTCTGCCCGGTCCGGCACCGCCAGCTCGGCCGCCGCCGACGGCGTGGGCGCGCGCAGATCGGCCACAAAATCACAGATGGTAAAATCGCTCTCATGCCCCACGGCCGAGATGACCGGGATGCTGCACGCAGCCACCGCACGGGCCAGCCGCTCGTCGTTGAAGGCCCAGAGATCCTCGGCCGAGCCTCCTCCGCGCCCGAGGATGATCACATCCACCGGGCAGACGGTCTGAAAGACATACAGCCCCGCCACAAGCTGCTCCACCGCCCCGTCCCCCTGCACCAGCGAGGGAAACAGCAGCATCTCTGCGCAGGGAAAGCGCCGGCCGAGAATGTTGCGGATGTCCTGCACTGCCGCGCCGGTGGGGGATGTGATGACCCCCACGCGCATGGGCATGGCGGGAATCGGCCGCTTGCGGGAGTCGTCAAACAGCCCCTCGGCCTCCAGCCTGCGGCGGAGCTGCTCGAACTGCAGCGCCAGCGAACCGGCGCCGTCCGGCACCAGATCGTCGGCGTAAAGCTGATATTGCCCGCGCACCGGATAGACCGAAACGCGGCCGTGCGCAATCACGCGCATCCCGTCCTCGGGGCGGAATTTCAGCCGGGACATCTGGGAGCGGAACATCACCGCGCCAAGCTGCCCCTCGGCGTCCTTCATCGAAAAGTAAAAGTGGCCGGAGCTGTGCAGCTTGCAGTTGGAAAGCTCGCCCCGCACGAAGAGTCCCGACAGCACCCGGTCTCCGTCCATCTGCATGCGCAGATATTCGTTGACCTCGGTCACCGACAGCACAACCGGATCCGGCATTACGCTTCCCTCCCCTCTCTTTGCATCACCGCCCGGCGGCAGAGCAGCGCCACGCCCGCCGCGTTGTCGGCCGAAAATTCCGGCGCGGCAAACCGGCTTCTCTCACGTCTGCCCAGCACCGCTTGCAGATACCGGTTGCTCATCACGCCGCCCGCGTAAACAATCGGAATCCCCGGATACCGCTCATCCACACAGGCGGTCAGCCGTTCCAGCGTGCGGGCGCAGTATTCCAGCACAAACGCGGCAACCAGCGGGCGGTCCCCGGTCTGCTGCCAGAGCCGCGCCGCCAGATTCTCCAGCCCCGAGAAATGGCACATCCCCCCATGAACGCTGATCTTGGGCCGCGGCACCTCCCGGGTGTTCTGCGCCGCCAGCTCCTCCAGCTCTCTGCCGCACGGAAAGCGCAGCCCCATCATCACCCCAACGCGGTCGATGGCCTGCCCCGCGTGCAGATCGGCGCTTCCGCCCAGCACCGTGACGGCAAAGCCGGTGTCCCGCGGCGTAACATACAGCACCTCGGTGGTACCTCCAGAGACATGGAAGGCCGCAAACGGCTCCCGCAGCAGTCGGTCCCCATCGCCGCAGGACCAGAGCGCCGCCATGATGTGCCCATCCTGATGGGAGCAGGTCTCCACCGGGAGATCCAGCGCCGCGGCAAAGGCTCCTGCGGCCGCCCGGCCCGCGAAAAAGCAGGGCATATAAGAGCCATCCACGCTCCGTGGGCGCACCGAGCACCCCACACCGCGCAGCTCCAAGCCCCGCACCGCCTCCCGCAGCTCACCGCACACCTGCGGCAGATTGCGGCTGTGCAAAAACAGCGCATCGCTCTGCCTCAGCCCGCGCTCCCCCTCCTTTACCGGAAGCGGAACCCGAATGTTGGCCAGCACCTCCCCCTCACCGGAGCAAACCGCCGCAGAGGTGGTATAATTGCTGGTGTCAAATCCCACATATCCGATCGGCTTCATGAGGGTCTGGCCGCCTCCAGCTCGTCCTTCACCCCGTTGAGCACGCCGTTGACAAAGCTCCTCGCCTTTTCCACGTCGAACTTTTTGGTCAGCTCCACCGCCTCGTTGATTGCGACCGTCGGCGGAACATCGTCCACATAGCGCATCTCATAAATCCCGAGCCGGAGAATGCTGCGGGAAACCGGCGTGATGCGATCGGGGCGCCAGCCCCTGGAATGCCGGGAAATCAGCGCATCCAGCTCCGCAAGGTTTTCCTGCACGCCCAGATACACCTGCCGGATATACCCGGTGCTGTCAAACCCGCGGTCGTCAGCGGCCAGCGAAAGCACCTCCTCGGCGGGTACCCCACGATGAAATTCGGTTTCAAACAGCAGGCGGAACACCTCTTCCCTCGCCTCTCGTCTCGTCATTGCAGCCATACGATGCTACGGTCCTTTCTCAGGGAAACGGGTTTTGCAGATGTTCCCCTCTTTCATACCTATATTATACATCTTTTTTCCCGAAAGTCAACACCAAAAATGAATATCCGGTACTTTTTATGCAAAATCGGGAATAAAATGGAACCGGATTCCCAAAAAAGCCGGAATGCTCCGGCCAGGAAAGGATGGATGGCCGCAATGCAACACAAAAGACGGTTTCGCCTGCTTGGTCTTTTTCTATGCCTCTGCCTGCTGCTCTGCTCCTGCGCGCAGCAGAAGGAACAGCCCATGACCGAGCCGGCAGATCAGGACTATATCAAATGGATCGACTTTGATATCCCAGAGCCGGTGCTCACCCGGGCGCTGAAGCTGGATGTGGAGAGCGTGAACAGCGATTGTCATGTGGGGTGGGTGGAGCTGCTCTCGCTCTGGGCGGCACGCAACGGCGGCAGCTTTGAAGACTGCCGGCCGGACGACCTGCAAAAGCTCTACGACGCGCGCGTGTCCGGCAAAACTGCGGAGAAGCTGGCGTCCAATACCAAGCTCTACAGCTATTACACCGAAGCCTACGGCGCGGTGCTCGGCGGCATGGTCGGGTATTACACGGAGGTACGGACCGACGAAAACGGGAAGCTGACCACCACCGAGTGCTACGGCCTGCGCGCCTTTTCCCCGCTCGCCGCAGGCTATCATTACACCGACTACGATGATTTCGGCGCCGCCCGCTCCTACGGCTACCGGCGGAATCATCTCGGCCATGATCTGCTTGGCTCGATCGGCACACCGGTCGTTGCAGTGGAAAGCGGATACATCGAACACCTTGGCTGGAACCAGTACGGCGGCTGGCGCGTGGGCATCCGCTCGCTGGACGGTAAACGCTATTACTATTATGCCCATCTGCGCAAAAACACCCCTTATGCGGACGGACTCGAGGAAGGCCAGTATGTCTGCGCCGGAGAGGTCATCGGTTATCTCGGTATGACCGGCTACAGCGTCAAGGAAAACGTCAACGGCATCAACACGCCTCATCTGCATTTCGGCCTGCAGATCATCTTCGATCAATCCCAGATCGACGGCTGGAACCAGATCTGGATTGATCTGTATGATCTGACTCATTTTCTGGCGCAGAACCGCGCTCCCACCCGCGCCGGCGCCACGGCCGGCAAACGGGTGTCCACAGTATATTACCTCTATCCCGAGCAGCCGGACTGACGCATGGAACACTGCAGCGGCATATGTCCGGCGTGGGGGACGGTGTGGGAAACGCCGTGCGGCGGAATCATTCCTCCGGCGTCCTGCGGCGGCACAATCGCCTTTATATTTGTAAAAATTTTCTTTTTTCGGCAAAAGCTCTTGCAAAAAACCGAAGAGTATAGTATGATAATATCAGCATATACTAATTCTGTACTCTGAAAGGTTTTGCTTATGAAAGCTACTGTCATTTTGAAAAAACTGCTCACAGGAGCCTGTGTCTGGTATACGGCTGCATCGGTGATCATACTGACTGCCGCCATGCTGATTACCGGAGACACAAGCGGATCGGTTGCGGCCGTCAGCCATCTGCTGCTGTTTCCGTTCGGCTTGGCGCTTTCCGGAGCAGGAATGGTTTTCCGTTGCTCCGGGCTGCCTCGCTGGGCACGCTTGCTCCTGCACTTTTTCATTACACTCGCGGCGTTTTTCTGCTTCCTCTGGCTGCCCTCCGGCGTCAATATCAACGCCACCTCTGTGCTCACCGCGCTTCTGCTGCTCAGCCTTGCCTACTGGCTGATCTGCCTGATTGTGATTTTGGCGCGCAAACGCTTCCGCAGCTTCAAAGAGGAGTGAAACCGGCGCACAAAAGGACGTGCCGACCATGAAACCACTCAAATTTACCGTATCCTGTATTGCTCTGACCATGACCTGCCTGCTTGGCGCCGCAGCCATGCCGGCCGACCTGCGGGAAGGCGGCGCTGAGCTGACATCCACCGGGGATTTCGGAACCGAATATCTCGACCGGATGGTATTCCTCGGGGAATCCACCACCACCCATCTGCGCGCGCGCGGCGGTCTGCGCCCCGATCAGGTATGGGCGAACGCCAGCGGAACCATGAAGCTGGATTCCGCAACGCTTTCCCGTCCCATTCAGGACGCTGCAACCGGCAATCTCATAACCATCACCGAAGCGGCCGAAAGCCGCAGGCCGGAGTATCTCGTGCTTTCCTTCGGTCTCAACGGCATTACGGGATTCATTCAGAACAAGGACAGCTACCTGAACAACTACCGAACGCTGATTGAACGCATTCAAAGCGTTTCCCCCTCCACACGCATCATTGTGCAGTCGGTTTACCCGGTTGCACAGGCCTCCTGCCAGACCGATTGGAAATTTTCGGTTCCGCCCGAAACCATCAATGCTTATGCCGAAACCCTGAACGGTTGGCTGCGGGAATTCTGCCCGACGCTGCCTGCGGTTCGCTTTGTCGACACCGCCTCGGTGCTCCAAAACGAAGAAGGATTTCTGCGTCCCGATTTCACAACCGACGGGATTCATCTGACCAAATCCGCTTATGACGAAATTCTGCTGTATCTTCGCACGCACGGATGGACCGAATAATACCGCACACCGGGGTGGACGTCTGTTCCTTCCCGGTTTTGCTGTCCCCTGGGTGTGCTTTCCCGGTCATCAACGGTGCCTCAACACAAAAGATTTAGTAAAAAGGAAATCCGAAATGAAACACAAAATCAGCGCGGCAGCAATCTTATTGGCGGCAATGCTGCTGCCCATGGGCGCCTGCCGCAAGCCCACACAATATACCGACGCCCTCACGGCCGCCGAGCTGGCCGCAGATGCGCGAGCTGCATTGGATCAAACCGAGTTCTTTCCTGCCGAAAAAGGGTATCTGAACGATTATTTCCCGATTCCCGAGGAGCTCACCGACTATGAGATTGACCTTGCCGCCGACGGCAACAACCTCAGCGAATTCGGCATCTGGCATACCGGCAATGGCGTGGAATCCATCAGCGTTCTGCTGCGCGGGTATCTGGAGGAATCGTTTGACCGCAACCGCAGCTTTTACGACTCCTATATCCCTCAGGAAACGCCGAAGCTCCGTGACGCCGAGGTACGGGTATACGGAAATTATGTAGCTTACGCGATTCTGAATGACACAGACCGAAAGACCTTCTTTCAAACCATTGAAAACAACCTGTTGGCACAATAGACCTGCAAAGTCTGGGGGCGGCTGCATCAGCAGCCGCCCGAATTTTGTCATCTGACGTATTTGCAGGAGTTATGCGCCATGGATATAGCGCAAAAGGAACCTCCCTTGCGGGAGGTTCCAAAGCAGAGCAATCAGTTCGCCAGACCCGACTGCTCAATGCCCTGCACCAGGAATCGCTGGCAGAAGGCATATAGAATCACCAACGGGAAGATGATCATCAAACCGCAGGTGTTCCGGATCGCGGAATAGTACAGATCCTGTCCGGCATAGTCCATTCGCAAGGATGGGGGAATGGTGCCCACGATCTTGACCAGCATATTCGTGTCGGTTGTGACAAAGAACAGGTTGGTATAGAAATCATCTGTCCACTGCCAACAGAAGGAGAACAGGAACACGGTGATCAGCATGGGAACGGACAGCGGCAGGATGATGCGGAAGAAGGTACGCGCAGTACCGGAACCGTCAATATAGGCGGACTCTTCCAGCTCATCCGGAATTCCGCGGAAGAACTGACGAAGCAGGAAGATATACAGTCCGTTTTTGAAGGCCAGACCGCCCAGCGACAGCAGCATCAGCGGGAAATAGGTATTGATGAGGTTGATTCCCTCCTCGTTGACAGCCATCACAATCCGCCATGCTTCTTTCGTCTGCCCACGAACGACCTCCTCATACTTGAACAGCTTCAACTCATCCGGAAGGATATTGAGGCTCTCAAAGAAGCTGGCAACTCCCGGGCCAATATCCTTGATGTTGTGCCCGAACAGCTCAATTCCGCCGCCCTTCAGAAGCCGGACGATACCGAAGATATCAAAATACCGGAATTCCATGAACATGGAGAGCTGCAGCGTTTGGTGAGGGACGATCATGGTCAGAATCACCAGCATGAACAGAATGTTCCTGCCCCGGAACTTGAACTTTGCAAATCCGTAGCCGATCAGCGCGCAGATAAAGGTCTGAATGACGGCGCAGATCAGCGAAAGGGTAAAGGTGCTGCGGAAAGCCGACCAATAGTTCAGCTCCTCGATAATCGCGCGGTAAATATCCAACGTGAAGTTCTTCGGGATCAGGCGGACGGTTACATCCACAAAATCCTCCGGACTCATCACCGACCCCGCTATCTTACTGATGAACGGGAACAGCACAATGTAGGAAATACCGATCATCAGCACCAGGCGAAAGATCCACCACACCACTTTTCCAAGGAAGTAAACCGACAAAAACTTTGCTTTGAGCCGTTCCTTCAGAGGCGTCCGTTCAAAATCCACACGGATTTTGTTTTTGGATTCTCTCCGCACGATCGGCTTTTTTTCAGCTTGCTGTGCATCCATTGTATTTACCTCCTTTACTCAGATTTGCGTTGGTAGAACACGAAGGCGGAAAGGACGCCTCCGATAATCGCCACAATGGCAATGACGATGAGGAAGTAAACCCACGCCATGGCAGAGCTGACCACGTTTCCATCCGCTTGAGAGTAGACATTGGATATAAACGTCATCACAGAGTTACTCTCGGTTGTAAACGAGTCGATAATGGTGTAAATGCCGTTCACCAGAATCATGGGGGTGATCATCGGGAAGGTGATCTTCCAGAAGGTCTCCCAAGAGGTAGCGCCGTCAATCTTGCACGACTCATAAATCGCCGGGGAGATCGACTGCAGCGAAGCCAGGAAGATCAGCATCTGCACACCGGAGCGGTTGACAATGTCGTAGATATTGTTGATCATGGTTACAACGTACTCCACGAGGTCGGTACCCACTTTCATATTGGCGAACAATTGCTGTAGGTCCATCGCGCTTACGAGCTGATCTGCCGTGCTGGTTCCGCTTCCGTCATCGATACCGGTTGAATCCTCGACATAGTCACCCAGAATGTTCATCGCCTCGATGCTCTCCATAATACCGGTGGAAAGAATCACCGGGATGAAGAAGATTGCGCGGAACACGCCTCTTCCCACCATTTTCTGGTTCAGCATCACAGCCATGAACAGTGAAAAGATGATGATGGCCGGAATATCAAATGCCATCTCAAGAATCCCCGAAAGAAGGGTCTGCGCAAAGTCAGGATCCACAAACAGGGCTTCACGGTAGTTTTCCCATCCTACAAACTCCAGCGTATAACCGCCGCCTCCGGTTCCGGGGATGATCTTGTTAAAGCTGAACACGATGGACTCGTAAATCATGGGTAGATAGATGATGACAAAGCCGATTACAAACGGGAGAACAAAGAGCCAACCTGAACGAGCCTTGCGCCGATCGAGAGAGACAATTTTTTTACGTTTCTTTGGCGCGCTTTGTTTTGACGCTTCGACATCCGGCGCTGCTTTTTCCATATCATTGGTCATGTTGAAAGCTCCTCCCTTTCTTTAGTTTTGAACCGGCACAACCACATATCCGTTGCCCGGAACGGTGTAAACCACTCCGTTATAGGTTACGCGAACCGCAAAATTGTTGTAGTTGAGAATGAAGGTTTTGTAAGCGGTCTTTTGCCCCGTTGCATCGTCAATGGTGCCGTACGTGACAGAGACAACCGAGTTATCCGTGATGTAGTAGTCGGAAATTTCTTCCTCCTCTTCCGTGTTGTCATCCCCGGTGTCATCCGGCTCGGGAACATAGGTTCCCTCTTCCTTGATGGAATCCATGGTCAGGTCAACCGTCAGAGGCGCATCGGGGTTGGCGGTATTATACGCATTCACAATCTCCACCACCTGATTCAGCAGTGCCTCTACAGCCGCTTCCACAGCAACGTTGCCGGTCAGGGCATTGTATTTGGCAAGCTGTTCGTCCTTTGCGCTCTGGAGATACTCTTTTGCGGCATTGAGCTGAGCCAGCGCCTCGGTATACTGATACTCCGCCGAGGTTCCCTCTTTTGCCGCACGGATCACTTCCAGCTGATCCTCCAGCCATGCAATCGTCTCGTCTGCAAGCTGGTACTGATATTCCAGCTCGGTGTAATCAAGCCATACCTGAACAGCCATACTGCGGAACGCGTCCACGAGAGACTGATTGCAGGTAGTCTCCAAAGCTCCTGCCTGAGCTACCAGCGCCGCATAATCGGTTGCCAGCGAGGTATTCAGAGCCTCCACACCGGAGAGCACCTCCTGCAGGGTTGCAATGGATTTCTGGAGTGCGATACGGGCTTCGGCCACCGACGCAACCTGATTGATTGCCTCGTTTCTCTCGTTTTCCTTGGCCTCTTCCTCCGCCTGCTCCAACTGATCCTTGATATCCTGCTCAAGCTCATCGGGATCCAGCACACGCTCGGTGAAGAACATGTTGCCATTGGCATCGGTGCTGTTGTAGTTGAGGAAGCGGTGATCCACAATCAACATGGTCTGCACATCGCTCAGAAGCGAGTTCAGCTCGTTGTAGTAAGTGGCCACGTCCTCACGCCAGATATCATACCGAATGGAGTAATACTGACTGAGCAGCTCATCCTCCTTCAGCTCCTCTGTATTCTGATAGGAAAGAATGAAATACATTCCTGCGCCGTTTTCAATCGCCTTCAGAATGGCGTAGTCGGTATTTCCTTCCTCATTCAGGGCTCCGCCGGCAAACTGGACATATCCGTGCAGAACCGCGCCGAGGAACGGCACCGAGCAGCTTGAACGGACATAGCGGCTGGAGTCGAGATCCATGTTGAGGATATGGTCCACATACGCCCAGGAATAAACATTGCCGCCGTCGGTCATCAGCTGATAGCCTGCCGCCTTGAGATCCTCAAAGGCCTTTACGGTGAACTCCTTGCTGTCCTCGCGGTTGTAAGGATCATCCTCGTCAAAATCCGAGTTCAATGCATTGCCGAGTGTTCCGACCGACATCGTATTGATGTCATACTTGCTGTAATTTTTAATCAGCTTTTCATAGAACTTGGAATACCGGGAAGGCGAAATCGCAAGCTGATAGAAGCTGACATATTTCTGCTGCGTTGCACTGTACTGACGCAGCGAGGAATACCGGTTGTCAATTGTGCGGATCGCGTCCTTTTTGAGACTGAGTGCATCGAACAGTGAGTTTTCAATGCAGTATGCAAAATCGAAATCCGGGTACAGACCGAGATGCGATCCGTCGCCCTTGTCATTGATCTCCTGGGCGCTTTCAATCAGATCCCGGAAGCCCGATTTTCCGCCCACCTTGCTCTCCCACTTCAGGGAGGACGGGATGGAAGAATACATTCCGCCGTTGGCAAAGCCGGTCAGCTTGAAGTTGATGTTCTTTACGCCCTGCTCGGCCAGCTCATTGTACATAGTGAGGATATTCTCAAAGGTGGTCAGGGGGGTTTGAACGGTCATTGGCAGCGTTGCAACAATCTGCTGCGTTTCTACCGTGCCGAACACTTCCATGTAAAGCGGAATATCCTCAGACACATCCTCTTCGGTCAGCTTGGTAAGCGTTCCGTTTTTAACCAGATAGTCACGGTAGGCTTCGGCCATGCCAAGCCATGTGGCGTCATAGTAGCGGTAGCTGCTGTCCTCTGCCTGTGTGGCAGCGCCGATCTGCTCGTCGCAGAGCAGCTGATAATGGATGCTGATGTTGCCGGTATATTTCCGGGGAGACACCACGGTCCACGTGCTGCTGCTGGTAACCGAAATAGAGTCGGCGATGTCGTAGCTGTCCTTCGGCTTCGGGTTGAAGTAGTTGCTCATTGTTGCGTAATCGCTCAAAGCACCGGCAAAATAGGTCTCGATTTCGCCCAGCGACTCGCCCGATTCGATGATGGCCACATAACCTCTCTTGTAGGAGCTTTCGGTCAGCGGCTTTGTCACCTCAATGGTCTGATTGCTCTCCAGACTTTCGCCGGACAGAAACGCTTCAATTTCCTCGCGCGTTTTTACGGTGTTGGATACCGTTACATCCTTCTCGTCCACCGTAACATTACCCTCTTCGTCGGTCGTTGTCAGGATGTAACCGTAGGAATACATAATTTCGGTTGCCACCGTTCCGTAAACCGGAACCCGGATCGGCTTCTGATACGTACCCGAAATCTGGTGGTATGCATAGTCAATTCCATAAATCTTTCCGCGGATGGTATTGGTTCGGTTCAGATTGAAATCGAACAGCGAGCCGGAACCGTCCGGGTAGAAGTTGTAGCCCTCGTTTTTCGTATTGCCAGCGCCCATATACGGGAGAATGCTGATGTTCTCCAATGTGTAGGAGGACATATTGTATTGCAGGCCGTTGCAGGGCAGCCGCACCGAAAGTCCGTCTTCATCCAGAGAATATTCCAGCGCCATCTTGAATACGGGGTATTCATCGTCGGTCGCCTCATATCCGGTGGCCTCATGGTCGGCGTCCATCTGCTCGAAGGAGTAATCCGGGCAATAGTCCTTGATGTAGCCCTCAACCTTGTTGATTTCCACCGACGAAGCATCGGTAGCGAACACGTAAATCGGAAATTCCTTGGTGATCGGGTAGGCCTCGTACATGGCGTCAATGGCGCCCTGCGTATCCTCCAGTGCCGGGTCCTTGAGCTGATAATAGGTCATGAACTGCCGGTAATAGAAGTTATCCTCGGGGTTTCCGCTGGCAGGTACGCCGCCCTCAATTTCCCCATTGATAACCGCCTCAATCAGCGGCTGCTTAATCAGCTCATCAAACACATCCTGTGGAATCCATCTCGGCACCAGCTTCCGGAACTCCTGCTGGCCGATGGTATATTCCACACGCACACCGCTCTTGATGCGGGAGACGCTGATCTGATTTCTCATCGCAGCATCCTGGAAGCTGTAAAGGTACTTGGTGGTTCCGTTGTCCACATACTGTACGATGATCTGGGAAAGCAGAAGCTGCTCCTTGGTGCCTGTTGTTCCTCCCGTGGAGATCGAGCTGGAGCCCTTGGAGCTCGCCACATCGTAGGGGTTGGAGAACAGATAGTTGCCTGTTGCGGTTTCCACCAGAGCGACCTCACCGCTCTGGCTATCCACATACAGCTGGTAACCGTAGTTTTCCAGCATCAGCTCCATCGTGGCCAGCTTTTCCTGCGGATTGTTGAACACATTGTCCTTGAGATAATAATCCGCAATTGTCTGACCGTCAGTATCCGCGGCAATCACCACAAAGTTGCTGAAGATCGAAACTGACCCAAGCACGAACAAGACAGCTAACAGTGTCGAAAGTATTCTTTTTTTCATTATTATAACCTCCTCTCTGTCAACTACATCCGGTATTGGATTTCGGTTATCAGATTTGTTATAAGGCTGACCAGCTTGGAAAGCAGCATACTGAACAGCAATACAATGAAGATGATACATGCCATTGCAACGACGGTAAAGATGATAATGACGAGATTTTTGAACATCGAATAGTCATGCGTCACCATGGTTCCGAACACAAGCAACAGTCCAACCCAGATAAAGGCCAGTGTGCCGATAAAGTTGATGATGGAAGCCTCGGTGGAGGTAACCCAGTTGGAAACGATGGTTGTCGGAATGATCAGCAGCGGCAGCGGCAGCAGCGAATAGCAGCTTGCCACAAAAATATCCTTAAAGCTCCCCTCACCGTCAAACAATGTGGTCAAGCACCAGTTTGCAAGCACAAACAGGAATACAGGAACCAGAACCGAGATGATCTGCGTGAAAATCGTTGTGGTTTCATATGTGGGATTGAGCACATAGCCCTGCCCCATTGCCTGATAATAGAAGGTAATAATTGTAACCGCAAGAATGACCAACGATGCGCGTACCGAACCGCGGTGCTCATGCTTCAGATCATAGAAGCCGTCGAACGGATGGAAAATCACATGGAATCCGTATAACAACTCCTGACCAAAGGTTTTCCTCGCCCTTCCGTCAGTGGAAACCCGCTTGTTGACCTTGGCGGCAAACTGGAAGAACTTCACCACCAGCACAATGACCACCACAATGATCAGAATCAGCAGCAGGAACCAATTGGACATCCATTCCTTGCGGACCTCCTTAAAGGATTCCGACCAGTTGCTGGTGTCATAGGCAGCCTCGTAGTAGCTCAACGACTCCTCATAGCGGCCGCTGCGGTAAAGCGCGTTACCGATACCGACATAGGCAGCGTCAAAGTTGGTATTCCTCTGCAGAACGGCTTCCCAGCAATCAATGGCATAGTTGTAATCCAGATCGTTTTCGGCTGCAATCGCCTCGATCAGCATATCGCCGTAAGGGGTGCGCTCGTAAACAATGATGGAGCCCTCGTTGCCCTTGTCGAGCACCAGCAGGGTATCTCCCTGATAGCAGATGGCCTCAATGCTCGAGATACTTCCCAGCATCGAGCCTCTGTCGCCAAATGCAAACAACAGGTTGCCGTTGAAATCGTAGGTATAGATTTTCTGGCGCTTTTCATCGATGATCGACCAGGTGTTTTCCGGACCGGATGCAACGTCGGTGATGGTGGAAACGCCATAGTAGGTATCGGTCGGATCAGTGGAGTAATCAATTTCACCTGCCGGAGGCCAGAAGCCGTTCCGCTTCATGATCTCCTCGCCGGCCGGGTTCAGCAGCTTGACCGGCATATAGGTTCCGACCTTGGATTTGCCGTTGATGGCTCCCTCCACCGATGCTTCTTCAATGGAAGAGGTGGTCACATAGATGAACCCGTCGTCATTGATGGTGATATTGTTGAACTCGGTGGATATCAACTGTTGGGAGAGCTTTCTCTGCTCATCGGTCTGGAATCTTCTCCAGAGGATCTCCCATGCGCTGATGGTAACCGCCTGCGCACCGATGAAGCCGACAAACGCGCCCTCGCTGTCCATCACAATGATACCCTGATAGGTTGTAGAGGAAACGACATAAATCCGGCCGTACTGGTCGATCGCCATAGCAACCGGCTTATAAACGGCATCATCGTCGAACAACTGGCTCTGCGGCTGGTCAACGATCCGCTTGAATTCATAGGTTCTGCGGTCAAACACCACCAAACGGTTCTGATTGGTGTCACATACCCAGATTTCCCCGTTCGGATTGTCCTCGGTGCCACCCTCGGTTACAAACACACCCGACGGCTGATCGAACGCATCCGGATTGCCCTTATCGTTGATAAAGGTGGAAATGGTGCCCTCCAGCTTGTAATACCGGGAAAGAATGATGATCTCATTGTTACCGGTATTGGCGATGTACACACGACCCTCGTCGTCTGTAACCATGTCGCCGGGGTTGTTGAGCTTTTCCACACCCATAGCCGATGCATCCACCGTCATCTCCGCGTTGTAGGCATCGGGAGAATAGAGCGCGGTACCGTCGATGGAGTAGGTATACGTCTGATACGCAGAGGATGCACTGACGCCAACCGTCAATGCAGAGCCGAGCATGATGAGAGCCAATACGATGAGTAAAGCAGATTGAATTCTTTTCATATTGACCTCCTTTAATCCTTCATACCACTGGTGCCCATGGTTTCAATGATGTTGGACTGTGTGATGATAAACACGATGATCGGAACCAGCATCATCAGCACCGTAGCGGCCGCGGATGCGCCCTGACGCTGAATGCCTCCTGCGGTAATCTGCCCGATTGCATAGTTAAACGACTTGAATTGCTCTGAATAAATGTAAATTGAGGAACCGGCATTCCACAGTGTCTGGAAGGAATACACAATCAGCGTCAGCCATGCAGGCTTTACCATCGGCATGGCAATGGTCCAATAGGTTCTCAACTCGTTTGCACCGTCCAGACGCGCGCTCTCCAGAACCGCATCCGAAACGCCCGAATCCATAAAGTTCTTCATCAGGTACAATCCGAGAGTATAGCCCCATGCCGGCACAATAATTGCCCAGTAGGTATCAATCATATGGAAAGCGCTCATGATGATAAAGCTGGTGATGGCCGTAACCGTGGAGTGGAACATCAGGGAGGATTGAATGGTTTTGAAAATCACCTTTCCTCCCGGGAATTTGATTTTCGCCAGCGCATACGCGCACATCGAAGCAATGAACAGATGCCCGAAGGTACCGGCCACCGAAGTGAGCACGGTGTTGAAGATGTACCGCGAGAACGGCACCCACGAGGTGTTCATCAGGCTGAACAGATCTCTGAAGTTGTTGAAGCTGGGGTTCATCACATAGAACCGCGGCGGGTACATCCACAGCTCATCCAACGGCTTGAGCGACTGCATGATCACGTAGACCATCGGCAACACCATGAACGCCCCCAGCAGGGTGAGGATAACGGTAATCCCTGCGTCGCCTCCCGCGGAACGGGACAGGACAACCTTATGTTTTCTGGTTCTTAATCTCGCCATGTCACGTACCTACCTTCGAGATGATTTTCTTAACCAGCATATTGGCTCCCATCATGATGGCAAACAGCACCACTGCGATGGCGGAGGAATATCCGATTTCGTAACGCTGGTTGCCGTAGTCCTCCAAATGATGCATGATGGTATGTGCCGCATAATCCACCGACGGGAAGCCGCACAGCGCGGTTACAACCGAGCCGAAGCCGAAGGTGTTGGTAATCGCCATGATCGCACCGAACATCAGCTGCGGCTTCATACTGGGCAGCGTGATATACCACAGCTCCTGCCAGCGGTTTTTCACACCGTCCACAGCACCGGCCTCGTACAGCGACCGGTCCACACCCTGCAAACCTGCAATAAAGGACAGGAAGGCCGTACCCAAGGAGGTCCACAGCGCTACGATGATACACAGCGGCATGACATAGTCCGCATCCTGGAAGAAGGCGATCGGTTCACTGTAAAAGCCAAGCTCCATCATGGTAGCATTGACCCAGCCCTGTGCGTCCGCATCGAACAATGTGCCCCAGATCAGGTAAACCTGACCTGAAATGGACGGTGCGTAGAAAATCAGCGTCACCAGTGCACGGATCTTGGGGGAAAGTTCATTGATAAACCACGCGACAAGGAAAGACATCAGGTAGGATACCGGTCCCACAATGGCTGCGAAAATAAAGGTATTCTGGCAGGCAATCAGGAACACGTCATCCGCGAAGAACAGGTTGATATAGTTTTCCAGCCATACGACATTCGGCATCTGCAGCATATTGAAGTCGGTAAAGCTGATGATCATGGAAAGAAGTACCGGCGCCACCGTAAACAAAGTAAACACGATGACATACGGAGCGATCATCAGATATGCAACCCAGTTCCGCTTCATTTCTTTCCAGATCCACTGCCGGTAGGTCAGGTCTTTTCTTGCTACGGCCTTGAGTTCTGCCGATTTGTTAGACATAAAGCGTTTCTCCTTTGAAGATTTTTGAAGCGAAAAGAATTAATAGGAAGCAAGTGCCTCTGCAATATCGGTCAGGCATTCGGAAATAAAGTACACCAGCTGCTGCTCGTTGAGCGAATCGATCCGGTATCCGCCAAACCTGGTTTCCGAGGTCTGTTTGCCTACATTGACATAATAGGTGGGAACCTCCGCCTGGCTGCCGTCCGCCTTGGTAATGGTCATTTTGCTGCCATCCCAATCGGCGGCCAGAATATCGGCAAACGCTTTTGCACTTTCCTCAAGCTGAGCAATGCGCTCATTTGCCACAGCATAGTTGGCTGCGAGAATCGCCGCATCGTACTTGGTGCTGCCCTGAGTCAGCGCGCGAAGCGCCTCGATTGCAGTCTGAACCTGGCCGCTTCTCTTGGTAGCCAGGGTCTGTCCGATCTCCAGTGTCTCCAGCTTGAATTCTTCCCGCTTACGGGTAATCTCTGTGTTGATGATGTTGATGTAGCTCAACAGCTCCGTCGAGGGATCCGCATCGTCGTTATAGGCGGAGAGGAAAGCGAAGTTGGTGTAGCGGTCGATGATGTAGTAGCCGGGATAGTTGGGAATGGCTGCAAGATTTTCAAACTGCTTTGCCACCTCTACATACTCGTCGCGCGTCCAAGGCATACTCTCCAAGGCTTCTCTGTTCGCGGTTGCCTGCTTTGCAGAGTCACCGATGATGGCAACCATTTCGTTTGCGTACTCGGTCTGGCAGGGTGCGTCGGTATACCATTTGATAAAGCTCCATGCGTTGTCATAGTCGCCGTTGTTTTTCCGAATCAGAACGGCCGCCGTAGTGGTGGAAACCGAGGCGTTGTTGATGGTTCCGTCCTCCTGCTCATATCCGGGCAGCGGAACAAAGGTCCAGCAGTTATCCAGCTCGGTTGCAAACACCTTCAACTGATTGTAAAGCGCGGTATAGGCGGAAATGATAATGGGCATTTCGCCGGTGCGGAAGCGGTTTGCCGCGTCATACTTATACGGGAAAGAATACTGTGTGAACATGTTGCACATGGTTTCAAAGGCTTCGAGACCAACCGAAGAATCCAGATTGATCCGCATTCCGCCATCCGCAAACAGCTCACCGCCCAACTGATAGAGGAAAATCTTGTAGTCGGTGGTCACACCGATCTCCATATTGTTGGATTCCAGCATGGACTGGGCAATGTAAATGTCCTCCCATGTCTTGGGAATTTCAATGCCGAGATTGACCAGGATATCGGTGCGCAGGAACATCATCGGGAAGGTTTGTGTTTCGGGCAGGCCGTAGTAATGCATATCCCCGTCCGAGTCCTCGGTGCCAAGCACCATCATGGCAGCCTCGTTGAAGTTCTGCCGTGCCTCTTCAAAGCCCTCCATGTCCTCCACGTTCATCAAAGCGCCACGGATGGCGTAGTTGATTACGTCGGTCTGTCCCAGGCCAAGATAAGCATCCGGCCCCATTCCCGCAAGAATGGAAGGAAGCAGCGTTCCGGCGGTAATCAGCTTCAGGTCAACAGAAATCTGCGTATCAGGAGTGAACTCGTTGGTGCAGAGGTTACGGATCACCTGAGACTGGTCGCGCCCGTAAGCCAGCCAGACATCGATGGTATTGTTGGCGTCGCCGGAAGTGTCGGACGCCATAGCCCCCATGCTGTTGTAATCGCGGAAAAAGCTCATAATAAAGTTGGAGAACTCGTGAGCAACCGCACGGAAGAAATTGGCCTTTGCCTTGGGCGGCTCCACAGAAGCCCCCTGAATAGAAAGATAGTCGATTTGCAGCGGCTGCGTCTTTGCGTCGGTCAGGAAGGTACCAAGCGAACCGATGTAAGACTTAAAGTTATCCAGATTCTTTGCGATCTGATCCTCATCCTTCCCCATCTTATCGAGCAGGTTGGAGAGCTTATCACAGATCCCCGTGTAGGAGGACGCCACGCCGACCGCATCCGCCTTGAGGGTCGCGGACACCTGAGCCAGCGCCTGCCCCTGAATAATCATGTCGATCAGAGTGTCGTACAGCAGACGAGCAAAATTGTAATCACGGTAATCATCGGGCGAAGAACCGGTCAGCCGGATAATCTCCAGATAATCGTTGTTCAGTGAATCGAGAATGGTCTCGACCTCCCGGATCAATGTGCTCATCGATCCGAGCGTCACTTCAAAATGCAGCGTATAAACCACGCCGGCCTCGAAGTAAAGCGGGAACGAGGTATCGGTACCCGGCTGATCGGACAGCGCCTTGACCTGCCAGCCGTTGGCATAGTCAAACCGCAGGCGGGTAGCCTCCTCAAAGGGAACGCCGTTGTAATAGCCGGCGCTGTTGCCCTTTGCGGCAACATATTCCTCCACGCTTTCATAACGGTCACCGTTCTCGTCGGCAGTATAAATCATCAGCATACGGCCGACATACATACCGTCAAGGTAGCTTTGCTTGAAGCGGGAGAAAATCTCATACATTCCGGAGGAATCCACCGAAAACTGATACTCGATCCATTGGCCTGAGGTTTCCCATTTTTCGGCGCCGATGGTGTTGAGCACGGTTCTCGAAGTGTCTACAGGGGAGGTCAGCGCATCCGAACGATCCTCAATCGGATACACAACATTGGTAGAGGTATTGGTGGTGTATTCGCCTTCAATCTTCACCACGCTCTGCCCCTCGGAAGGCTCTGCGCCAAGCGCATCCTTCACGCCCTGCAGGTACTGCTCATAGGTCTGGTACCCATCGTAGGGCTGCAGCACAATGGCGGAAAGCGCCACCGGCTCGTTGATGCCGCCCAGCGTCAGCTCAATCTTGCCGTTCTCATCGGGGGTCAGCACAAAGCCCAGCTCGTTGGCATAGTAGCCGCCGCTGTCCCGCATGGTGTAGCTCATCCACTCGGGCGACTGTACCATGGTGGGGCGCAGCTCGTTGTTCGTAAGGTCCGTCACAAAAAACCGGATCTCATATGTATCAAGGAAGCTGCTGATTTTTTCGGTGATCACGCGCGGCTGTTCCACGAGCAGGGAGGACTGATCCTCGGAAAGATAAGCCGTCAGCCCGATCTCCTGCGCCTCTGCCATCACTGCGTTCAGTGCGGCCTCCAGACTGCCATGGGTCTTTTGCAGGCTTTTACCCGGAACAAAGACCGCCGTCAGAACCGTGCTTCCGTCCGCTTGATAGGACGCCCAACGCTTGGGAAGCGTAATCGAGCTGGCCTCCGAAAACGGAATTTCCCCATTGATAAAGAATTCCCGCTCGATCGAGGCGGTTTTGCTCGCCACCGGATAGTATTCCAGGGTGATATGATAAATCGCGGCCTCGGTCAGCCCGGAGGCTGCGAGATCCAGCGTCCATGTCACCGACCCGACGGCCGGGGTGTAGATCGCCTCCTTACCGTCATAGGTCTGCAGGCGGACCAGCTCATCCAGGTCATAGCCAGCGGCCTCGGCCTCCGCCTCGCTGGAATAGACGTTCCCTTCCCTGTCGGTCAGGGTCCAGTTGCCGTCCTTCAGCTCGATGGTATCGCCGTCGCTGTTGGTGAACACCCAGTTCTCGGTCGCGTCAAATGAAACGGTTTTGTCCGCAGGGTCAACTCCGGCAAAATTCCGCGCCATGTAGTCTTCATAGGAGCTGGCGTTCAATGCGTCGATGTAGTCCGCAATCGTTTTGTCGGTTACACTGCTGCCGGCGTCCGCAGATACGGTCATCACGGCGCCGCTCACAAGAAACAGGAGCGCCAGCATCAGGCATGTGATTCTTGTGAATTTCCTTTTCCCCATTTGTGTTTCCTCCTGAAAAATCATTCCGGGCATAAGAACGGAAGGCTGCCGGAACGCCGCCTTCCTCCTGTCCCGCACAACACACGCGCCCTGCCTCCGACCGGTGAAGGCGGGAGCAATACGGCATGTTTTGCGCGGTTCGCAGGCAGAAAAATGTACGTTCCTTCCCCTGTTTTTGCAAACAAGGCGCACTTATGCCTTAAATACTACTATATCATATCACAAAACCTTCAATCTGTCAAGCAAAACCATCACGAAAAAATCGATGCAAGTCTTCCTTGCAATGGGTGAAATCGGTGTTTGGGAGATACAAAATCCGAAAAAAATTTACAAAAATTTCGCATTGGCAAAACCTCATTTTTCTTGTGCATTCTATGGAGGTAAATTTTATTTACGGCATATTTGTCAAGAGAACGACATATATCAGTCGTTTTTGTCTATTATTTTGCTTGTTTTTTTGTCAAATTCATGTATAGTCTTTGATAAGTAAATTGTATTTACTATTATCAAAGCATGGTTTCCAGCTTGGAAATGCATCAGAACAAACAATTTATTGTGCAAACAGCACAATTTTCAGCTTCAAATTTCTACAACCATACAAAATGCACAAAATCACCACGCAAATGCCAAAAAACGTTCAAAACAGACTGATTTTTCATCAGAATACAGGTTTTCCCTGGCTATGCCAACCCTTGGCAATGGTGATTGCATATCGGCAGCGCCCCTGTGTGAACAATAAAGCCGGCTTGGAAAAAACGGGCAAACGGGTCCATTCTCATCACAAACCGTATCCATGTCCGGTCCGCACCGCAATGCTTCCCTGCTCCGTGCACCTGCCGGACCGGGACACGGGCAAGTGCCGCAGCAAAGCGCAGAAAGTCTCCAGACGAGCCACCCGGCTCCCGGGCGGCTCGTCTGGAGACTCTGACTGAATAACAAAGCAACGGCTATCGTCAATCTGATGAAAGTTTTGATCAAACTTTTTTTAAAAGTTTGCGAGGTGGAGGGCGCGGAGCCCTCTCTCGCAAGGCGGCAAGCCGCCGGAAATTTTGCTTCGCAAAAGTTTCCCTCCGCAGAGGGCGAAATTTCCCCATTTGGCGGCGAATTCGCGAAGCGATTCGCGGATTTGGAACAAATCCTTTTCTCCTTTGGGCAAATTCTGCGAAGCAGATTTGCGGCGGAGAAACATTCCGTAAAACGGAATTGCGCGTAGCCTTTGCTTCTTTCTTTGCGCCTGCGGCCTCAAAGAAAAGTAACAAACAAACGCTTTTGGGCAATTTTGATTTGATGCGCCTGTTGTCTACAACCTGCGAGCCACCCGGTGTCGGGTGGCTACAGACTGCCGGCAGCAGCTACCCCTTCAGAAAACGGCGGCCCGGACGTTTTCTGGAGCAAAGACAGCCGGAGTAATCCTGCTGTGTCATCTGCACCAGAATCGTATCCTCCCCAATGCACTGTACCATACTCCATGGAATCACAAGGTCATCCTCACCGCCAAAGCCGAGGAAGCCGGAACTGCCGCACACAATCAGGGCGAGCACGCGCGTGCAGTCTCCATTCACCTCAAATTCAAAATCCCCCGCGTAGCCCAGCCGGGCACCGTCACAGACATTGACAATCTCCAGCTTCCGCAGGTCGGCCGTGCTGTATTTTTTCATGGCGATTCCTCCCGCTTATTTTTTTATCAGTATATGCGGGAAAAAGCAGTTTTATCTTCCAGGCTCGGAAAAGCGGGTAAAGAGAAGGACACTCAGCAAAACCAGAAAGGGACTGACAACCAGCAGGCCGGCAGATGCGGCGCTCCAGCTCCCCAATTCGGTCACCGCGTCAACCGCCGGTACAAGCGCGGACAGCACAGCAGCGGCCAGCACCGGAAGCAGCAGCGGCAGCAGACAGGACATACAGCGCCCTGCCGACGGCAGTGTGATTCCGTCCGACTCCCGATTGAAAACCAGCAGCATCACCTGCATGAGCAGCATGGCGCAGAACAGCATCGGGTAAATACACTCGTCCGGTATCAGCCCGGTCAGACGGAGCACCGTGAGCAGCAAAGCCAACGCCCCTGCCGACGCCAACGGGATCAGCCATAGCCGCCTGCTGCGGAAGGAGGCTCTGACGCTCTCGCTGCTCAGGGATACCGGCCGCAGGAGCCGCTCCTGCGATACCCCCGCCTGTGCAACCAGCGCAAAAGCCGCGAGATCAACAAACACCGAGGCATACAGAAACGCATAGGCAGTGACAGGACCTGCCCCGGTCAGCACACACAGGGTCAGAAGAACCACACGGAAGATCTGAAAGGAGGTCAGCATGTTCAACAGGCACTGCACACGCGCCAATGCCCCCCTCGTCCTGCGCAGCAAGCGAAGCAGCGCCGGCATTCCGCCGCCCGCGCTGTCGGCCCCCAGAAGCAGGAGATCCGCGTCCCGGAGCAGCACCTGCGGGCATCCGGCAGAAAATGCGGGGGCGGCGTCCCGTGCCAGTCCACCAATGTCGGGTTCAGCCTGTCCTGCGCTCGTATCAACCTGTCCGACAGTGCCGGTCTCCGCTCCGATCGGGGAGGCCTCACCGCCCAACGCGGCACCGTTCCCCTCTCCGGCAGAGCCGGGCATGCCGCCATTCGTTTCTCCCGCCATACCTGCGGCAGCCGCGGCATGGGGAATTTCATCCGGCAAGGTAACACCGCTGCCGGCTGACACGCCTGCCGACGGCCGGGACCGTCCTGCAGGCGGAGACATGTTCCCGGTCCCCGTCCCGGCACCGATTCCCGTGTCCCGCGCGCGCTCAATGGTCTGAACCGCCTCCGAATCGCAGGCAATGCGCAGAGACGCGGCGACAAGAATGCCCTCATCCTCCGGCGCTCCGGTCAGCACGGCCACCGTTCTCCCCTGCCTGCGCAAATTTTTGACAAACTGCGTAATCTCCCGGCGACCATAGCCGGCAAACCAGCGTTCCCCGGCGCGCTCCACCGGATCCGGGTGCTCCGAGGCCAGACAAATCTGCTCCTCCCGTGCCCCGCACTGCACCGCGTAAAGCAGTTCCTCGCGTCTCTGTGAAGGGAAGAAAAAGCGAACCTGCACACCGTGCGCCTCTAGCCGGCGCACGGTGTCGGCAATTCCGGGCAGCAATGCTTCCCGCCGAGTGACGCATCCCACCAAAAGCGTGCGTCCGCCCTGCTCCTTTGTCACGGTCAGAACCGGGCTTCCCTGCCCGGCGGCCTCCTGTGCAAAGCGGCGCAGACGCTCCCGCATGGCCGGTTCGAGCGGCGCATGGCCCCCCAGCATGCTTTCATAGCCGACGCAGCCCGAGACGGCTCCGATTCCTGTGGTAAACCGCAGGCGGAAGTCGGTCTCCTTCATCCGCACCTCCAAGAGCTGCTCCTGCGCCGTGGAATGCAGCACAGCGCCCACAAGCCGCACCTCCAGTGCCTGCAGGTCATATCCGCTGATTGCAGTCAGCTCATACGGCAGAGGCAGAAAGCGGTCCTCCTCCGGAGCGCCCTGCTGCGGCAGACGCTCGCGTGCACGAAACAGCAGCACAAACGCCTCGCACAGCGGCTGCAAGCCGGGCTGCTGCCCGGTGGTATCCGACAAAAAGGTCTGCGCCCCGTTGGAGGCGCTGTGAAAATGACAGAGCCCATCCGAAGTGGCGCTATGATCCAGGATGACAAGATCGGTCAGGTAGGGGAGACGGTCCATGCCCCGGTCGGTTTTGACAACCGCCCCAGATCTGCCCGGAAAATACAGCATGATGTGAAACAGGATGTAGGGCACCGCCGCCGTTCCCGAGGCGGTCAGCGCACACAGCGGCAGAAAAACGCGCAGCGTGCTCAGGCTCTCCGGAGAGATCAGCAGCCCAACAACGCTCAGGGGCAGCATCAGCACCAGCAATGCAAAGCCGAACAGACGCAGATACGGATAAATGCCCGAGAGCAGACTGCCCTGCCCGGACAAAGGCTCCCGCAGCAGCGTCCGCCCCATTGCGCCAAGAAAGCTGTGCGTACCGGTTTCGGTCACAACAGCACGCGCACTGCCGGCCACCACCTCCGCACCGCCGTAGACGAGATTTTCATAGTCCGGCGCGTTCAGCTTTGCTCCATAGGGATAAACCGTTTGCGCCTGTTTTTCCTGCAGGAGCACGGTCGGTCGCTCGCCGGACGCGGCCGGAAGAACCAGCCGGGTGCGCAGCCCCGCGGCGTCCAGCAGCCGGCAGTCGGCCGGAATCACATCCCCCGCGCGCAGCAAAACAACGTCGCCCGGCACCAGCACCCGTGCGGAAACCCGCATCGGCTTTCCGTCCCGCAGTACGCAGGCCCGCGGGATCTGGCTTTCCCGCAGACGGTCCCGCCTCCGCCGCATCCGAAGCACCATGCACAGCAGCAGAAGATACCACACGGCATAGAGCACCAGTGCCGGAATGCCGACCGCAAACTCGGCAAAGCAGACGGTCAGCAGACAGACTGCCGCAAAAAGCAGCAGGGAGGGATCGGTCAGAAGCATCCGCAGCAGCGCAAAGGAGGAGCGATTGAACTCGAACAGATCATTGCTACCTCCCTTGCGCAGACGAGAACGAGCCTCCTTGCGGGAGAGCCCGCAGGAGGCGTTGCTGCGAAGCTGGCGGAGGGCTTCCTCCCCCGTCAGCTGATGCCATTTGATGTTCCGGTTTTCCATTTGATTTTCGTTGATTACAGACAGGTGATGAGAAGGCTCTCTCCGTCCGCGTCGATCGAAGCGGCCGTGTAGCTTCTCTGATAATTGGAGATGATCTGCTCGGCCAGCGGGTCCTCCACCTCCCGCTGAATATAGCGGCGCATATTGCGCGCGCCGTACTTCTGGGAGAAGGATTTGCGCGCAATCAAAGCCACCGCAGCGTCGGTGTAGGTCAGCACAATCCGTTTCTCGGCCAGCGCCTGCTTCAGCTCGCCCAGCATAATTTCGGCAATTTTGCAGAAATCCTCCTCGGAGAGCGAGCGGAAGGTGATGATTTCATCCACACGGTTGAGGAACTCCGGCCGCAGGAAGGCGGAGAGCGCCTTCTGCGTTTTGCTGTCGCCCGAGGCCTTGGAGTCCGCCGAGAAGCCTGCCAGCGCGGCCGAACGGTCCGAGCCGGCGTTGGTGGTCATCACAATAATGGTGTTCTCAAAATTGACGGTTTTGCCCCGCGCGTCGGTGATCCTGCCGTCGTCCAGAATCTGCAAAAGGACGTTGAGCACATCCGGGTGCGCCTTTTCAATCTCGTCGAACAGCACGATGGAATAGGGCCTGCGGCGGATTTTTTCGGTGAGCTGCCCGGCCTCGTCGTAGCCGACATATCCCGGAGGCGCTCCGATGAGCCTGGAGACCGAATGCTTCTCCATGAATTCCGACATATCCAGACGGATCAGGGTTTCGGGCGAATGGAACAGGTCGTTTGCCAGCGTTTTGACCAGCTCGGTTTTCCCCACGCCGGTGGGGCCGGCGAAAATGAAGGAAACCGGCTTTCTCTTATAGGAAATTCCCGCCCGGTTGCGCTTGATGGCGCGGGACACCGCCGACACGGCCTCATCCTGCCCGACAATGCGCTGGCGCAGGCGGCTCTCGAGCTGGTCGATCTGCTCAAACTCGTTTTCGGTGATGCTGGTGGCCGGAACTCCGGTCCAGAGCTCGATGACGTCGGCGATCTCGTTTTCGGTCATGACAATCGCCTTGGTGTCCGGCTCCAGCTCGTCAAGGCGCTCGGCCAGACGCAGCTCCTCGGAGCGCAGCTTGGTGATCTCCTCATAGCGGTTCTGCTCCACCGCTTCGTTTCCGGCGATTTCGGACTCCAGCTCCTCCCGACGCTGCCGCAGCTCCAGCAGATGGTCGCGGATGGAATAGCTCTCGTTGAGCGCAGCCGACGAGAGAGACAGGTGCGAAGCCGCCTCGTCGAGCAGATCGATCGCCTTGTCCGGCAAAAACCGGTCGGTGATATAGCGCTCGGAGAGCACCACCGCGCGCCGCAGGAGCTCATCCGGAATGATAACGCCGTGAAACTCCTCGTAATAGTGCTTGATGCCCTGCAGCATTTCCACCGTGTCGTCGATGCTCGGCTCGTTGACCATGACAGGCTGGAAGCGGCGTTCGAGCGCGGTATCCTTTTCAATATATTTGCGGTATTCGGTCAGGGTGGTTGCACCGATGACCTGCACCTCCCCACGCGAGAGCGCGGGCTTGAGGATGTTTGCGGCATTGACGCTGCCCTCGGCATCGCCGGTGCCCACAATGTTGTGCACCTCGTCGATGACCAGAATGGCGTTGCCCACCGCCTGCACCTCGGCAAGCAGACCGAGAATGCGGGACTCAAACTGCCCCCGGAACTGGGTTCCCGCCACCAGCGCCGTCATGTCGACCAGATATATCTCCTTGCCCTTCAGCTTATACGGGACGTTTCCCGCCGCAATGCGGATGGCAAGAGCCTCGGCAATCGCGGTCTTTCCCACGCCCGGCTCACCGATCAGACAGGGATTGTTCTTCTGACGGCGGCAGAGAATCTGCACCACGCGGGAGAGCTCCCGGTCGCGGCCGATGATATTGTCGAGCTTTCCTTCCCGTGCGAACTGGGTCAGATTGCGGCAGTAGGTGGTGAGAAATTTGAGCTTTTTTTCTTCCTTCGCCTTTTTTCTGCCGTTCCGGTCCTTTTTGCCCGGCTCCTCCGGGGTCGGCGTGCCGGCATTCTCTGCCGGGGCAAGCCCTGCCTCCCGGAAGAGCTTGGGAATATCGATGGCGGGCGCACCGCCGTCGGCGTTATCGTCGTTGTCGGAGGGAGGCTGAAGCTGACCGAGCATAGCGGTCAGATCCTCCTCTGCGCTTTCGAGCTGCTCTTGGGAGATGCCGAGCTGATCGATCACGTTGCCCACGATGTTATCAATCGGAACCCCGAACTCCTTTGCGCATTTCATGCAGAAGCCGCGGGTCTCCTTTTCCCCGTTCCCCTGACGGGTCATAAAAACCACCGCCACGCGCTTGTGGCATTTCGAACACATGGTCATGAGTATTGTTTCTCCGGAGACAAGCCGGAGCCTTTCTGTGTAATCAGGTAAAGCATTACCGGGAGGCGGCGCCCCTGCGGTAATGCTTTCCATGGCAGGAATCAATTCTGCTGAAGGCCATTGATCCATTCGCTGACATTGAGCATCTTGATCCCGTTGAAATCCCCGAAGAATTTGACAACGGCAGACTCGGTATAAAGCTCGCTGTTGCCGAAGAACACCTTCAGCAGCGAGCCGACCACCAGCAGGAGCATCCATGCCAGTGCCAATCCCAGCACACCGCCCATGATGCTGTCGGCGACGCCGATAATCGGAATTTTATCTTTGAAATGTTTGACAAACACATAGACAATGGTCAGTGCCAGGAAGGCCAGCAGGAACACTGCAAGGAAACCCAGCACCGAGCAAACAACCGAAGAAAGCGCCCCCGCCACCGTATCGGTGATCGAGTTGACCAGCTCCTCCCCGCTGCCGCCAAGCGATTGCAGCTGCGCACGCAGGCTGTCGGTCAGCAGAAAATCCGGGACCGCCTCCATGGCGCTCTCCACATCAAAGCTCCCCGCGGTGTTCAGATAAATTTCATTGACCTTGCCAAACACCGAGCTGCGGATGGGCGCGTTGAGAAATTTTTCCCCAAGGAAGTTTCCAAACGCACCGCCCCAGAGATATGCCGCGCCAAACGCGAGAAACAGCTTGAAAAACTTGAGTAAGGTGAGAAAGAACCCGCGCTTGGCACAGATGGCAATAATCAGAACTCCAACCGCGACAAACAAAATGTCCAAAAGAATATGACTCATCCAAACGATCTCCTTTCCGAATCGGAATATCAGTTGCCAAACCGATAATATACCGCCTTTTGCGGCGAGCAAAGCAGCACGCGGGTTTCATCCACTGCAAGCAGTGTGCGCTGGTCGGTGGTGCAGGGCACCTTGGTCTCTGCGCCGTCCGCGCTTTTGATGCGCAGCACACCGTCCGGCTGCTTGAGAAAAACCACCCCTCCGCACAGCACAATCGCATCGGCTTTTTCAACTGCTGTTCTATTATACAACATTTTCCCGCTTTTGTCAAATACAATTATCTCATTTTCCGCGGAATTGCCGGATTTTTTCAGCACAACGGCACATCCGCTCTCATTGAGGTCGGCGCATGAAAGATTTTTCCCTTCAAACGAGTGCTCTGCTTCCAGTGTCCCACGAACCGAGGCATAATAAACGCCGCCCCCGCAAAGAATTGCAATATTCCCGTTTTCGGTAAACGCACAGCGCAGACCGAGACTGTCGCTCACCTCCAGCTCCGAGAGCTTTTCGGTGCTCCCCGGCTGATAGACATGCAAACGGGTGGAAAACACGCCGTTTGCAGATGCCGAGGTCACAACCGCAAGCATGGTGCCCTTGGCATTGAGCGCCACGTCGGTGACATAGGCGTTATAGGGATACCGTCCGGTGAGGTCAAACCCGCTGTCATACAGCTCCACCACAGACGGATACTGCGCCGACTGGGTGATGAGCGCGTACATACCGGAGGACGAAACCGCGGCCCCCCGCAGAGGCTCCTGTGTTCTGCCCGAAAAAATCTGCGTATAGGAATTGTAAAGCGAATACTGGGTTCCTCCCAGCTCGTAAACCAGCAGATATTTGCCCGAGCCGACGGCCACCGGATTCTGATACTGGATGCTCTGGCTCAACACCTGCCGCCCGGTGGCGGTAAACACCGTGACCGAGGTATTGCCCGCCACCGCAAGCCCTTGGCGATAGAGCGCAAAGCTCTGGGAAACATCGGTGGGGTAGCTGACCGCATCGGTGTGCAGCACATCCACGGTTTCGGCCGACGCGTTGAGATCCTTGAAAAAATAATAGAGGTTCTGATAGGTAATCAGCCCAGTATTGCTCAGAAGCGAGATCGACACAAAGGCGAGCAGCGCCATATAGAGGATGACCTGCGCCACGCCATAGCGCTCGGATACCGACTCGTAGTAATCGTTGACCGGTGTTTGCAGCTCCAGCTCCTCCGGCTCTCCGCTGCGTTTTTTCTCTGCTCTTTTCAACGGTTCTCCTTCCCTGTTCGGAACAGATGCCCGGGGTAAACCACCCGGTTGAGATACAGGCCCTCGGCAGGCATGGTAATGCCGGCTCTGGACCGATCGCGCGAGGCGGTGACGGCTGGAATGTCATCCGGCTCCAGCCTCCCCTCCGCTACGGCGAGCAGAGTTCCGGCCAGAATGCGCACCATGTGGTATAGAAAGCCGTTCGCACGCACCCGATAGAGAATCACATCCCCCTGTCGCTCCAGCACCGAGCCGAACACCGTCCGCACCGGGTCGGTGATTTTGGAGCCGCTCGCCATATAGGCCGAAAAATCATGCGTTCCCACAAAGTACGCCGCAGCCTCCTGCATCCGTGCAAGATCGCAGTCGGTGATCGGGCGCGGGATATGGCAGGAGCGGCCCTCCTCAAACGGAGAGCGCACCGGGCGGTTGTAGATGCGGTAGAGGTATTCCTTTTCGCACACGTCATAGCGAGGGTGAAAATCCTCATTCACCCATACAGCGTCAAACACCGAAATGTCGGGGGGCAGGTGCGCGGAAAAGGCAAGCGGAAGCCGCCCGATCGGTATGCCGGTTTGCAGCCCTGTCTCCCCCTTTCGCGATACCGCGGCGCAGAACTCGTTGGCGTGCACGCCGCTGTCGGTGCGGCTGCACCCCACAATGTCGCAGGGGTGCCCGAAGAGCGCCTGTGCCGCCTCATTCAGCTTTTCCTGCACGGTTACGCCATTGGCCTGCACCTGATAGCCGCAATAGCCCGTGCCGAGGTAGCTCAACTTCAACAGTATTTTCATGGCCGTCACATGGTGTACCCGATGCCGAGTCGGTTCAGAAAGAATATCCCCACGCCAAAAGCAACCACCAGCACCATGGCAGCCACGTCAGAGGCACGGAAATGCAGCACCTTGAGCCGGGTTCTGCCCTCCCCGCCGTGATAGCAGCGGCAGTCCATGGCGTTTGCCAGCTCATCCGCCCGCTTCATGGCCGAGCTGAGCAGCGGGATGAATACCGGCAGCAGCGCCTTTGCCCGCTTGATCAGGCCTCCGCTCTGGAAATCGGCGCCTCTGGCCTTCTGCGCATTCATGATTTTTTCGGTCTCCTCGGTCAGCAGTGGGATGAAGCGCAGCGCAATGCTGGTCATCATCGCAACCTCGTGAACCGGCACCCTGATCTTTTTGAGCGGAGAAAACAACTGCTCAAGCGCATCGGTCAGAGCGATGGGAGTGGTGGTAAAAGAGAGGAAAATGCCGGTCGCCGCCAGCAGGATGGTAATGCGCAGGATCATAAACAGCGCGTTCCAGATTCCTTCGAGATAAATTTTGACCACCCAGCTCTCGGGGGTGAGCAGATGCTCCCCCTTCGTGAAAAAGATATTGATCAGCGAGGTGAAAGCCAGAATGAAAATGAGCGGGCGGAGCGTGCGCAGCAGCAGCCGCAGCGGAATTTTGCTCAGCAGCGTCAGCACGACGGCCGAGAGCACCAGCACCGCAAAGCAGAGCGCATTGGTGCACAGAAAGGTGCAGACAATGTAGAGCACCGCCACAATCAGCTTGGCGCGGGGATCCATGCGATGGATCACCGAATCGGCAGGATAGTACTGCCCGAATGCAATGTTCTTCATGAAAAATATCCTTACAATCGTTACTTTGCGCCGCCGGCGGGACAGCGCCCCGTCTCTGCGAAGCGCTCCCGAAGCAGCTCCACGGCACGATCCACCGTGTAAATATTCTCCGGCAGTTCGACACCCCGTGCGCGCAGAAGCCGCACGAGCTGGGTGATTTGAGGGATGTCCAGCCCGACCTGCTCGAGCAGATCGGTGTGGGAAAACACCTCCTCCCGGCTGCCCTGCAGAATCAGGCGTGCCCCCGAGAGCACCGCGACCTCGTCGCAATACTGCGCCATGTCCTCCATGCTGTGGCTGACGATGATGACCGCAGAGGCGGTCTGCTTCTGGTAAGCACAGATTTTTTCAAAGAGCTGTGTGCGCCCGTGGGGATCCAGCCCGGCGGCCGGCTCGTCCAACACCAGCACCTCGGGCTTCATGGCCATCACACCGGCAATGGCCACCCGGCGCTTCTGCCCCCCCGAGAGATCGAACGGGGACCGGTTCAGCCAATCCGCCTCCACGCCGGTAAAGGCCGCGGCCTCCCGCACACGGCTGTCAATCTCCTGCGGGGAGAGCCCCATGTTCTTGGGACCATAGGCAATGTCCTGATAAACGCTCTCCTCAAAGAGCTGATACTCGGGATACTGCATCACCAGCCCCACGCGGAAGCAAAGCTCCCGCTGCCGGCGGGCAATTTCGGCCTTGATCGCCTTTTTGGCGGCGCGGGCAGACAGGGAGGCATATTCCGGACGGGTGCGCCACTCCTCCAGCACATCGGAAAGAACGGTATTGATGTCATAGCCATCGAGGTAAACCTTTCCCTCGGCCGGCTTGGCCAGCCCGTTGAGCAGGTTCATCATGGTGGATTTCCCCGATCCGGTATGCCCGATGACGCCGGTAATGCAGTTGGCGGAAATCCGGAGACTGACGTCATCCAGCGCCTTCTGCTCAAACGGCGTTCCGGCACCGTAAACAAAGCTGACATGCTCCAGCACAATTTTATCTCTGCGTTCCATGAGCGTCCGCCCCCTCCTTTCCGGCGGCATCGGGCAGACCGAGCGCCCGGCAGATCAGTCCGGCGCAGCCCTCGGGGGTGGAAATTCCCTCTCCCGCAAGCCCGATTCCGTATGCGCGCAGACGGTGAATCAGCTCGGCGCACTGCGGGACCTCCAGCCCGACCGCGCGCAGCTCCTCCCGGCGCTCAAACACCTCGTCTGGCTTGCCGTCCATGAGAATGCTGCCGTCGTTGATGACAATGACGCGGTCGGCCTGTGCCGCCTCGTTCATATAGTGCGTGATATTGAGAATGGTAATGCCGTGCTCCCGGTTGAGCATCCGGATGGTGTCCAGCACCTCCCGCCTCCCGGACGGATCCAGCATAGCGGTGGATTCGTCGAACACAATGCACTCCGGCATCATGGCAATGATACCCGCAATGGCCACCCGCTGCTTTTGTCCGCCCGAGAGGCGGTGCGGCTCATGCCCGGCATATTCGGTCATTCCCACCGTGGCCAGCGCCTCGTCCACGCGGCGGCGCAGCTCGGGCTGCGGCACACCGAGATTTTCGGGGCCGAAGGCCACATCCTCCTCCACCAGTGTGGCGACCAGCTGGTTGTCGGGATTCTGAAACACCATGCCCACGCGGCGGCGATGGCGCATCAACTCCTCCTCGGTCAGTTCCGAATCGGTCAGGTCGGTTCCTCCGACAATCAGCTTTCCGGAGGTGGCCTCCAGAATCTGATTGAGCAGCTTTGCAAACGTGGATTTGCCCGAGCCGTTGTGCCCGAGAATGGCCACATATTCCCCCCGTGCGATGTCGAGAGAGACGTCGCGCAGGGCTGGCTCATCCGGCTCTCCGTCCCTCCCCTCGTAGGAAAAGCAGAGATGCTCGGCGTGAATATAGCTTTGGTTATCGGACAAGGCTCGTCTTCCTTCCTTTCCTTTGTTCAGGTGATGCTTGCTCTGCAACCCAGCGCGAGCTGGCTCCGCACGGCAGATAACCTCCCGTCTGGCTCACGCGCAGTCCCAGCTCCCCGGACTCTACGGTTCCCCCAAGCCGGCTGCGCAGCTTGAGCTCCAGCAGATAACCCATGGTCATCGGGGAGAGGCCGGTGGTGTAGGAGTTGACCAGAAAAAACAGCGGCCGCTCGGAGAGCAGGCCGGCCGCCAAACCGATCAGCCCGTCGATGCTCTCCTCCAGCTTCCAGACCTCGCCGCCCGGGCCTCTGCCATAGGAGGGAGGATCCATGATGATACCATCATAACGGCTGCCGCGGCGCATCTCCCGCTCAACAAACTTTTTGCAGTCGTCCACAATATACCGGATGGGAGCGTTCCCCAATCCGGAAAGCGCGGCATTCTCCTTTGCCTGCGCCACCATTCCGCGGGCCGCGTCCACATGCACGACGCTGGCGCCGGCCTGTGCCGCCGCCAGCGTTGCGCCGCCCGTGTAGGCAAACAGATTGAGCACGCGCACCGGCCGCCCGGCGTTCCGGATCAATCCGCCGAACCAATCCCAGTTGGCGGCCTGCTCGGGAAACAGCCCGGTATGCTTGAAGCCCATCGGGCGCAGGAGAAAGCGCAGCCCACCGTATCCGATGCTCCAGGACTCCGGCAGGCGGCTCTGTACCCATCCTCCGCCGCCGGCGTGCGAACGGCGGTAAACGCCGTCGGCTCTTTTCCATGCGGGGTGCCGCGCGGCATTCTTCCAGATCACCTGCGGATCGGGGCGGATCAGAATCAGGCTTCCCCATCGCTCCAGACGCTCTCCGTCCGATGTATCCAACAATTCATAATCTTCCCAGCGGTCCGCGCCCCACATACTCCTTCTTCCTCTCCATATCGTTTTTTACTCACAAATTGGGAATCCCTCCTTTGCGGAGGGATCCCGCAGACGGTAGACCAAAGCAACGGCCTTCGTCAGTTTTGATGAAAGTATTTGATCAACGTGCTTCGCACGTTTCACTTTCTTCAAAGAGTTTGAGGCGGCAAGCCGCCGGAAACTTTTGCTGCGCAAAAGTTTCCGCCCGCAGGCGGCGAAATATCCCTTTCGGCCCGGCCACCCCCGCCGCGCGCATCTGCCGGATTGCGGCAGATTCCGCGGGCCGTCGGCCGTCAGACGGTGTTCTGATTGAAATACGAGGCCAGTCGGGAGCCGCCGCTGTGCGCGTGGCAGATGGCAATGGCCAGTGCGTCGGCCGTATCGTCCGGCTTGGGGGCCTCCTTCAGGCCGAGCAGCGTGGTCACCATTGCAATAACCTGGCGCTTCTCCGCCCGGCCGTAGCCCACCACGGCCTGCTTGACCTGCAGCGGCGTGTACTCCTGAATGGCAACCCCTGCCTGCCGGGCGGCCAGCAGCAGCACACCGCGCGCCTCGGCCACCCGGATACCGGTGGTGATATTGGTGTTGAAAAACAGCTCCTCAATCGCCATATCGTCGGGGTGGTAGGTGGCGAGCAGTTCCTGCATTCCGCCATACAGCAGCTCCAGCCTTCTCTCGGTCGGAATCCCGGCCGGTGTGCGCAGCGCGCCGTAGGCCGCGGTATGAAATTTTGACCGGTTGTAATCCACAACCCCCCATCCGACAATCGCCAGGCCGGGGTCAATTCCAAGTATGCGCATTTCGCTTCTCCGTTCTCTGCTCCGTAGTCCGGCAATCAGCGGCCGGCGGCATCCGGCGCTCCGTCCTCTTCCTCATGGTTCCCCGCACCGTCACCGGACAGCTCGCAGTTCCATGTGGACAGATAATCGGGATCCCGCACAACCTCTCCGGTGGAACGGAGGCGGTATTCGCCCGGCGGCGCCGGCTCTACAGAGGACAGGTCCGGCGGCAGCGAGAACCGAGCCCCGTTGCTTTGCCGCAGCACCACACCGGTTTCATCGGCTGAAATCACGGTTCCCCAAAGCTGACGCTGCCCGGCGCACTCCCCGTCCGGGTGATAGTAGGTGATGCCGACCAGCATGATTTTCCCCAATAGTTCCGCAAATCGGTTTTCCATAAACGCTCCTTTGCGGTCCGCTCGCGGCATTTCGGAACGTGCAGACCGGATCCTTCAACATATTATACCACGTTTTCGCACAGAAGTCAAATATATCTTTGATTTTTTGGAAAAAACCGTTTGAAAATACAGAATTGCGGTTTACAGAAAGATTTTTTTATGGTATAATATATCCTGTCGGGCATACATGCCCATACGGATTTTGCAATTGCAGGAAAGGCTGGTGACGATATGGTACCGATTGTCAGATTCAAGCTATATGACCGGATACAGCTCAAAAAGCCCCACCCATGCGGCGGCTCGGTATTTCAGATTCTGCGTGTCGGCTCGGAGGTCCGCATTGTTTGCCAGACCTGCGGCCGGGATATGACCATGAACCGCATCAAGCTGGAAAAAGCCGTCAAGCAGATTCTCCCTGCAGAGAACGCACAGGAAGAAAACAAGAAAGGAACAGAACAAACGAATGAATAAGCCTTCCGTCATTCCAACCAGCAAGCAACTGGCGCTCAATGAAAAGCAGCTCAAGCTGCCGGGACAGCACGGCAGATTCCGGCAATTCCTCGGAAACTACTGGTTTCTGTTGCTCTGCATGGCCATTCCCGCCGTGCTGATGTATCTGATGTATTTTTCCAGAGAGATCTACCCGATCGGGGACGGCAGCGTGCTGGTGCTCGATCTCAACGGGCAGTATGTCTGGTTTTTTGAAGCGCTGCGCAACTTCGTCCGGGGAGACGCCGATCTGCTCTACTCCTTCTCCCGTGCCATGGGCGGAGAATTTCTCGGAATTTACGCCTACTATCTGGCAAGTCCTCTCTCTTTTCTGGTCTGCCTCTTCCCCACTGACCGGATGCTGGAGGGCCTTTTGACCCTGTTCCTGCTCAAAACCGCGATCTGCGGCGGAACCTTCGGCTACTACATGTACAAAACCTCCAAAGAGCGCCGGCCGGTTGCCATCATTATTTTCTCGGTCTTTTACGCGCTCTCGAGCTACGGCATCGTGCAGCAGCACAACACCATGTGGATCGACGCGATGATGTGGCTTCCGCTCATCACACTCGGCATTGAATCGCTGATCAAATACGGTCGCTTCAAGCTCTACACCGCCCTTCTGGCCGTCACGCTGTTCAGCAACTTTTATATCGGCTTTATGGTGTGCATTTACTGCTTTTTCTATTTTGTTCTCTACTACATTGCACACTCTGAGGACTCCCGCAACAACCCCCTGCGGGAGCGCCTGCACCTGCTCAAATCGGTGCTGCGGATGGCCTTTTTCTCGCTGCTGGCAGTCGGCATTGCCATGGTCATTCTCATTAGCGCCTACTATTCGCTCAGCTTCGGCAAATCCACATTTTCAACCCCGGAATGGGTATGGAACCTGAAATTTGATATCCTCGACCTGCTCTACAAGTTCCTGCCAGGCTCCTATGATACGGTCAGACCCGAAGGCTACCCGTTTGTTTACTGCGGTGTGCTGACGCTCCTGCTGCTGCCGGCCTATTTCCTCTCCAAAAAATACCCGATGCGGCAAAAGATCTGCTCGGCCGTGTTCGTATTTTTGTTCATTGCCAGCTTTTCGCTCTCGGTCATTGACCTGTTCTGGCATGGGTTCCAGCGCCCCAACTGGCTCAACTACCGCTACAGCTTCATGCTGGTGTTCTACCTCTGCGTGCTCGCCTGCCGGGCGCTGACCGTGCTGGAATCCTTCCCGCTGCGCACGGTAGCCGGGACCGGGGCCATCATTGCGGTGCTGTGTGTCATTCTGCAAAAATACACCGATGAAAAATACGTGGATCCCAACGATTATACCTGCATCTGGTTTACTCTGATTATGATTGTGGTCTACCTCTCGGTGCTGGGGCTGATGCGCACCTCCAAAGCAAAGGAGGTGGTGTGTGTCGGGCTGGTTGCGGTGGTCTCTATTGAAGTGTTTCTCAACGGGCTCTGGAACATGAACGCGCTGGACAGCGACGTGGTGTATTCCGGCTACTCGGGATATAACGACTACCTCAAAGAGGTCCGGCCGATTGTGGAGATGGTGCAGGACAGCGACGACTCCTTTTACCGCATGGAAAAAACCATGTTCCGCAAGCTCAACGACAACATGGCGCTGAATGTGCGAGGGCTTTCGGGTTCCACCTCCACGCTCAATCAGGAGACCATCAAGTTTCTGGACGCAATGGGCTACGCCTCACAGTCGCACTGGTCGAAATACCTTGGCGGAACGCCGGTCAACGATTCGCTGCTGGGGCTGAAATATATCATCGCCGACACCAATTTTGACTGCTTCAACAGCTACTACGAGGTCTACGCGCAGAACGGGAAATATACGGCTTACCGCAACCCCTACGCGCTCTCGATCGCCTATGGCGTGGATGAGGCGCTGCTGGACTTCCCGCTCGGCTACCGGCAGGCAGCGGGCACGCCGGAGGAGGATGACGATGAGGATCAGAAGAAAAGCAAAATCGGCGCATTCATTGAAAAGGTGAAAAACTGGGTCAATGACAAGCTCGGCATCGAGGAAACCATCCGCAATGCCGAATACGAGGATGCATATTACAGCCCGTTCGAGCGCCTCAACGCCATCATCACCGCCATGCTGGGCGAGGACGAAACCGTGCAGGTTTTTGTGCCGCTGGAGATTACAGAAACCGATTCCAGCGGTCTGCCCTACCCAATTTACAACGAAAACCACACCTGCTTTTACAGCTCCAATACGGGAGCCAGCTACTCCTTCACGGTTGAGAATCCGGTGGACGGCGAGCTATACTTTTATCTGCCCACCGATTACCCCCGTGAGGTGAAGCTGACGCTGATCAATCAGACCGACGGAAACAGCACAAGCTGCGGCAGCTTCGGCAGCGGCGAGTCGCTGCGCATCGTGTCACTCGGAATGCAGGAGGCAGGAGACGAGCTGACGCTGAGAATGTCGCTCCAATCGGATCAGTTGTTCTTTGTGGACGACCCCTGCATCTATTATATCGACTGGGCAGTGTTTGAGGACGCCATGGCGCGCCTGGCAGACGACCAGTTCATCATCAACGATTATACCGAGCACTCCTTCAGCGGCACCTTCACCGCATCCCGGTCCCGTGAGCTGGTGATGACCACGCTGGCCTATGACCAGGGCTGGAAGATCACCGTGGACGGTGTGGAGATTCCCACCGTCAAGGCACTCGGCTCGGTTGTCGCCTTTTATGTGGACGGCAATGCCGGAGAAACGCACGACATTGAAATGGTCTATCGCCCCAACACACTGGTGCTCGGCTCGATCATCTCGATCATCTCGCTCGGCGTATTCGTACTGCTGATTGTACTGACGCCGGTGCTGCGCAGGGTTCGCGTGCTGCGCGCATTTGTGGGAATTCCGAAGCAGAAGCTGCGGGCAGACACCATGAAGCGACTCCCCGCCCCGCCCGACCGGCAGCCCCCGCGCGATAAGGAGTAACGCATGTTCTATTATATCAACGGAAATCTGACCCATCTGGCCTCCGGCTTTGCCGTGCTGGACGTTGGCGGCGTTGGCTATAAGCTGACCATCAGCGGCACCACCTACAACGCCATGCCTCCCCGCTCGGCCTCCAATCCCCCCACGGTGCGGCTTTACACCTACCTTGCGGTCCGGGAGGATGACATTGAGCTGTTCGGCTTTGCCACCGAGGCAGAGCTTTCGTCCTTCAAAATGCTGATTTCGGTCTCCGGGGTGGGACCGAAGGCGGCACTGTCCGTCCTCTCTCTGCTGACCCCCGAAAAATTTGCGCTTGCCGTTTGCACGGACGACCGAAAAACCATCTCTAAGGCCAACGGCATCGGCCCGAAAACCGCAGCCCGCATCATTCTTGAGCTAAAGGATAAAATGCTGAAGGAGAGCGGCGGAGAGCTGCCCTCCGGCAGCGGGGTGCTGCCCATACCCGACTCCCCCGGCGGCGGGCGCGGCAAGCTCGGCGAGGCGATCGAGGCACTGCTGGTGCTGGGCTATTCCCGCGCAGAGGCCACCGCCGTGCTCAAGGATCTGGACATTGCCGGAATGGAGCTGGAGGAGATCATCCGGGCGTCGCTCAAAAAGCTCATGAAAATCTGATCCCGGCGCCGGTGCGGATGCGATAAATGCTCCGAAGCACGGATTGGAGAGGGTCACACCCATCCCCGCATCGCGCGCAGGCGCCGTGGACGCCCACAGACAAAACCTCCGTCCCGTCTCCATGGTGTCGGGCTACCCGGGTGAACGCCTGAACGCCCGCAGAAAGGAAACCAGAACAACCAAATGGATAGCAATGAATTTGATTTTGAAAACCGGATCCTGAACACCGGATATACCGCCGAGGATGCCGACACCGACCTCTCACTGCGCCCCCGGCATCTGGCCGACTACATCGGGCAGGAGAAGGTCAAGGAAATTCTCAAGGTTTATATTGAAGCTGCCAAGGGCAGAGGCGATCCGCTCGACCATGTGCTGCTCTACGGTCCTCCCGGGCTGGGAAAAACCACGCTTTCCAACATCATCGCAGCCGAAATGGGCGTGAACATCCGCATCACCTCAGGGCCTGCCATTGAAAAGCAGGGGGATCTCGCCGCCATTCTCACCAACCTCAATGAGGGAGACGTGCTGTTTATCGACGAAATTCACCGTCTCTCGCGCGCAGTGGAGGAGATTCTCTACCCCGCCATGGAGGACTACGCGCTGGACATCATCATCGGCAAAGGCCCTTCGGCACGCAGCATCCGCATCGACCTTCCAAAATTCACGTTGATCGGAGCCACCACCCGCGCCGGTCAGATGACCACGCCCTTGCGCGACCGCTTCGGCGTGCTGATGAAGCTGGAGCTGTACACTCCCGAGGAGCTTGCCGAAATCGTTCGGCGCAGCGCCGGAATTCTCGGTATGGAGATCACCGACGACGGCGCAATGGAGCTTGCCAGCCGCTCCCGCGGAACGCCCCGCATTGCCAACCGCCTGCTCAAGCGGGTGCGGGACTTTGCACAGGTGATGGGGAACGGCAAAATCAACTCGGAAATTGCAAACTACGCGCTGAACAAGCTGGAAATTGACCAGCTGGGGCTGGACAACACCGACCGCCGGATGCTTGAAACCATCATTAAATTCTATGACGGGGGGCCCGTGGGGCTGGAAACCCTCGCCGCCACCGTGGGCGAGGAGGCCATCACGCTCGAGGACGTCTATGAGCCATACCTGATGCAGATCGGCTACCTCAGCCGCACGCCCCGGGGGCGCTGTGTCACCCGGCTGGCCTATGAACACCTCGGCATCCCCTATCGCGCCCCAAAGCCCTCGCCCTCCGAGCAGCTCAAGCTGTTTGATCCTCCGGAAGAACAAGAATGAAGGCAATACCGCTCAAATCTGACTGTGCGCCGCCTATGGCTTTTTGCACGTCAGATTTTTTAGGCGACACCACACAGCTACGGAAAGCAAAATCGGCGTATTACCAGCATAAGATGTAACAGAGGATATGATGAAATTTGTAATTGAACATTTGTCAAAAAGATTTGAGAAAAAAGAAGTTCTCAAAGACATCAACTTTACATTTGAAGAAGGAAAAATTTACGGCTTACTTGGCAGGAACGGCGCTGGTAAAACAACGCTTTTCAACTGCCTGAATCGTGATTTGAAAGTGGACAGTGGAAATTTCTATATAGGGAACCTCTAAAAATTAGTTCCCAGTATTAAATTTTGCGATTCAACAGCGAAAAAATGAAATCAGGGCGGCGAATCGCATTCCTGCCTCAAAATTCATGTATATGTTGGGGTTGGAACCCC
>CALXUY010000065.1 GCA_944391805.1 uncultured Clostridia bacterium
AAACAAACCAAATTGACGCAGGCAATAGTGGATCTATTGACAAGGAGATTTGTGAAGTTTGGCGAAAAAGATGCAAAAAGTTGTGCAGTCAAGGTGCGAACCGTGAATTGCGCGGTGTTGCCTTAAGTAAAACGGTTTTTCCCAGTGCCTCAATATTCTCAATGGAAAGCTGGTGAAGGGTATGAAGTGGTTTCGGAAAAAGAAGAAGGCGCCTCTGCATTTTGAGGACGCGGCCCGCTTTAACTGGGTGCTGGATACGAATCAGGAGCTTCAGGAGGGTATGACCAGGCTGGCGGAACAGTTCCCCCGCCTGACGGAGGAAAGCTATACGCGCAAAGCGCTGAAGCTGTTTCGAAAGGCCGGCCTGGAGCTGAGCGCGGAGGATTTGAAAATGCTGCTGGCGCTACGGCGGGGAACTGACCAGATGCTGCTGCGGAAGGAAAGAGAGGACGAATGACGCCAATGAAAAAACAACGGTTTCTGACACTGGCTCTGTTGGTTTTGCTGGTATCGCTGACCGGGTGCAAGGAGACCGCCCCCGGCAACGACGCGCTGTGGAAGGCCGCCATGACGGATGCGGTTTTCAGCGAGGATGCGGAAATCAGGGAGCTGGTGACGCTGACAAAGGAGGACGATCAGGTCATCTGGGACGAAGCGGGGGAACGGGTGCTGCTGCTGAGCTGGCATGACTATGACGACGCCTGCGCACCCGGCGGCTCCATCCCGACCGAATACGGGGATATCTGGGCCACCTCCGTTGGGGAGATGCTGACGTGGTATGCGCAAAGCCGCGACGGGGTGGAGGATTGGGAGCTGCGCTTCGCACAGCTTTTGGGGGTTCACGCGGACGAAGGGTATACCCGATTTACCGCTTTCTGGGTCTCTCCGGAGGATGTGATACGCCCCGCCTATGTCACCGATGTGACAAAGCAGATGGAAAACGACTATGCCATCGTGACGGATGCGGCATATAAGGAATGGTTTGACGGCAACATCCTCTGGTCCTACTTTGAGAGCGATTACCCCTGGACGCGGCTTGGCTATACCTATGACTGGAGCGGCGGAGACTCGGAATACGGACTGACCGAGTTCCTGGTATCCGACGGCAGTAAAACCGAGATTGCCTTTACCTATACCACAGCCGAATTTGTGGATTGGCTGGAAGGGCAGACGGAGCCATAGCCCCAGATCGGAAAAAAGGAGAGATGAACCATGAATCGTCAATGCGACAACAAACGGGATTGCCCCTGTACATATGACTGCCCGCGGCATGGCAAATGCTGTGCCTGTGTGGCCCATCACCGCGACCATAACGAGGGCGTGCCGGGCTGCTTTTTTTCCAAAGAGGCCGAGGCAACCTATGATCGGAGCATCGAGGCGCTGGCCAGGGATCACGGAATCATCTGATCGGATGCGGTAAGGAATGGGGCAAACAAAGAGAAAAGCCGGCCAAACAGGTGCTTGCCGATATTTCCCTTTGTCAGCCTTTTTCCTTTGGCCTGATCCGATCCCCCTACGGACTGTGCGGGGTTGCAAAGGGTTCCTGTCGGCAAACCGATCGGGGCTTATTAGATCAAAACAGACTGAAAAGGGAAAAAACGATATGAAACGAAACAAAGCGACAGGGCGTCTTTTCTGTGCCATCTGGCTGCTGAGCATCCTGTGTATGCTGCTGAGCGGCTGTCATGCTGCGGAATCCGAATCCATTACCAGCATCCGGCAGTTGGACGGAAAGACCATAGGGGTGATGACCGGCTCCAGCCTTGACGTGCATACCGACAATCTGATCCGGAATGCGGATAAGCAGTATTACGACCGGGTACCGGATTTGGCGCTGGCGTTGGAGCAGGGAAAAATCACCGGCTTTTTGATCGACGAGCCAATCGCCCGTCTCCTGTGTCAGGAAAACCAGGCTGTGACCTACCTCCCCGACATCCTGGTGGAGGAGAGCTATGCCGCCGCCTTTTCGGGGACCGAGCGCGGAGCCGCCCTGCGGGACGAATATAACGAATACCTGGCGAAGATCCGGGCGGACGGCACGCTGGAGGAAATTGATGAGATCTGGCTGGGAGCCGATGAGAGCAAAAAGGTTGTGGAAGACTGGACGTCTTTCCCCGCGGAGAACGGCGTCATCCGGATGGCGGTGAAAACCGACGTCGCACCCTTCTGCTACATCAAGGACGATCGGATTGTCGGATACGATATCGATATCATGGTTCGCTTCTGCAAGGAATACGGCTACGGGCTGGAAGTGATCAGTACCGAGATCACCTCCATTTTTGCGGGGCTTTCCACCGGGACATACGATGTATCGGCCAGCGGCATGACCGTAACCGAGGAACGGGTGGAAAGCGTCAACTTTTCCGATCCCAATTACACCGGCGGAATTGTAGCGGTGGTGGCGAACGCCAGTCAGAATCCGGTTCGCTATCAGACGCTGCAGGATTTTGCCGGCGTTACGGTGGGGGCCGTGACGGGTACCATTCACAACGAGATTGTGAGCGGCGTTGTCAGCGGCTGCGAGTTTCAGTATTACGATGATTTTTCGGCCATGCTTCTGGCGCTGCAGACAGGAACGCTGGATGCTGTGGTGACCGATATGCCCATGGCTCAGCTGGCGGTTGCAAGACAGCCGGATCTGATGATTTTCCCCGAAACGGTGGCTCCCGACAGCTACGGCCTGGGGCTGCAAAAAGACAGCCCGCTGACCGAACAGGTGAGCGCCATCATTCAGAGATATACCGAGGACGGGACATTGGACGCCCTGCGGGAGAAGTGGCTGGGAGCGGATGACAGCATCAAGACCATTGATGTGGGGGAATATGACGCGCCCAACGACGTGCTGCGGTATGCGCATGACTCCACGCTGGAGCCCATGTGCTATGTGAGCGGCAGCGGTGAATCGCTGGGGCTTGAGGTCGAGCTGGTGGCGCTCATCGCCAAGGAACTGGGAATGGAGCTGGAAATCACACAATCCACCTTCAACGCGCTGATCACCATGCTGGGCAGCGGCAGGGCGGATATTGTGTCCGGCGCAATCAGCATCACCGACGAGCGGAAGCAAAGCATCGATTTTGCCACCTCCCATTATACCGGAGGCACGGTTCTGATCGTGCGGGCCGAGGATTTGGGACAGGAAACCGCGAACTCGGAGGGCGGCGAGGGCTTCTGGCAGGGACTTACCGACAGCTTTTACAAGAACTTTATCGAGGAAGCCCGCTGGAAAATGATTCTGTCCGGGCTGGGCGTCACTTTTGTGATCGCGGTGTGTTCGGCTCTGTTCGGCACGATCTTAGGCTTCGGTCTGTGCCTTCTGCGGCGCAGCCATAACCGCGTGATTTCCGGAGCAACCGCAGCCTTCATCCGCCTGATTCAGGGGATCCCCGTGCTGGTGCTGCTGATGGTGCTGTTCTATGTTGTGTTCGCCCGCGCGCGGCTGGATGGGATCGTTGTATCCATCATCGGGTTCTCCATCAACTTTGCCGTCTATGTCTCCGAAATGATCCGCACCGGAATCAACGCCGTGGATCCCGGACAGTGGGAGGCCGCATCCGCCATGGGCTTCGGCCGGTGCAAAACCTTTACGAAAATTATCGCGCCCCAGGCTGCGCGCCATGTTTTGCCGGTGTACAAGGGCGAGTTCATCTCGATGGTCAAAATGACGTCGGTGGTGGGCTACATCGCGGTGCAGGACCTGACCAAGGTCACCGATCTGATCCGCAGCCGTACCTTTGAGGCATTTTTCCCGCTGATATTGACTGCGGTTCTCTATTTCCTGCTGGCCTGGTGCCTGACGCTTCTGCTGGGACTGGTGGAGAGGAGAATCGACCCTCAGCGGCGGCGCCGGGAGCTCAAGGGAATCAATCGGGAGCTTGCACCGCAGGCTCCTGCGGATGAAGGGCCGAAGACCGTGCAGGATGGGGATCCCGTCATTACCATCTCTCATTTGAAAAAGGTGTTCCCCAACATTACCCCCCTGAAGGACGTCAACGCCGTGATACAGAAGGGCGAAGTCATCTCCATCATCGGTCCCTCCGGAACCGGTAAAAGCACCCTGCTGCGCTGCATCAACCGCCTCGAAACGCCGACGGAGGGACAGATTGAGGTGTTCGGGCAGCCGGTGACCGGCGTGAAGCCGGCGAAGCTGAGCGCCGTGCGCCGCAGGATGGGGATGGTCTTCCAGAGCTTCAACCTGTTCGCCCATCTGACGGTCATTGAAAACATCATGCTGGGGCCGGTAGAGCTGCTGGGCTGCACCCGGCAGCAGGCATACGAACGGGGCATGCGCTTGCTGGCCAGCGTGGGGTTGGCGGAAAAGGCGCTGAATTATCCGGATGAGCTCTCCGGCGGGCAAAAGCAGCGCGTCGCCATTGCCCGCACCCTGGGGATGCAGCCCGAAATCGTGCTCTTTGACGAGCCCACCAGCGCGCTGGATCCTACCATGGTGGGAGAAGTGCTGGCGGTCATCCGCAGCCTGGCCGGGCAGGGGCTGACCATGCTCATTGTCACCCACGAGATGAAATTCGCCCGGGATGTATCCACGCGGGTGTTCTACATGGACGAGGGCATTATTTATGAAGAAGGCGCTCCGGAGCAGGTGTTTGAGCACCCGAAGACCGACCGGTGCCGGGCGTTTGTCCAGCGGCTGAAGACCTTCCATCTCGATATTTCCTCCAAGGCGTTTGACTTTATCGGCGCGGCGGCCGATATCGACCGCTTTGCCCGCAGGCAACTGCTCGGGGCGCAGCAGTCGCTCAAGTATCAGCAGATTTTTGAGGAGCTGTGCGTGACGAGCATTCTGCCCGTACTGCCGGATGATGCGTGCAGCCTGAGCTTTGACGCTCTTTGCAGTGAGGACGGGAGCGTTTGCGAGGCAATTATCCGCTGGCAGGGAGAAGCCTTCGACCCATTGTCCCAGGGAGATGCGCTGAGCGTGACTCTGGCGGTCAGCCGGACCAGGAGCAGCGTACATGCTTATGCCGACGGGGTCAACACGGTGACCGTTGTATTTTAAGGCAGCACCGCGCAATTCACGGTTCGCACCTTGACTGCACAACTTTTTGCATCTTTTTCGCCAAACTGCACAAATCTCCTTGTCAATAGATCTACTATTGCCTGCTGTCAAAAAATTCTTTCAGAATTGGTTTGTTTGACGATAAATCTGACGGCAGATTTGCGCAGTCAGAATTGTGCGGTGTTGCCTTAAGCGAACAGATACAGGAGGAGATGCCCGTGATACAAGATGTAAAGGAGATTATTCCCCGCATCCTGCGGGATATGAACGACGGTGTTCTGGTTCTTGACCGGCAGGGGCAGATCCTGTTCCTCAATGAGCAGGGACGGAAGATGCTGGGAGAAAGCCAGGACATGACCGGCCAGAACTATGCGGCCGCTTTTCTGGAGCAGGATATGGAGGGGGCAAACGACGCCTTCCATCAGTTTGTGCTGGACGCCGTGTATGATAAGGATCACGCCCACAGCGGGGAGGCGGATTACAGAGCTCACAACCGGGAAACACGCCGGTTCAGCCTGACATCTTCCTTCCTGCGCAGTGAGGACGGTGTGACTCCCATCGGCATTGTGGTGCTGTTTTCGGATGTCACGGAGATTGCACGGCTCAATCGCCAGCGACGGGAGTCCTCCACGATTTTCGCGGTGCTGATGATCTGTGTGTGCCTGTATCTCTTCCTGTGGAGCTTGCTGCGCTATTTGGACGCCGAGCCTCCGGGATGGGTAATGAACCTGATGATCGAGGCGATTTCCGTTGTCATGTTCGTCATCATCCTGAAAACCACCAGCTTTTCCATCCGGGATATCGGGCTCCGAGTCACCAATGCCAGGGCCACCTTTTTGCCAGATATTCTCATTACTATTGTTGGAACCGTTGTGCTGATCCTCGGAAAGGTTGTTCTTTTGCGCGTGGCGCCCAACTTTTTTCCGGAGGGAGCGCCTTTCTGGGACTGGAGCGTTGGAACTCCTGCCGATATCATTTATCCGTTGACGGTCATCCTGCAGGAATTCCTGGCAAGAGGCGTTATGCAGGAGAATCTGAAGCGTATTTTCACAGGGAAATACGCCGGCGCGATGTCCATCGTTGTTTCCGCCCTGGTATTCGGTGTACTCCACATCGCCTACGGCCTTCCCTATATGTTGGGGGCTACGCTGCTGCTGGGTGTCCTGGGTGTCTTTTATCATAAGCAGGGCAACATCTGGGGCCTGTGCATCATTCACTACGTACTGGGGGAGGTGGCAACATTTCTGCGCTATCTGATTTGACCATTTCGGTGTTCAACGGGACGTGGTGGGTCGTCATGGCGGTGATAACAGCGCTGGCCGTAGGCATATGGTACGCCCGCGGCAGGCCGCTTCCCGCCTCGGAGGCGGTAGAGCCTCCGGCAAAGGATAACCGGAAATTCCTGGCGGCGCTGGCGGCGTTCACCGTCGTCTATCTGGTGGCGTATAAAACCCTGCTGGCCTTCAGCCCGGATTTTGCGTTTGCATTTTGGAATGAACTGCCCCTACAGCCGTGCAACGTGGTGGCAGTGCTGGCAATACCCGCCTCCCTGCTCCGGGGGCGGATCGGCCGCCTGCTCAAAGGGTTCTGCTTTTACGGCGGTATTGTATTCGCCCCGGTGGCGCTGGTCATGCCGGTGGACGGGTTTTCAGGCGTGCCGCTGCTTTCGGTGAACGCCATAGGCTTCTACGGTTTCCACGGCCTTGTGCTGGCGCTGTCGGTAAGCTTCGGGACGCTGAAGGTTTACCGCCCAGGGTGGCGCGATATTCCGGGGGTGCTGCTGGTACTGGTTCTCCTCGCCTTACCGGTCCACGGCGTCAATATGCTACTGCGGGCTACCGTGTATCCGGAGGCAAATTATTTTTATACCTACGGCCTGGAGGGAAATCCGGTGCTGGAGGGACTGAAGGGCTGGATACCGATACCGCTGGTTTATGAACTGCCGCTTCTGCCAGTTATGGGGATTCTTTGCGCTGTTATCAACTTGCTGTTTCAGGCGGGATGGAAAATTGCCGCTGTATGGAGAAAAGAGAAAGCTCCTTATCAAACAGGAGACGAAAGAAAGGAAGAACGGTTATGAAAATGAGAAAAATGAGCGTCTGGATGATGCTGGCAGCACTGTCGGTTGCGCTGCTCCTGTCCGGCTGCGGGCAGCAGGACGGACAGACAACCGAGATGGTTTACCACGTATACTTCGGGTTGAACGATGCGGACACCGGCGAGCAGGAGGTCACGCTGGACGACGCTTCCGCGTACATCCGGGGCGTGATTGAAAGCTATGGATATGGGTATACCGAATACCGCACCTATGGCGCCTATACGGAAAACGGGGAAAGCAAGGGCAACGACACGTTGGTGTATATGATGGCCTTTGTGGAGGAAGAAAATGTAGAAAAGATTGCAAACGAGGTCATCGAACATCTGAATCTGGCGTCGGTCCTCTGCCAAAAAGAGGAGATGCCCTATACCTTTTATGTCGGCGAAGAAAAACAGTCGTAAACCCGGCTGTCAATTCTACCATAACAAGAAACTGGAGGTAATCACATGAACATCATCAAAACAAAAGAGGGAAGCACGCTGAATCTCGCCCTGGAAGGGCGGCTGGATACCACCACGGCTCCGCAGCTTGAGGCAGCGCTCCATGGCGCTATGGAGGGCGTTACCGAGCTGAATATGGATTTTGAAAAGCTGGAATATCTGTCCTCCGCCGGCCTGCGGGTCATCCTTGCCGCGCAGAAGACGATGAACAAGCAGGGGAAAATGGTGATCCGGCACGTCAACGAAACCATACGGGAAGTGTTTGAAGTGACAGGATTTATCGACATTCTCACGATTGAATAAGAGGCGCGCGGGATGAAGGTTGCGGTAATAGGAAACGGAAACGTGGGGATGGCCGCCTTTGGAGAGCTGCTGCGGATGCCGGAAATCCGGGAACTGGCGCTGGTTGGCAGAAACGTGGAGCGCGTCCGTGCCGAGGTGGACGACTATGCGGACGCGCAGGTTCTCCATTTCGTCCCCGGCGTCAGGCTCTCCGGCGGCGGTTATGAAAAAACAGCGGGAGCGGATATCCTCCTCTATGCCGCCGGCGCGGCGCAGAAGCCGGGACAGTCGCGGCTGGAGCTGGCCGCGGAAAACGTGCGCATCACACGGCAGATTTTCAGCGAGGTCAATCGCTATAACCGGGACGGCATTGTCATCTGCCTGAGCAATCCGGTGGATCTGATCACCGCCGCGGTATGCGAGTGCACGGGTCGGCCGCCTGAAAAGGTCATTGGCACGGGTACGCTGCTGGATACCGCCCGGCTCAAAAAGTATCTGTCAAATCTCCTGGATGTGTCGCCTGCTTCGGTGACCGCGTATGTGCTGGGGGAACACGGAGACAGCTCCTGTGTCATCTGGAGCGCAACGCGGATCTCCGGCCAGCCCGTTGACAGCTTTCTTTCTTCCGCCCTGGAGGACGAGGCCCATATCCGCCGGCAGGCAATGGCAGGCATGGTGCGCGGCAATGCCGGCAAAATCATCCGCGCCAAGGGGTCCACGGCTTACGGCGTAGCCGCTGCGGCCGGCCGGCTGGTGCAGGCCATCATTCATGACACGAGGGAGATCCTGACCGTGTCGGTGCGGCTGGAAGGCGCATACGGGAAAAACGGGTTTGCCATATCGGTTCCCTGCGTTGTGGACGGCCGGGGCGCCCGTGTGGCGGCGGAGCTGCCGATGTCGGAGGAAGAGAAACAGGCGTTTGATGCTTCCGCGGATGTGGTCGCTGCCGTGACAAAAGAATTTGTAGGAAACGGAGCCGAACGGAATGATGAAAATGAAATCGAATGAAGTTGCGTTATCCAACAGCTTGGCCTGCGCTGTGAATGCGCTGCAGGAGGTGGAGCAGGCGTCCGGGCAGGCGGGGCTGAACCGGGAACAGGCCAACATCATGCGGCTGTTGACCGAGGAAATGATCGCTATGACCACCGATATCCTCCAGGACTGCAAGGGTTCCTTGTGGATGAAATGGCAGGGAACAGACTGTGAGCTGCATCTGACCGCAGTGGCGCCGATCGAAGAAGAGGCAAAGGCGGCTTTCATCGAAGCCTCCAAGGCCAAAGCGAACGCGCCTGTCAAAGGGCTGAAGAACAAAATCAGCGCACTGCTGGCGGGAATGCTCAGCAGCGGGAACTATCCTGAATTATATGCCTCGATGGGCGCCGGCTTTATCGGCGGTATGCCGCCCATCGGCATGCCTTTCATGCGCATGGCGCCGACCTGGTCGCTGGCGGCTTATACGGAAAGCCGGAAGAAGGAACAAAAGGATGCGAAGCTGGAAGGGGTGGAAAAATCCATTCTGACCGGCCTGGCAGACGATGTAGTGGTATCCGTGAAAAGCCACTGGGTGGAGCTGGTGGTCAAAAAAACGTTTGACGCGCCCGTGCAGGCCGCTATGCCAAAGTTTACAGGCCTTTCTCATGTCTGTATTTTTGTGGACGATATGATGGAGGCGGTTGCCTATTACCGGAATCTGCTGGGAGTGATACCGGATCATTACCTGTCCCATTGGAAAAACGAGGGCTTTTTCAAAGCCGGCGGCTTTATCAAAGAAGCGGCGGAGGGGGACGTTTCCATCGCCTTTGTCAATGTTCCCGGCACCAAGCTGACGCTGGAGCTCATGCAGTACCACTATCCGGAGGGGCGCAAGGAGCCGGTGGATTTCGCCGCCAACGATGTCAGCGGCGCCCGCCATGTGGCGCTGAAAATCACGAACATCGACGAGGCGTTTCTGCATATCCGTTCTATGCCGGATACACGGCTCATCAATGAAACCGGAGATTATCGGGTCTTTCAGATCAGTGAAACCAAGCCGGACGAAGTTCGCTTTTTTGACCAGGATGTGCAGGAAATCGATGAGAGGAACGTACAGACCGCCAAAATTCTCAGCGGGGTAAGATATTTCTATTTTATCGATAAATATGGTCTTCAGTGGGAATTTGAGCAGGGACACTCCGATATTGGAGATTAAAAACGGCTGTGCAGCAGAGCGTATGCCTGCGGATGACGGACAGATTGGCTGAAGCGTTCCGCCGATCTGTCCTTAGCCTGCCGAAGGTCTGTCCGGAACAGGTAAGCGCGCATAGACCGCCCTTCGGCCGAAACCGGCAGTGACCTGGCCGCAACTGCTGCCGGGCAAGGAGGCTGCTCTTTTTTGATTTGCGGCGGATTTTATGGCGAGCGTCGCATGGGCTGTCGGTCTGCAAAGGCGATGGGCGCCACGTCGGGCATTCCGTTACGCGTTCCCTGCATCCCCTGAGGAACCGGACGGTGAATCCAATCAAGCAGGCTGATTTTGTGACGCAGGCAATGGATCATCTGTTGCCGAATGCGGAGAACCAGAAAGGGGGCTAAAAGCCCGTGATTACATTTTTTTGCGCGATCATTCTTCTCATCGTCGGTTATTTTCTGTACGGAAAGCTGGCGGAAAAGGTGTTCCGCCCCGATGACAGGCCAACGCCGGCGGTGGATCACCCGGATGGGGTGGATTATGTACCCATGAAAACCTGGCGGGTATTTCTGATCCAGTTACTGAACATTGCCGGAACGGGTCCTATTTTCGGAGCGTTGATGGGCGCGGTGTTCGGGCCGGTGGTGTTTTTATGGATTGTGTTCGGCTCCATTCTGGGCGGCGCCATACACGACTATATGAGCGGTATGATCTCTGTGCGTATGAACGGCGCCTCTGTATCTGAAATTGTGGGGAAATATCTGGGCCGGGCCGCCAAGCAGGTGATGCGGGTATTTTCGGTGGTGCTGCTGGTGCTGGTGGGTGCCGTGTTCACCACCAGCCCGGCGGCGCTGATTGCCCGGCTCACCCCGGAATGGATGAACACCACTTTTTGGGTGATCGTGATTCTGGTCTATTACCTGCTGGCCACCCTGCTGCCCATCGATAAGGTGATCGGCAAGCTGTATCCCGTATTCGGCGGAGTGCTGGTGCTGATGGCGGTGGGGATCATCGGCGGACTGATTGCCGGAGGGTATCGTCTGCCGGAAATCTCCTTTGTGAATTAGCATCCGGAGGGCCAGCCGGTCTGGCCGTTTATGTTCGTCACGGTGGCCTGCGGAGCGGTATCCGGATTCCATGCCACCCAGTCGCCCATGATGGCCCGGTGCCTCAAGCGGGAAAAGGACGGGCGCAAGGTGTTTTACGGCGCCATGATTGCGGAGAGCGTCATCGCCCTGATCTGGGCGGCGGCCGGAGTGGCGTTTTACGGCGCTACCGGCGGCCTGCAGCAGGCGCTGGCCGAATTGGGCCAGTCGGGGGTTGTGTACGATATTTCGGTGTCCCTGCTGGGGGTATTCGGTGGTGCTTTGGCGATTATAGGCGTGGTGGTCTGCCCGGTTTCCTCCGGCGATACGGCCTTCCGCAGCGCCCGGCTGACCATAGCCGACTGGTTCCATATCGATCAGACCAATTTGCTCAAGCGTTTGGCGATCACCCTGCCCCTGCTGGGGGTGGGTGCGCTGCTGACCCAGCTGGACTTTGATATCGTATGGCGGTATTTCTCCTGGAGTAACCAGACGCTTGCCATGATCACCCTATGGGCGGCTGCCATGTACCTGGCCAGGCACGCGGAAAAATGGTGGTATTCGGCGCTGTGCGCGGTGCCGGCCGCCTTTATGTCCGGGGTGTCCTGCACCTATATCCTCATGGCGGAGGAGGGCTTCCGGCTCTCCATGAATGTCGCATATCCCATCGGCGCGTTGTTTGCACTGGCCTGCACGGTGCTCTATGTGTTCAGTGCGGGAGGAAAGAAGAACCGGCAGCTGCGGGCCGGGCAATGAGAACGGTGTTGGGGGGATGCTTTTGAGAACCGTGTCCGCTCAGGAGATGCTTTTGTAAACTCTATTTCAATTTGGCATTACCGCGCGAATTGCCCAAAGGGATAGAGGTTGCGGCTGAAATGTGGAATTGTCAAGAAATGCGGAGTCGAAAAATCTCCTAAATATGCAAAGCTGTTTCAATCCACTGTTATAAACAGTTGACCTATTCGGTCATCACACTTTTCAGCGACAGTTTCTTTATTCTCAAAGAGAAAAGCGCCATTGCTAATTCATATACAACAACAAACGCCGCCAATGTCATCAGTAAATTGAACCAATTGAAGTGATATTCAGGCATATTTTCAACATTTGAGAAAACGAACGTCATGATCAATTTGAGCAGTCCGTACTGATAAAGAGTGCCGATGATAAATCCGACGCAGGCGAACGGACGGTATGCGCCGAGTACCGTATTGCTGCAAGCGGTATTGTCATAACCCATCACGCGCATCATGGCAACTGTTTTTGAATTGCCTTTGACAACCTCGGAGAGCGACAGGAGCAATGACAAAAAAGCGAGTATTAACCCTATCATAAATACCATCCACGCAAATGTTTCGCTTGCCAGGTCTATCATGGATATGGACATCTGAACCATTGCCGAAAAGCTGAACGCCGCAAATGTGATAAAAAATGCGAGAACCTTTTTGCTGCGCAGAGTTGCACGTTTCAGGCTTTGTAAAAAAGATAATTTTTTTGCACTCTCTTTCCCGCTCTTTATTTTTGTTTGTTTGCGTTCGTACATGAAATCCAATGCCGGACTCTTTAATTTCAGAAATGCATACAATACGGAGAACACGGTAAAGCTGACCGCCGGAACAATTACCAACAATAGCAACAGTGAAAAATGGAACCGCAAAGGAATATCAGGCAAAAGCCCATCCGCATTCTGCGCCGCATAAAAATTTGGGAGATAGGCATATGCCGCACAAAAACCTGCAACACAACCGACCAATACGCTCCATCCGAATACCCAAAAATATTTGGCAACAGAGAGGTTGGAGTAACCCATTGCCTTCAATATCCCCAATTCTTTGCCGTGCGCGTCGATATAATTTTTGATGTAAAAGACGAGCAATATCAGAGAAGTAATCCCCAGACAGCCGCCCGTAACGGCAACGGTGATTTTGCCCATAGAAATTTGCGCCTCATAAATTGCTTTTCCGGCCGCTGATAATGTCGAGCCGTCAATTGCCGCCAAGTCAATATGATAACTGAAAAACATCGTGCAAACGAATACGGCGCAACAGGTAACGATGGAAATGCCGAACAGTTTGGCAATGTCTTTTAAGCTGATAATCATACTTTACCACCCGATTTCATATGCCGTCTTTTGAACGGGATTGATGAAAACTTCTGAAATCTTACCGCTGTTCATTTTTATCACGGTGTTTGCCATTTCGGCTATGTTTTGATTGTGGGTAACCATAACAATCGTAAAGCCGCTTTCGCCATGCAACTTTGATATGTAATCAAGCACCTGTCTGCCCGTATTTTCGTCAAGCGCACCCGTTGGTTCGTCTAAAAACAGCACCTTTGGCTTTTTGGCAAGTGCGCGGGCAATGGCCGCTCTCTGTTGTTCGCCGCCCGAAAGCTCGCTCGGATATTTCTTTGCCTTGTTTTCAAGCCCGACGGCCTTTATCATTTCGCCGTACTCTTGATTGTTTGCAAGGTCTGCGCCCATGCGAACATTCATTTCAATTGTCAGATTGGGAAGCAAATAGTATTGCTGGAAAATAAACCCTATCATGTCCTTGCGAAATTTTGTCAGCTCCGCATCCGACAGCAATGTAATATCTGTTTCGTCGTAGAGGACAGAGCCGCTGTCAACGCGTTCAAGACCGGACAATACATTGAGCAGCGTAGATTTTCCCGAACCCGACGCGCCGAGTATGGCGACAAAATCTCCATCGGATATTTTGATATCAATGCTTTTCAGCACCTCCGTGCGGTTTTCTCCTATTCCATAAGATTTTTTCAGTTTGATGGCGTTAATCATCAGATACGCTCCTTTTGATTTGATTGAGGACGGCGATACGCAATTCTGTAAGCATTTTCCCTGTTTCTTCCGGCGTAAAAGTACACATATTCGTAGCGATCAGCGCGGCAATGCCGTGAGTATATACCCATAAATGGCGATAAAGTTTTTCCGCGTCGTTTTGTGTAAGATTATAGCATTCTTTTACCGATTTCAAAATGACGGGGTAGTTATCGTCAATGACAGGAAGAACATTCTCCATCGTAGGATTCTGCGTTTGTTCCGTCATGAAAAGCAATTGAAACAGTTTGGGTTCACGAACGGCAAAGTTCAGATACTGCATCCCAACGCCTTTGAACGCGGGCGTAGCCTTTAAGCCTTCTTTTACATACGATTTGTATAGCGCCTTTGCCGCCTTTACGGTTTCGGTCAGCACTTCTTCCATATTGTCAAATACGGTAAAAATGGGACAGGCAGAACTGCCAAGCCTTTTCCCCAAGGATCTCGCCGTTAATTCGGAGGGGCCGTTCTCCCTGATCATGTCTAACGCGGCATTCACTATCTGTTCTTTTGTAAATTTCGCTCTCGGTGGCATTTTCATTACCTCTATTTAGATTGAATGTTCTATAACACTTGTTATATTATAACATCATCCTTCCTGATTGTCAATACTTTCAATAAAAAATTCCTCTGCTTACAAAGGCAGAGGAAAATCAAGAGAGTCAATGAATACATATTTGTTTGAGAAATTTCCAAGCGGAGCCATATTTGCCGTCATGCCGGCAGCTTCACTTCAAGCCCCTCGGTGGTGTGATGATAAACAAATCCGAGCTTTTCCTGAACACGCGGCTTTTGATGTTGCCGTCGTAATGACTGCATCAGACAGAACGCATATGAAGCTCTTCAAAAGCGTGACGAAGCAACTCGTGAGAGGCTTCGGGAATCAATCCCTGTCCCCAGAACGGCTTGCCGATCCAAAAACCGAGTGCGCACTCGTCGTCCCGATCGGTCATGTCCGTGTTGCCATTCAAATGAAACGCGACACTTCCAATCGGAGCTCCGTCCTTCAGACAACCCGCGTAAATTTCGGGCTTTGAAAGAACATTTTTGATAATATCGCGACTATTCTCCACACTTGTGTGCGGTGTGCAGCCTGCAGGCGGTCCGACATCCGGATCGCCTGCATATCTGTACAGGTTTTCCGCATCAACCACTCGCCACGGGCGAAGAAGCGTCCGTTGTTCACTTTTTCATCCGGATCGCCGCCGAAGATGCGGAGCATAATTGCGGGTGTTGGTGCTGCCCATGCCGATGAACACTTCGTCATTTTTTAGTCCTTTTTAAAATACAGATCCGGTAAGAGCACTGCCGTTTCTTCCGTATCATCCTCACTCTTCCATGCAACAACAAATCTTACCTCCCCGCCGCATGGGCGATACCCTTTTGCAGACAGCTTATCGAGTTCCGCCATTCGTGACTTTGAAAATTTTGCTACTCTTACTGTGCGCCCTTCCGGCTCTGCATACAAAAATCCGTCCTTCACAGACAGCTGCATGCCGCTGTGCAACCGGAAGATCAGTTCCTTTTTATCCTTGAAAAAGTCAAGAACAACATCCTTATGCGTCAACTGAAGGGTGATTTCTTTCGGTTCCGGATACTGCGTTTCGTCAATCAACCGTTCAACATCGGTGATCTGATACCCGTCAAATATGCCGTTATTGCAGTGAATATACAGATGATCCTTTGCTCTTGTCATACCGACATAGAGTCTCCGTCGATCCGCATCGCTGCGCAGAACTGTATGATTGAGAAGAAGCCACACACTTTCAAATTCTCTGCCTTTGGATTTATGGATCGTCGAAACAAAGAGCGTTTCGCGGTCATCGGTATAAAAATCCTCTAACTGTGATTCCTTGATAAATTCTTCAAGATCGGTCCTGTACTTGCTGTACGGATTGATCTTCTCAAAATCCGAAATCATATTCATGACGTTCTCAAGGCAGGCGCTGTCAGAATAAACACGTGCAAGCTCTGTCTTTACCTGCTTCCACAGGTCGTTCCCGATGACGGGCGTTTTCAGATTTTTATCGATGATACGCAGGAAATAGCGCACCTCCGCAAGGTTATAAAGGCGGAAGCCGTCAAGAGACTGTATGAGCTTTGCGCGAACGCCGTTTTTCACCAGCAATCCGACCACGCGCAGGGCTTCTTCATTTGTTCCCGTGAGCACACAGGCTTTTCCGCCGTGATCGCTTTCTATGATCTGACGGACGATTGCCTCCTCCATATTGTCGGACGTATGCCGCACGATCTGCACGGTTCCGTTTTCAGACTGTACCGCTTCGATCGGATGCTGTTTCATGCGTTTTCCGATACTTTGGGCAAACCGGTTGGCAAGTGCGACGATATTCGCTTTGCTGCGGTAATTTTCAACCAGCTCATAGCGCACGGCACCGTATTCTTCGATCAGACTTTGCATATAAGCGGAATCCGAACCGCGAAATTCATAGATGTTTTGATCGTCATCGCCTACGGCAATCACACGCATATCGTCATTATTTTGCATCAGCGCGCGGATCAAAGCGAACTCATTGGCGTCCATATCCTGCGCCTCGTCAATAACGAGAACGCTCTTTGTGATTTTTCCTTGTTCCACCTCGCCGTTTGCAATCATCTGAGCAGCGTCGTGAACCACATTTTCCACACCGTCAAGACTTCCGATCTTACCGAGAAGATCAAAGCAATAGGAATGGAAGGTCTTGATCTCCACAAAGTTTGCCGCATTCCCGATCAAGGTCATCAGCCGTTTTTTGAATTCAGTCGCTGCGGAACGGGAAAATGTCACCATCAAAAGCTGCTCATGCTTGACATCCTCCAGAAGGAGCAGGGAGGCCAGCTTATGCACAAGCACTCTTGTCTTTCCGCTTCCGGGACCTGCCGCCACTACGATATATCGGGAGTCCGCGTCATTGATAATCTGTGACTGCATGTCGGAAAGTTCACCAAACAACTGACGGTACTTTTCCGGCGTAATGTTCCGATCGATTTCCCTGGCACGTTCCCCCTTGAAATATTTTGCGATAAAACGCTTAAAGTCCATCTCAAAATAATCATGTACAAACTGCAAAGCGGCGTTATAGTCCTTTACCATCAGATTCGCATACTCACCGACTATATGAATCTGTTGAATTTTTTGCTTGTAATATTCGCTCAGTGAACAATAGTCCTCCGCCTTATATCGGATTTTGTTGTCAAGAATCATACGCTTGACCTCCATACCGTTATAAAGGACCAAAAAGCCACCCTCCAGCCTCATGGAACCGATCTTTGATAAATACAGCAGGGCGTCCTCTACATCGGAAAGGCTTGTTTCCCCCATGCAAAAATCCATCTTGGGTGTTTCCGTGTATTTGCGATAAACATCAACAAGCGAAAACTGCACCGACGCCTCCGCTTTCCCGCTTTCCGAGGGTTGTGCGATATCATAAAAATACGAAACAAGAAAACGGCAAATATCAATTCTGCGGTAAAATTTATCCAATAGCTTGGGGATTTCCATCGTGGGAGCAGCCAATGCATGTTGGTTTGGTTCGGATGTATCATCTTCCGGATCCGGCTCTTTGCTTCCTTTTGAAATGTATCCCTTTATTGTCAGATAGTAAAGCAGTGTACGGATATTTTTAACCGAGGAGCCTGTGATTCCCGCGTCAAGTGCCGCTTCATTGATTTCCTTCAGAGAAAAATCCGAGCCCTGCTCGGTTATGCGGTTCAGAAGAAACTCCTCCAGCTTCGCAAACCGGTTCAGAATCTGTGCGGAACGGTTTTCGGTATCCGATTTCAAAATGTATGCGGACATATCCATGCTGTCGGCAAGAAGTCCTTCCTGCCGCATCAGATTGACAGACTCAATCACATCCTCTTTTGGAATTCCCAGCATATCCGCAAGATAATCCACCCGCGATTCCGCATCGTCATTTCCGGCAGTTGCAATGCTTCTGCTGGATATGAGAGATTTGATAATCCTCTTGGCATTTTCTTTCTGCTTCCCATAAAAAGCCGAAGAACGCTCGATTTTGAACGATGCCTCCGCCATATCCTTTGCAAGGATGCTGGTGGCATACACATGTGGGACATTCCTTCCGCGTTTCACGTAGCCGGCATTTTCAAGCGCCGCAACTGCTGTTTTGACGCGTGTTTCAATTTCTTTTACAGAGTCGTCCCAGCCGGCCTGTCTTGCGATCTCCAGCGCGGAGCAGCAAACCCAAGGCTTCTCACGCGTCATGTCCTTGAGCGCCTTCCAGACCTGCTGAATTTCACTGATACTGAGCTTTGTCTGATTGAGCAGCATGAAATGCTTGTCGAGGTCATTGTCATTAAACAAAACATAGCATTCCGCAAGCAAACTCGGATCCCGTCCGGCACGTCCTGCCTCCTGCACATAGTTTTCAAGCGAATCGGAAATATCATAGTGAACAACCAGCCTGACGTCTTTTTTATCAACACCCATACCGAACGCAGAGGTGGCGACAATGATTTTTATTTGATTGTTTATGAACGCTTCCTGATTTGCTACCTTTTCATTCGGATCCATTTTCCCGTTGAATGGCTTTGCGGGGAAGCCGTCGCTCGTCAGCTTTTCCGCGAGCCGAATCGTTCGCCCTGTGCGAGAAACGTATACGATGGTCGGGCAATTCTTTTGCTCGATCAGAGAACGAAGCGCATTATATTTTTCCTCATCCGTTTCCTTGAAGAGAACCGTATAATGCAGGTTTTCGCGATCCGCCGTCGATGTGAAAAGCTCAAGCGGCAGATCCAGCTTCGCGCGGAAATAATCGCAGATGTCCGTAATCACCTTCTGCTTTGCCGTGGCGGTAAAGCATGACACAGGTATGGGATTTTTCAGCCGTTTCTTTTTCTGGTATTCACGGATAAAATCCCCGATATAAAGATAGTCCACGCGGAAATCCTGTCCCCATGCCGAAAAGCAGTGCGCCTCGTCGATGACAAAACGAACCACGTTGCGGGAGAGGAGCAGTTTTTCAATTGTCCTGGAGCGCAGCTGCTCCGGTGATATGTATAAAAGTGTGGCAAGACCGCTGGCAACACGGTTAAAAGACTCTGCGCGTTCAATCGGGCTGAGAAGGCCGTTTACGGTAACCGCATCGATCAGTCCCTTTTCGTTCAGGTTATCCACCTGGTCTTTCATTAATGACTGAAGCGGAGAGATCACGACCGTAAGCCCGTGCGCACATTCTCCGGCCATGAGAGCCGGGAGCTGAAATGTAATGGACTTTCCTCCTCCGGTTGGAAAAACGGCAAGCAAGGATTTTCCGTCAACCGCGGCCTGCGCCGCCCTTTCCTGCAAGGGCTCTCCTGCATATGTGCGGAATTTATCATATCCAAAGAACTGTTTGAGCTTCTTATGAATATTCAGCCTGTCATGGCAATACGCGCACCCCTCTTTGCACGGAGTATGGCAAAGATATTTTACCACATTATCAATTTTCGGATAGTTTTTCGTCAGCCAAGGCGGAGTAACCGAGTGATAATCGGCTGCACTGATCAGAGCAAGCGCATAGGCAAGCTCTACCGGGTAATGCTGAATCATCAGCTCCACATCGGCATGAGCACAGATTTTTCCGTCATACGCTTCCCGAATCAATCTGGGAACATTGGATCTGTAAGGCACAAATCCAACATAATCAAAAAATCCCTTAAACTCCGGCTGACGGTACAATAGGCAGCAATACACCTGTTTCATTTCCGATGAAAGCCTTAGGAAGGCGTTCACCTCGTCTGCGAACAGATGCATTGCCTTTTCAGCATCGTTGAGAGGGTTATTAAGTTGATCGGTTTGCAGCTTATCATCTTTGAGAAGCCGATGATAGGGGCGGCATGGAAACAGGAGCGGAGACAGATAGAGCGTATCAATCGGCTCGGCCCGAAGCGGTTTTTCAAAGCGCGGAGTCAGATATACAAGGTCATGATGAACGATGTTGTGTCCGCAGACAAAATCCGCATCGGATATAAAGGCATAGAAATTCCGTACAGACGGCGCGTGAAAAGAAGAACGATCACTCTTTATCGCTCCTAAATCTTTGATTTTCTGATCCTCAATTCCGATTTCGCTATCGATATAAACGATGGATTTTGTCATGGTGTCTGGTATAATTCAATCAACCCCCAGCAAGTGATTCAATTACACAAAAACCTTTCATAAAATTTAAGGCAACACCGCACAATTCTGACTGCGCGCCGCCTGCGGCTCTCTGCACGTCAGATTTTTCGGGGCAAACCAATTCTGAAAGAATTTTTTGACAGCAGGCAATCGTGGATCTGATTGCAACAAGCTACGCTGTAGGAGATTTGTGCATGCCCCCAGCCTGTCGGCGAAAAGATGCAAAAAGCTGTGCGGTCAATTGGTTTGATCCGCGAATTGCGCGGTGCTGCCTTAAGAATGTGATATAATAGAATTGCTTTTACCGCATCGGAGGACAGGGCAACGCTGGGGAGCGACCTGAGCGCCGATACGGGTTTGGCGAAGGGGGATAAACCCCGAATACGGGTAAGGCACATCGCCCTCCTTACCCAATCAGCAAGAATTGCTCCCAGATATTATACCATATTCTGCACAAAAATGCAACTGTCCGAACAGAAAACGGAAATTATCCGGATATGGATGCGTATGATCAGCCGGAATTTGGTCTGAAAGGGGAACCGCGCTGGGGACAAGCAGGGAAGGCGGCAGTCGGAGGCAAAAAATTGTGGATACCGCTTGACGAAGCCGGGGATTCATGATATAATATAGGAAAAATCAGAATGTGCAAAAGAAAGGATTTCCTTCACCGATGACTCTTTATGAAGATTTGAAATGGAGAGGCCTGATTCAGGATATTTCCAGTCCGGATCTGATCGATAAGCTCAATGCCGGAGGCATGACCTTTTATATCGGCACCGACCCGACGGCCGATAGCCTGCACCTCGGGCACTATTCCTCCTTCCTCATTACCCGCCGCCTGGCGGCCGCGGGGCACACGCCGCTGCTGCTGGTGGGAATGGCGACCGGGCTGATCGGCGACCCGCGCGGAACCGTGGAGCGCAAGCTCTCGAACCGGGAGGACGTGATGCACAACTTCGAGTGCCTGAAAAACCAGCTTCAAAAAATCTTCCCCTATGAGGTGGTGAACAACTACGATTGGGTGAAGGATCTGACGATTATCGAGTTTTTCCGGGACTACGGAAAGTATATCAACGTTGGCTATATGCTCAGCAAGGACCTGATCCGCCGCCAGATGGAGACCGGCATTTCCTACGCCGAGTTTTCGTATATGCTGATTCAGGGGCTGGATTTCAAATACCTGCATGAGCACCGCGGGGTGGATCTGCAGGTGGCCGGCTCCGACCAGTGGGGCAATATGACCACCGGCATCGAGCTGATCCGCAAAACCACCGGCGATGAGGTGTATGCCATGACCATGCCGCTGGTGACCGATTCGCACGGCAACAAGTTCGGCAAGAGCGAGGGGAATGCGGTCTGGCTGGATCGCAACAAAACCAGCCCTTACGAGATGTACCAGTTCCTGATCAACTCCGAGGACAGCAAGGTGATTGACTATCTCAAGCGGCTGACCTTCCTTTCCCGCGAGGAAATCGAGGAGATTGAGCGGCAGCATCTGGATGCCCCCGAAAAACGCTTGGCGCAAAAGGCGCTGGCGCATGAGATTCTGCGCGACCTGCATGGCGAGAGCGCGTATGAGGAGGCGGTCCGCATCAGCGAGCAGTTGTTTGCCGGCAACATCAGGGAAATTCCGGTGCGTGATCTGCTTGCGGGGCTGAAGAATGTGCCGCACTTTACCACTTCTGGCGGCCCGCTGGCCGATGTGCTGGTGCAGGCCGGAGTTTGCGCATCCAAGAGAGAGGCAAGGGAATTTCTTTCCAACGGCGCGCTGACGCTCAACGGAGAAGCGGTTACCGACCCTGCTACGGAGATCACCTCCGATTCCTGCATCGCGGGCAAATATCTGGTGGTGCGCCGCGGAAAGAAGAAGTATTACGTCGGCGAGATCGCCTGATGGGGGAAGAAAAGATCTCGAAAAAAGGAAAGACCTCGAAGGGAGGGCACCTCTTGAAAGAGGCGCCCTCCCTCCGAGCCTCCCACCTCCGAGAACTTCCCCGGCACAGGCTCCGGTTTTGGAATTTGCTTGTGGAAAAGCGGTGGCTGTGGAGCCTGCACCGGGAAAGCCCTGCTCGGGGCAGGCGCGGTTTCGGGCTTCGGGGGATCGCATATGGTTATCCGGCGATCATCCTTTGATTGGGCTTGACAGTCGCTTTTGAACCGTGAAACGGACATGCCGCAAACGGCAGGTGCCCGTTTTTTTGTTTTCCAATCGTGCTTTGCCGGCATCCGACGGCAGGAAGTGCGGAAAGTCCGGTTTTTGTTCTGCGTTCGCTGTGTGCTTTGGTCGGTACCGCTCCGGGCAAGCAAGCGGTACTTTGAAGCGGCCATGCGCCCACGCTCATCATTCCGCTGTCTGCCTCTCCTGAACGGGATTTTCCCCGATGCTGCCCCTGTCGGCTGATTCTCGCATATCGGTATGCAAAAGCCGGGGCAGCATCGGGGAAAGTTCTCGGGGGAGGGAGGCTTGGAGGGAGGACGGCCTCTTTCAAGAGGCGCCCTCCCTCCAAGGTCTTCATCTTCCATCATTTCGGTTTCCCTCTGAAGATCAGGCAGGCAAGGTATCCGAACACCAGCGCGGCGGTGATGCCGCCGGCCGTGGCCTGGAGCGAGCCGGTCAGCGCGCCGAGCAGTCCCTGTTCGGCGATGGCCCGCTTGACCCCCTTGGAAATTGCGTAGCCGAAGCCGGTCAGCGGCGTGGTGGCTCCGGCACCCCCGAAGTCCACAATCGGCTGATACAGGCCGACCGCGCCGAGCAGAACGCCGGCTACCACGTATACCACCAGAATCCGGGCGGGAGTCAGTTTGGTTTTGTCGATCAGGATCTGCGCGATCACGCAGAAGCACCCGCCCACAAGGAAGGCGCGGAGATAAGGCAATATCATATCCATGGCGTCAGCTCCTTTCGGTTTTTGGCAATTTGGGGCTTTCCAGCTCGAGCAGATGAGCGATGGCAGGGATGTTTTCCCCCTGCTTGATGCTGTCCGGGCTCATCATAGCGCCGGTGCCGAGAAAGAGGATTCGTCCGAGCGCTCCGGACTGCAGCCGGGGCAGAAGATAGGCCGAGAGGACCACCGCCGAGCAGCCGCAGCCCGAGCCGCCGCCGTGCACATCCTGGCCCTTCCGATCGTAAATCAACTGGCCGCAGTCGGCGTAGCGGTCGGTGATGTCAATCCCCTTGGCGCGCAGGAGATCGCACAGGATGCTTCCTCCCTCAAAGCCGAGGTCGCCGGTGACAATCAGGTCGTAGCGCTTGGGCGTGGCTCCGGTGGCGGACAGAAAGCGGCAGAGCGTGTCAGCCGCAGCCGGAGCCATCGCGGCGCCCATATTGTTTGCATCGTTTATCCCATATTCCTGCGCCTTGCCGGGCATTCCGGCGCGGATGCGCACCCGTTCGGGGTAGGCGTCGGACCGTCCGACGAGAAACGCGCCCGAGCCTGTCACCGTCCACTGTGCCGTGGGAGGACGTTGGGAGCCGTATTCCAAGGGCGTGCGGTACTGGCGCTCGGCGGAGCAGTAATGCGAGGAGGTCACGGCGCCGCAGAGGGAACAGGCCCCGTAGCTCACGGTCAGCGAGGCCAGCAGCAGCCCCTCGGCGCAGGTGGAGCAGGCGCCGTACAGCCCGAAATAGGGAATGTCAAAGCCAAGCAGGCCGTATGCCGAGCCGACGCATTGGTTGAGCAGGTCACCGGCGAACAGCGCGCCCACCTCCCGGTCGGTCATTTTGGCCTTGGAGAGCGCGATGTTAAAGGCCATGCGCTGCATTTCGCTCTCGGCGCCCTCCCATGTTTTTTTTCCGAATTTGTCGCTTGCGTCGTGCAGGTCAAAGCAGCAGCCCAGCGGTCCCTCATGCTCTTTTTTGCCTACCGCGGAGCCGGACGCCACGACGGCTGCGTCCAGACGCATCCATTCCTGATTCATGCAAAGCTCTCCTGTGCAATCCATCGATTTTTTGTTATTATGTGCGTTTCCGCTTGCATTATTCCGCCCGATGTGGTACAATAATATTTGATCAAAAACTGCGAAAAAAAATTGCGGCGGCAGCCGCGCGGCAAAGCGTGTGCGGCGCCGTTTCGATAGACAAGAGAGAAATGAGGAGGCATGTATGCTGTATACCATTCAGAATCAGAATTTGACGGTAGTCCTGTCGGACCATGGCGCAGAGCTGCAGTCGGTACAGAGCACAGACGGAACCGAGTGGCTCTGGCAGGGAGACCCCGCGTATTGGGAGCGCCGCGCGCCTGTCCTGTTCCCGCACTGCGGGCGTTTCTGGAACAATCTGGTCACTGCCTATGGCGTGCCCTGCAATCCCGGAATGCACGGATTCCTGCGGGATCAGCCGACCGTGGCGGAGGAGGTGAGCGGAAGCTCGATTGTCTTCCGGCAGACCGAGAATTCCGAAACGCTGGGGCGCTATCCCTTCCCGTACGAGGTGCGTATTTGCTATGCGCTGGAGGAGGATACGATCACGGTGCGCGGCGAAATCAAAAACACCGGAACCCGCACCATGCCATACGGATACGGCGGGCATCCCGGCTTCCGCGTCCCGTTCGCGGGGGGAGACCTGGAGGATTACTACATCCGGTTCTGTGATAAGAGCGGAGCTGAGGCGCTTTGCTTTGATGCCGACAACTGCTTTATCACCGGGGGCTCGCGGCCGTTTCCGCTGCGGGACGGAGACCGCTTTGACCTGTGCGAGGACTTTTTTGCCAACGGCTCCACCTTTTTGTGCCATATGCCGCCCGAGGTCACGCTGATGACCGACCGATCCGGTCGGCATATCACCCTGCGCTATCCCGGATTCCCGTATCTCGGACTTTGGAAGGCGCCGGGCGGGGCGTTTCTGTGCATCGAGCCGTGGTGCAGTCTGCCCGCAACCAGTGGGCAGAGCACCGAGCTGACCGAAAAAAGCGATCTGCTCCGCCTGGAGCCGGGACAGACCCATACACACACCTATTCCATGCAGTTTTCTGTAAGATAAGAGAGGAGAGAACGGTATGCTCACACCCGAACGCAAGCCCTTTCACATTCCGACCGAACGGGGGAAGGTCGGCAGATATTGTATTTTGCCCGGCGCGCCCGAACGGGTGCCGTTCATCGCATCCATGCTTGATCGGCCCGAACACATCGGCGCCAACCGGGAGTTCACGGTCTGGAACGGCTGGCTGGGGGAGACGCTTGTCACGGTCTGCTCCACCGGAATCGGAGGTCCCTCCGCCGCCATCGCCGCCGAGGAGCTGGCCGACTGCGGGGCGGACACCATGATCCGCGTGGGAACCTGCGGGGGCATCGCGCTGCCGGTGCGGAGCGGGGATGTGGTGATTGCGTCCGGCGCGGTCCGGCAGGACGGTACCTCGCACGAGTATGCGCCGCCGGAATTTCCGGCCGTGGCCGACGCGCGGGTGCTCATGGCGCTGGTGCGGGCTGCGGAGGCTGAGCGGCTGTCCTTCCACGTCGGTGTGGTGCAGAGCAAGGATTCGTTTTACGGTCAGCATTCGCCCGACCGGATGCCGGTTGCATCGGCGCTGCACGAAAAATGGGAGGCGTGGCGGCGCTTGGGCGTGCTGGCAAGCGAAATGGAGGCCGCGGCGCTTTTCACGGTGGGGGCGTCCCGCGGGCTGCGGATGGGCGCGGTTTTTCATGTGATCTGGAACCAGGAGCGCGCGGCCGCGGGGCTGGATACAGACGCACAGGAGAGTCACGATACCGCACGCGCCGTGCGCACGGCCGTGGCCGCTGTACGGCTGCTGGCACAGGCCGATGGCTGAAGCATCCCCAGTATATGGAACTGTTTCCGAAATTCGGCGGGGAAAGCAGAAAATGCTTAAAAATTTTTGGAAAAATCCGAAAAGAACATTGACAAGTATTTCTTTCTATGCTACAATATTAGGTAGACACTTTTGAATGTTACGGGAGGTTCCGCAAAGAGCGCCGCAAGGCAACCGGCGCCTCGCTTTTTTGTGCGGCGGCCGGCGTTTTGCAAGAGAAGACCGCCTTCAGGCCGGGGTCGTCCGGATGATGGAGCCGTCCCGATGAAGATTGTTTCGGAAAACAGATTGATTGCGAAAGGATGTAGAGAATTCATGAATATCAAAAAAAATATCAGCCTGATGATTCTGGCAGGCGTTTTGGCGGCAAGCCTTGCCTCCTGTGCAGTGTCCTCCGATAAGGAAGGCGACCAGACGCAGGGAAGCGTTGAGCCGCCCCAGTATACAACAGGCGGGGGAGGGGATATCACACTTCCGACGACCGATCCCGAGGATGTGACCTATGAGACACGCAACGAGACGGTGTACGTGATCTCGAAAAATGCCACCTTCCGGCAGGTCAGCGACACTACCCAGACCGCCAAGTTCGGCCTGATTACCGAGATGACCCGCACCGGCTACAGCAGCTCCTGGAGCAAGGTGCAGTATGAGGGAACCGAGTACTATGTTGCCACTAGTGCGCTGACGGCGGACGATTTGCTTGGCAAGTCCTTTACCTCTTGTAACAAAACGATGTATGCGACAACAGACAATTTGAATGTCCGTAAATATGCCTCTGCGGAGAATAGTTTTTCCACCAGCTTGACCACTCTTGACAAAGATGATGCAGTAACGGTGATAGCGGAAGGCGAGACAGCGGAAGGCGAGACTTGGTGCAAGGTGGAAGTCAAGGATGGTTCCTCTACGATTACTGGGTATGTCAACTCTAAATATCTGAGTGACAGCAAAGTTGGGGATTTTCTCAAATATTTTGAGGATCTGGATGAGCCTATAACCATGTATGTTGCTACGGATCATGCAAATATGCGTGAAATGCCGTATGCGGATGATCGTGGTACGATCGTGATTTTGGAAGGCGATCAATATAAAAATGGATTGCCAAAGGGAACCGCAGTAAAGGTTGTGGCCAAAGGAACAGTGGAGAATGTCCGGTGGTGTGCAGTGGAGTGGAAGGCAAGCGCCGGCAGCCCTGCACGGCAGTACTACATTGCAGAAAGCACACTGACAACTGATCCCGGCCCTTCGGCGTCGTTGGAGGATATTCTTGCTGCATATCCGGAACTGGAAGAATATGACGAGGCAAAAACGCTTTACATCAACAATACAGTGGAAGGGGAGGCATTTGGACGTTCCACCCCCACAAGGGAAAATCTGGATAATGTTGTCAAACTCCTTCGCAGCAAGGATGCTGTGACAGCGTATGCTGTGGGAACCATTGTGGGCGAAACCTCGGAAGGAAAAGCAGAGAGCCGGACTTGGTGCTTAGTACAGGACGAGGAAGTAGGGTTTTACTTTGTATCATATGATATTCTGACAACCAATTCGGACGGAACTCCCGAAGTCATTCCGGTGTCTCTTGATGAACTGATTAAAAATTATGGATTTGAGGAAGTGACGTCCAATCCGCCGATGGAGGCAATAGAGGATGTGCACCCGTGGAGCGCACCGGACAGCAGTGGAACAGAATTGAGCAATGTGACCATCTCTGCCGGAACGACAGTTACGGTTCGTGCAAAGGGAACAACAGTGGATGGTTCTGTAGAAAATAAATGGTATATTATCGAGTATAACGGAAATTTCTATTTTGTGATTCAGGACGCATTCGAAATTGCTTAAGGTATAAAATAACTGGGCGGCTGCTTTTTTCAGCAGCCACCCAGCTTTTCCTACTTTGTTTTCCGCCGCGCCGCCTCCAGCAGCGCGGTTTTTTCGTTTGGCAGACGGCCGTCCACAACGGCGTCCAGCAACGTGCGCAGCAGCGCACCCATCCGTGGACCGGGCGGAATGCCCAGCGCCAGCAGGTCGTCCCCCTTCACGGCTAAGGTTTTCAGGGAAAGGCAGGCTCCCTCGGCCCGGATCTGCTCCACAAGGAGCGGGATTTGGGCCAGGGCAGGGGAGGGGACGTCATAGCCCGGCGCGTGGGCAAGCCGGTCGCAGCGGGCAACCTCCAAAAGGCAGTACAGCTCGTGCTCGGTCAGCTTTTGCAGCAGCCGCTTGACCTGCCGCAGCTCGGCCTTCAGAGGGAAATCGTGCATCCGCACCAGCTTTTTCACGCTCTCCTGCGTGGCATTGTCGTAGCGCAGGCGCTGCATGATCTGCTCGGCAAGCTGTACGCTGATCTCCGCGTGTCCGCGGAAGTGGCCGCCCTTTTCGTCCTCGGTGTAGGTGGCGGGCTTGCCGATGTCGTGCAGCAGAATGGTCAGCCGCACCAAAAGCTCCGGCGAGCTTGTCTCGTCCAGCGCGCGCAGCGTATGCTCCCATACGTCGTAGCAGTGATAGCGCGAGTTCTGCGCAAAGCCGACGCAGGGCGCCAGCTCCGGCATGATCTGCAGCGCCACATCGGTGAACTCCCGCAGAATCCCGGCGGCGCGCCTGCCGCACAGCAGTCGGTTCAGCTCCTCCCGCACACGCTCCCGCGCAATGTTGTCGAGCAGCGCCCGGCAGGCGTGAACCTGCGAAGCGGTTTCTTCCGCAATCGAAAAATCCAGCGCCGAGGCGAAGCGCACGGCGCGCAGAATGCGCAGCCCGTCCTCCTCAAAGCGCGTGCGGGGATCTCCCACACAGCGGATCACACGCGCGCGCAGATCCGAGAGACCGCCGAACAGGTCCACCAGCCCCCGCTCCGGGTGGTAGGCCATGGCGTTCACGGTAAAATCCCTGCGCGAGAGGTCGTCCGACAGCGTCCGCGAAAAAGTGACCTCCACCGGGTGCCGGTTGTCGGCGTAGGCGCCGTCCCGGCGATAGGTGGTGATCTCCAGTGCCTCTCCCCCGATCAGCACTGTCACGGTTCCGTGCCGGATGCCGGTTTCAATCACCCGGCAGTCTCCAAAGCAGGCCGCCGTTTCCTCCGGAAGCGCGCTGGTTGTCAGGTCCCAGTCATGCGCAGCCCGTCCCAGCAGCGCGTCCCGCACACATCCCCCAACCGCATAGGCCTCAAAGCCCTGCTCCTCCAGCCGCCGCAGCGCCGCGGCCGCACCGGCCGATAATGTGATTCGGTTCATGTGTGTCTCCTTTCTGCGGTGGTGAAATGCCTGCGCCGTTCCGTCAGCAAATCAGGACCAGCGGGTCGGGGTGAATGCCTGCGCCTGCACGGGTCAGAACGTGTCCGACCGGAATATCCGTTTCCCGTATCTCCTGAGCGCAAACAGCAGGACCATACCCAGCACGTAGGCCGAGAGGATCTCGCCAATACCGACCGTCAGCATCAGATAGGGGATGCCGCCCTCCGCATGGTAGGCATAGGCCAGGATGAAGGGGACAATGATGATATTGGCCGCCACGGTGGGAAGCGGAGCCAGCCACGGAGAGAGGCGGCGCAGCAGCCAGGCGCCGAGCGCGCCGAGCAGAGTGGCGACGGGGCCGAACAGGATGTCCTGCCAGACGCACCCGGTCAGAAGATTGGAGAGCAGGCAGCCGACGGTCAGACCGGGAATGGCGGCGGGCATAAAAACGGGAAGGATGCACAGTGCCTCCGAAATGCGGAACTGAATGGCGCCGTTGGCAAGGCCGAACGCGCCGATCAGGCAGGTCAGAACGGTGTAGAGCGCGGCGACAATGCCGGCCTGGCAGATGTAGCGGATCCTTCCACGATGGGATCGGAACGATGCGGTGTTCATTTTGTTTTCTCCTTAGTTTTGTTTAACGTGAGGATGGTTACGAACTCACGTTTGCCCGCCTACGGGCAGGGCGGAATCGGGTGAGCGGTATACGCGCCTTCCGCAGAGCGGCATACCGAGAGCTGCGCTCCTGCCCGGGGGGGGGATTGGGAGGCAGCCCGCCGCCGGCAGCTTTTACAGCGCCGGGCTTGGGGATATGTGTCCCGATCGGCGCCCTACAGGCATTGCGCAATGGCGTCGGTCAGTGAGCGGTAGAGGTAGAGCGAGCCGAGGCAGATCAGGGGCCGCCCCTCGGCGCGGGAGTCGGCGATGGCGGTGCGCACGCAGTCGGCAAGACTGTCAAACGCACGGGCAGGGATGCGGTGCGCCTCAAAGTGCGCGGCGTATTCGTCGGCGGGCAGCGCACGCGGATTTTCGGGTGTGACGGTATAAGCGCAGGCGGCAATCGGCCGCATGGCCTCAATCATGCCGTCATAGTCCTTATCCGCCATGACGCCTGTCAGAATATTGACCTTTTGCTCGGGGAAATATTCACGCACGCTCCGAACGGCAAAGGCCACGCCCTGCGGGTTGTGCGAACCGTCAAAAACAATGACCGGATCGCTGCCGTGCAGCAGCTCAAAGCGGCCTTCCCAGCGCACGGTGGCAAGTCCTTTCCGAATTGCCCGTTCGGGGATGCGCAGATCGCCCTGCCGGTTCAGAATTTCCATTGCCGTGAGCACGGTTGCGGCGTTTCCGGGCTGATAGGTGCCCAGCAGAGGCAGATGCAGCGCGTGCCATTCCCCAAAGTCGAACTCGGTTCCGGTCAGCGAATAGCTGCCGACCCGCAGGCGGCTGCTGTCCACGGTGTAAAATCTGGAGCGGCGGCCTGCCGCAATGGCGGTCAGGGTGGCGCAGGCAGAGTCGTCGCTCCCACCGTACAGCGCGGGGTGCCCCGGCTTGATGATCCCTCCCTTTTCGGCCGCAATGGCCTGAAGGGTGTTGCCGAGCAGCTCGGTATGGTCGAAATCGATGCCGGTGATAACTGCGAGCAGGGGATCCTTGATGACGTTGGTGGGGTCCAGTCGGCCGCCCAGCCCCACCTCCAGCACCACAAGGTTCACCCTGCATCGCCGGAAATATTCAAACCCGACAGCGGTGATCAGCTCGAATTCACCCGGAGGAGTGGGCAGGCGGTCGGCCTGTTCCCTGACAAGCTCCGTGATTTCGGCTAGCGCCTCCGGCGGGATCGGCTGACCGTCCACGCGGATGCGCTCCTCAAATTCCCGGATGAACGGAGATGTAAAAAGCCCTGTCCGGTAGCCTGCCGCACGCAGAATCGAGTCCGCCATGGCGCAAAAGCTGCCTTTGCCGTTGGTACCGGCCACATGAATGCAGCGGTAGGCGTTTTGCGGGTTGCCCATCGCGGACAGCAGCGCACGGATGTGATCGAGGTTTGGGTGCCCCGGATTGTGGCGCAGGGAGTGAATATAGCGCAGGGCTTCTTGATGTGTCATGATTCAGTTCTTCCTCATTGTAAGTAAATTTGAACAGGGGGAAGGGAAATACACAGGCAGCTCCGGCCGCGATGCGTGCGGCAGGCCTTGGAAACCGAAATGCTCCGCAGGAATCACGGGATCAGTGAAGGCTGCCGGAATCTGCCCGGAGCGCTTTTTTGACGTCGGCATACATGTAGAGCGAGCCGATGCACAAAAGCGGAGCTGATTGTTCCTTGCACTGCTTCAGGGCTGCATGCACCGCACCGGGGATTGTCGGGTATGCATCTGCCGCGGTGCCGAGGCTGCGGAAGGTTTCGGCGTATTGCTCTGCTGCAAGCGAGCGCGACTGATTGGGCGTCAGACAATATACATGGCTGGCGATCTGTGCGATGCTGCGTGCAATATACGCATAGTTTTTGTCGGCCATCACTCCGGTGACAACGCAGAGCTTTTCGTCTCCGAAATAGGCTTTGACGCTTTCCACCGCGCTGTCAACCCCTTCCGGATTGTGTCCGCCGTCATAGATGACCACCGGATTCCTGCTCATCAGCTCAAATCTTGCTTTCCACTTCGCGCTTGCCAGCCCGGCGTACAGCGCTTGGTCACTGATCGCCGCACCCAGCCTCCGCAGAATTTCAACGGCGCAGATGACATTTGCCGCGTTCTGCACCTGGTATAACCCGAGCAGGGAAATTTTGAGGTTCCTGTACCCGCCGAAATCGAACAGCGTTCCGTCAATCCCGGCGCTGCCGATGCGGATTGTGGAGCGGTCCACACGGTACAGCTCCGCGTGCATTTGCTCTGCCTTGCTTCGGATGACGTCGTCCGCCGCACGTTGATTGCCGCACCACAGGCAGGGGGTGTTTTCCTTCAGGATCCCGGCCTTTTCCGCGGCAATGTCCTCAATTGTACTGCCAAGAAACCGGGTGTGATCCAGCGAAATTCCGGTGATGACCGAGAGCAGCGAACGGTTGATGACATTGGTCGCGTCCTGTCTGCCGCCCATCCCGCACTCCAGAATGACATAATCGCATCTCTCACGGGCAAACCAGACGAATGCCATTGCGGTGTACAGCTCGAACTCGGTTGGCAGATCGGTCATGCTCTGCACATATGGCCGGATCGATTCGGTCACGCCGGCCAGATCTTCGTCCGGTATGTCCCTGCCGTTTCGCCGGAAGGTCTCATTCAGGCGCTCCAGAACAGGGGAGGTGAACGCCCCGACCCGATACCCGGCGTGGGACAATACGGATTCCAGCATGGCGCAGAAGGAGCCCTTGCCGTTGGTGCCGGCCACGTGTATGATGCGCAGCCGCTCTTGGGGATTGCCGAGCTTTGCGAGCAATTCGGCAACCCGTTCAAGGCCGGGCTTTGAGCCTTGGCTCTTGAAGGAATCGATATAATCCAATGCCTGTGCGTATGTCATCAATCACGCCGTTCCTTTCCGCTTTTGATTCTGTCAAACTGCGAGGAGATGCTTTTGTTCTTCAGCAGAATATAGATAATGGTGGTTTCGCAGGCTGCAAGAATCGCGTAGTTTGCCAGCCGGATCAGCATAAGCTGATACAGAGGCCAGGAATAAAACGCCGCCAAGCCGATGCTTTTGATGACAACCGAGCCGATCAGATGCGCCACGCCCACGGACAGCGCTACCTGAAGCAGGGAAAAGCGCTTGATCAGGAAATGAGAGCATACCCCCGCCAATGCCCCGATCGTGATGCTTCCGATTGTTACGACCGGATTGATCGTATATCCGACCAGAACACACCCGATGAGATCCGCCACGCCTCCAACCACTCCGCCGACAATCGGACCAAATACGATTCCGGCCATCAGGATCGGCAGGTTTTCAAGGCTGAAGCGCAGCACATCGATGTTGAGCAATGGAACGTATTTACCGAACACAATGCTCAGGGCAATGAATATGGAAGCGCAAGCCATGATCCGGATACTGCCGAAAATGGCTACGCTGTTCTTCCGTTTTTCGCTTTTTTGATTCATAAAAAATTCCTCCTTTTCCACCCATATGGCAGAACAGGAGGACAATTCCGGCAAACCTCTGGCCGGAACCGACTTCCGCAATCAGCCGTATGAAGCGGGATGCAAAGCATGAACCGTCGCTTGCGCTGTTCGTCCGTCTGACAACTCCCCGTTCAGGCGGCACTGGCGGAGCTGGCTGGCTCCTACGCCCATGCTTTTACTCTTCAATCAAGTTTATTTCCGCGGCCGCGGATACCTTTCATTATAACCGCAGAAGCGAAAAAAGTCAAGTTCTTTTTTGCATATCATTTCCGCAAAATTTGTCCGTAAATTTGGATATTCTGTCGGGTGCCGGAAGGGAAGAAAAAAATTTACTTCTGATGGTACCGAATTTTTGCTTGTACTCTTGCATTCTGTCGCTGTTTGTGATACAATGATACGGATGACAAACGGCGGGAGCCCGGGCGCACTTTTTTACTTGCATTCACGGCACCGAAAGGAGATTGATATGGTTTTTTCCAGTTTGTTTTTTGTGTTCTTCTTTTTTGTGCTTTGTATGGCGCTGGTGCTCACGCGCAAGACCGTAAAGGGGCAGAACACGGTTCTGCTCATTTTTTCCCTGTTGTTTTACGCATGGGGCGGACCGGTTCTGCTCCTGCTGCTCTGCGGCGTCACCTTTATCTGTTGGCTGGGCGGACGGGTGATCGGGTGGCTGCAGCGTCCCTTCTACCGCAGGCTGACGCTGTTCATGACGGTGGCGATCTGCATTCTGATATTTGTGTATTTCAAATATACCAATTTTCTTGCCGAGTCCTTCCGGTGGATTTTCCGGTTTGACACGGTGCTCCCGGAAATTGTTCTGCCCATCGGCATCTCCTTTTATACCTTTCAGTTGCTCTCTTATGTGGCGGATGTCTATCGCGGAGAGGCAGAGGCGCAGCCGAGCTACCTGCGGCTGCTGCTGTATGCATCGCTGTTTCATCAGTGCGTGGCAGGGCCGATTGTGCGCTACAGCGATGTGTGCGCCGAGCTGGATCAGCGCAGCATCACGCTGCAGGATCTCTCCTCCGGTGTGACGCGCTTTGCGGTCGGCCTGGCCAAAAAGGCAGTGCTGGCCAATTACTGCGGCTCGCTGGCTTCCACTGCGCTGGCAGCGAACGGGCTGGCAGAGGCCTCCTCCGGAACGGTTTTTCTGGGCGGACTTTTCTACATGCTGCAAATTTATCTCGATTTTTCGGCCTACTCGGACATGGCCATCGGTATGGGGAGAATGTGCGGTCTGCACTACTGTGAAAACTTCAACTATCCCTATATTTCGGGGTCTGTGACCGAATTCTGGAGGCGGTGGCACATCTCCCTCTCCACCTTTTTCCGGGACTATGTGTACATCCCGCTCGGCGGAAACCGCCGGGGGCTTGGACGGCAGATCCTGAACCTGTTGGCGGTTTGGGCGCTGACAGGTCTTTGGCACGGCGCCTCGTGGAACTATGTGCTGTGGGGACTTTACTATTTTGTGTTCCTTGTCATCGAAAAGCTGTTTTTGCCCAAGCTGACCGACAAGACGCCGCTCTGGAGCCGTATTCTGCGCCATGTCGGCGTGCTGGTGATTGTGTGGTTCGGATGGATGCTGTTCTATTTTGAGGACCTTTCCGTATTCGGTACGGCAATCGGCTCGCTGTTCTGCGCCAATGGCAACGTGTTCTGGGATATGAACGCCCAGTTGATGCTGCTCAACAATCTGTTCTTCCTGATTGTGGCGATTCTGGCCTGCACACCGGTGGTTCCCTTTCTGCGGCGCAAGCTGGCAGAGGCAGGAAAGTCCAGCCCCGCGTGGGCGGCCTTTGGCAACGGCGTGGACGCCGCTTTTCCGGCCATATTGCTGTTTGCTTCCTTTGTGTCGCTGATCGGAAATACCTATAACCCCTTCCTCTACTTCCAGTTCTGACAATCCGCCGCCGGAGTTTGCCTCCGGGATCCCGGCTTCGGAGCAGCTTTCATGCTGTGAACCGGAGCCAAATTACATGTGGACAGGAATGCTTCTCCTGTCCCGGAAAGGTACATCATGAATCAAATGCCAAACAAACCCCGGTCGGGGGAGTCCTCATCGGAGCCGTACATTGGTCAGACGGCGGAAACGCGTTCCGAGCCCTACCGCGTGCGGCAGGAAGCCGGACATGCCGCCGCAGGTGAGCCGCATGTTACCCGGATGGCTGGGGATCGCACAGACCGGCGTGCCGGAATGACCGCCGCTCATCCGACGGAGCCACGGGACAGCGCCCGCTCCGCGGCCTCTCCCGGCGGGTCGCAGGGAGAAGAATCTGGGGGAGGTGTGGGAACGGTCGTACGGCAGGCCGGCGCGCCGGCGGAAAGCACAGGTGCTTCCCGTTCTGCCGCGGCTTCTGCCAACCCCCGCGCCAATTCCAACAAGACGAATGCTTCGGCACGCAAGGATGCGGTCAAAATCTATGTGTTTGCCGCGATGCTGATTGTGTTTTTTGTGGTCGGCCTGCTCTTTTTCCTGCGTCCGTCGGTCTCTGAAACCGAAAAGCGTCAGCTCACCGAGTTTCCGAAATTCACATGGGAGAGCTTCTTGAGCGGGGAATACTTTGCTCAGATTTCCACATGGTATTCCGATACCTTCCCGGGGCGGGAGACCTTTATTTCGCTCAATCAGGCTCTGAAAAATCTTTACGGGATCCGCACCATGCAAATCGTGCAGAATCCGCCATCCGGAAACAACAATCCCGACGATCCGGGAGGCAACGACCCTCTGAACCCGGGAAATGAGGATGACGACACGCCGGTGGAGCGCTTTGATACGGTGTTCATCAAGGGAGACCGCGCGTTTGAGATTTACAAATTCAGCCAGACCGCCTCCGACCGCTATGCTTCTATCATTAACTCTGCTGCCGACAAGATGAACGGGGTAGAGGTTTACAACATCATTGTACCGCTCTCTTATTCGGTAAACCTGACCGAGCGGGAGCAGCAGAGCATCGGCGCCTCCAATGTGGAGGACGCCATTTCCTACATGTACGGGAAAATGAACGATCGGGTTCACACGGTGGAGGTGCTTTCGGGACTGCTGGAGCACAAAGACGAATATCTGTATTTCCGCACCGACCATCACTGGACGGCCAGAGGCGCATATTATGCTTACGAGGCATTTTGCCGTGCTTCCGGGCAGGAGCCGCTCCCGCTGGACAGTTGGCAGCGGGTGGAGTTCAGCGGATTCCTCGGCACCTTGTATGCCTCGGCAGGCCAGCCGCCGGCACTGGCGCAGAACCCGGACTATGTGGAGGCGTGGATCCCCCATTCCACCAATAAAATGATTACACTTTACAATGGCGGCAGCGGCAGTAACTATCACGAGACGGAACAGTTCCCGATTATTCAGACCAATCCGAATTACTATCAGGCGGCAGGCTCCAAGTACAACACCTTTATCGCCGGCGACCACCCGCTGATTACCATCAAAAATCCGAATCCCTCATCCACCAACGGCAAGAGCATTGTGGTGGTCAAGGAATCCTATGGCAACGCTTTTGTACCCTTCCTCGTCGACCAATATGAGACGGTTTACGTGGTGGATTACCGGTATTTCCAAAAGGCTGTCGACAAAACCCTGCCCGAATTCGTTTCAGAGGTGGGAGCCGATCAGGTGCTTTTCCTCAATTACATCTACTCCACCGCCGAAAATGCCCGCCTGAACGAGCTGCAGGCGCTGATCGGATGATAAGGAGAAAACCGTGAAGCTGAATGACGATATTCTTTCGGGCCTGCCGTTCTGGGGGCAGCTTTCTACCTCGCAGCGTGCAGAGGTCGCGGAGATGACCTATACCCGGCTTTACTCCAAGGGGAGTATTGTCGGGTGTGGCTCCAACTGTCTCGGGTTGATTCAGGTGCTGCGAGGGGGCACACGGGTGTATCTGCTCTCACCCGAGGGGCGGGAGGTGACGCTTTACCGCCTGGGCGTAGGGGATTGCTGTGTGCTCACGGCCTCCTGTGTGATGAGCCAGATCACGTTTGAAACCAACATGGTGGCGGAGGAGGAGACCGAGCTGCTGATTCTTCCGGCCCACACCTTTTCCCGGCTGACCGGAGAGAATATTCACGTCCGGTGCTTTATGTACGAGCTGGCCACCCGCCGCTTTTCGGCGGTCATGTTCTCGCTCCAGCAGGTTCTGTTTGCCCGCTTTGACCGCAGGCTGGCCTCCTTTCTGCTCTCCGAGGCCGAGCGTACCGGCTCCCGGGAGCTGCGCCTGACGCATGAGGAGATTGCCCGGCAGGTCAGCTCGGCCAGAGAGGTGGTGGCGCGCATGCTCAAGCGCTTTGCGTCCGACGGGCTGGTCAGCCTGCGGCGGGGTGTGATCCGCATTGAGCGCCCGGCCGAGCTGAAAAAAATTTTGTCAGAATGATACCTCGTCACATTTTTCCGCTCCGGAGTGTGATATAATAGGGACACAGAGGAGGTGATTTCCGTGAAGATTATTCAGAACCCGGATGCCGAAATCGTCAGAACGGTGAAGGACGGGCTGAAGCGGACGGGAGGCTATTGCCCCTGCCGGCTGGAACGCACCGAAGATAACAAGTGTATGTGCCGGGAATTCCGGGAGCAGATTGCCGACCCGGATTTTGAAGGCTACTGCCACTGTATGCTCTATTACAAATCCAAGGCCTGAAGCAAAGACAGGCCGGAAGAAAAGGGGGATTGAAAGATGGCTGAAAAGAAAATTACCGCAGGCAATTTTGAACAGGAGGTTCTGCGCGCAGAGGGGACGGTACTGCTGGATTTCTGGGCGCCGTGGTGCGGACCCTGCCGGATGTTGGGGCCGGTGCTTGCCGAGCTGGCAGAGGAGAATGAGGGCAGCCTCACGGTCGGCAAGGTCAATGTGGACGAGGAGGGGGCGCTGGCCGCGCAGTTCGGCATTGCCAGCATTCCCACACTCATCCTGTTCCGCGCAGGCGTTCCGGTGGCGAAGCAGATCGGTTTTGTGCCAAAGGAGAGGCTGGAGGCATTTTTGCGCACACCCAGTCCGGAGGCCTGACCCGAAGCGGCAGAGCAGGCGGCTCACGGCAGTGGAGCGGGGCGCAAAAACGGTGCTGCTGCGGCCATGGCGCACCTGCTCCTTTGCCGATTCTGTTTGCAGCAGGGAACCGCGTGGGAATCCGCCAAGTCAAAATCGGTTTTTCGGGAAAATGTGAGAAAAAACACTTGACAAGCCTTTTCAAACATGATATGATAATAAGGAAAGTGACGATCAATGAAAGGAGACAGCCATGAAAACCTACCAGTGCTTGGTTTGCGGCGAGGTGTTCACCGTTGCCGAGGGAGAGGAACCGGTTTGCCCCAGATGCAGGGCAAGAGGAAATAAACTGAAGGAAATCAAGGAGGAAACAGCAATGAACAACAAGTATGCAGGCACCAAAACCGAACAGAATTTGCAGGCCGCCTTTGCGGGAGAATCACAGGCCAGAAACAAGTATACTTACTTTGCGTCGGTGGCAAAAAAGGAGGGCTTTGAGCAGATTTCTGCGCTGTTCCTCAAGACTGCCGATAACGAGAAGGAGCATGCCAAGATGTGGTTCAAGGAGCTCCAGGGCATCGGATCAACTGCCGAGAATCTGGCAGCCGCCGCAGACGGCGAGAACTATGAGTGGACCGATATGTACGAGGGCTTTGCCAAAACCGCCGAGGAGGAGGGCTTCCCGGAGCTGGCAGCCAAATTCCGCTTGGTCGCGGCGATTGAAAAGCATCATGAGGAGAGATACCGCGCACTGCTGAAGAATGTGGAGACCGCCGCTGTATTTGCAAAGAGTGAGGTCAAGGTTTGGGAGTGCCGCAACTGCGGACACATTGTGGTGGGAACCAAGGCGCCCGACGTCTGCCCGACCTGCGCGCATCCCCAGAGCTACTTTGAAGTGCACGCAGAGAACTATTGAGGCTGTTTTGATCGGAGACGGATGAAATCCGTGCCAATCTGAAACCTGATAGAGAGAGCAGGGGCTGCTGCCCGTTTTGGACAGCAGCCCCTGCTCGTTTTGATATGAATTGATCGGAATGCACGTCACATCGGAAGCCGGTGCGGCTCTCCCGCACGGTGTTACCGGGGGAGCGTGTCCGGTCAAGGCGAGGGCGCTTCGGTAACGGTCACGGCAACCGAAGTCTCCAGATCAAATTCCGTGCCGTTGACTTCAAACCAACAGGATGCCCAGACAATATAGCTGCCCGGCTCGAGAAACTCTGTGTTCAGTGTTTTCTCAATGGTTTCGTGGGGTTGAAGCTCGGTGGTGAAGGCGGCTGACCCGAAAATCTTTTCCCGCGTCTCCCCCTCCGGGTATACCTGCACCGAAATCAGGGGCCATGCGTGCTCCAATGCATAGCGTCTGCCCGTGAGGCTGCGGAGCTCCGCCCGATATGTGACCGGCTCCCCGACCGCAACGGTGATCTGCGGGTCGGCGACGGTCAGCGAAAAATCCGTTTCCTGCGGGGTGTGCAGGCAGGAGGCGAATGGCAGGAGCTGCGCGCCGAGCAGCAGAAGAAGGAACAATCGATATGCTGTCTGTTTCATTTGCCTTTCCTGTATCCTTTGATATTGATATGTATACATGATGCTGAAGGCGGTATGAATATCGGCCGTGTTCAGGGCATAGGCGGTTTTCCGTATGCTGCCGTTTGCAGCTCTGCTGCGACAATCTGATTGCCTCGGCGGCAATGTCTGTTCAACTCTTGCTGCGCAGGTAGCGCCGGATGATTCCGATCGCAACCAGTCCGACGGGAATCAGAACGATGAAGGTCACAATCCAGAAAATCAGCACGGTGTTGGTGGCCTCCAGCAGCGTGGAGGGGATGGAGGTGCTCGGGATGTTCAGGGCTTCGGTTCCGGAATCGGCCATCCAGCGGATGGTTTGCTCGGCAAAATCAAAATCCACGCCGCCCGAAAGACCGTTGGCCAGCGCATCCAGCGGCATCGCAAGCCACACCAGCCGGGTGTTTCCGGATTCGGCCGCAACGCAGAACGAAAAGCTGCCGGTCTCCGGCTCCGCGTCCTCCTCGTTTGTCACGTTATAGGCGCTGCTTGAGGTGCGCAGCAGCACCGAATGCGTCACACCGTCGGTTTCGGTGGTCTGAATGCTGTGCGCGTATGCTGCCAGAAACTCTCCGTCATAGCGGTCGAGAATGGGGTGATCGCCCTCCACCGCGTAAAACATCTGATAATTGCCGTCATAAAGCACGCTCTCCTCGGTTGGAGAGGAAAGCCCGTAAACCTGCAGCACCGATGCAAGATTGGGGGTATCCGGAGCCTGGTAGTTGGTGGTGAGCAGAACAGCGCCTCCGCCGGCGAGATAAGACGAGAGCGTTTCGGCCTCGGTTTCGGTCAGATCCGCGGCCGCATAGAGATAGAGCGCTTCGCAATCGGCGGGAACGGTGTTGAGATTGGAGAGCGCCTGCACTGTATAGCCTGCCTGCTCGAGCTGCTGGCGCAGAAGCTGGTTCATATCGCCCGATCCCCCTGCCGTGTAAACGCACACCATCGGCGTATACTCGGCCAGCACATAGCGGATGGCGCCGGTCAGATTGGCGTCGCCCGAGAAGTAAGCCGAGAGCGTGGAGGAATTGTAGAGCGTGAGCAGAGATTCGGAAATGCTTTCGTCGGTAGTGGTGGAGATCAACTGAAGAATGGCGGCATATTCGATGGATGAGAGCGCCTCGCCGGTCATCGTATTCAGAAAATAGTAGAGATTGATGGCGTGCAGCGTCCGGCTCCGACGGTCCGAACGGATCTCAATGCTTTGGTCGGCAGCCTGCGCCTCTTCCGCGTCAGCCAGTGTCACCCGGATGTGCGGGCTGGCTTCGGCAAACTGCAGGAGGAACGGGTAAAGATCGCGGTCGGCCCCGGCTGTTCCGCCGGTGGCATAGTAGATGATCTCCACGTCCTCATCCACGGTGGAAAGGTAGCGCCGGGTGGCGTCCGAAAGCCGGTAGGTGGTGCTGCCCGAAACGTCCGGATATTTGGCCCGGAAGGGAAGAAACCCAACCGCGACATTGATCAGCACCAGAATCAGAACCAGCGCGGTACATTTCAGAAAGCGCCGGCTTTTGATCATGTTCAGAATCCGCTTCATTTGCCCTTTCCCTCCTTGCGAACCGGTTTTGTTTGCAATTGAACGGTGAGAAAGACAAACAGCACGGCGATACTCAGGTAGTACACCCCGGTCGGAACATCAAAATGCCCGATTGTAAAGCCATTGAGCAGGCTGACCAGGGAGCAGAAATCGAGCACAGCAGGCAGAAAATCGCTGTAAAAAACAGGGAGCAGGAAGTAGAGCAGCGTGAACAGAACCAGCGGAATGCCCGCGGCCAGTACGCCGGGCAGCACCCGCCGGTAGCGGATGACCAGCCAGGCGCCGATTCCGGCGCAGATCAACCCGCAGACGAGGTACCCGATCCATGCGCGCCACACAAACAGGCTTGCCAGCACCGGTGCAAAATAAATGACGGCGCAGATCAGAATGCCTACGATGACCGAAACAATCCGGTTGTGCAGACAGGAGGCTGCAAACGCGCAGATCGCCAGCAGCGCGCTTCCCATCAGCACGTAGCCGGCCAGGGTGCAGTAGGCACTGCCGTAGGAGATATTCCCGAGGTTATCCAGCAGGGGAGGAAACACGGCGAGCAGAGCGGTTGGGAGCAAAAACAGCAGAAGCATGGCGAAATATTTGCCCAGAATCAGGCCGGTACGCCGGACAGGCAGGCTGCGGAGCCAGAGCTCGTTTTGCTCTGCGCGTTCCTTGGTAAAGGTTTGGGAGGCAAGAAAAGGGAGCAGCACAATCAGCACCTCGGGCAGCGTGGCAAAGATGGCAGAGAAATCGGTGGATCCGGACAGAATGTTCACTGCCGTGGAGAGCACTCCGCCGGCCAGCACCAGCACGGCAATAAAAATCCAGCCGAACATGCCGGTGAAATAATCGCGGAATTCACGCTTGAAAATCGCAGTCATTCGGTATCCTCCTTTCTGTTGCAGGCAGGGAAGGCGGAACGCGCCATTCCGGCCGCGGATCTGCGCAGCGCCCGCTCGGCCTCTCCCGGTTCTTCTTCACTGATTTCGGAGACTGCAAAGCCTGCTTCCCGCAGTGCCTGCGCAATCGCGTCGCACAGGCCGGTGTGCCCGGCACGCAGCCGGAAGACCAGCTCGTCTTGATTTTCCGCTACCGGTCTGCAAGAGAGAATGTCGCCTGTCGCGGCGAGAGCCTGCTGCACGCCGGTGCGGTCCCCCTGCACCCGAAGCAAAAGGTTCACGCCCTGCAGCAGCTCGGCTGCCGGCGTCGGCGCGCTCAGTCTGCCGTCCTCCAATAAAAAAATGTCCTCGCACAGCTCCAGAATTTCCGAGGGAACCGAGGAGGCAAGGAAAACCGTTTTCCCACTCCCGGCAATTTCCCGGATCAGGCCGCGCAGCTCGCGTGCTTCGGTGGTGGAAAGCCCTTCGGTGGGGGAATCCAGCAGCAGAATCTCCGGATTTCCGATCAGGGCCTGCGCCACGCCCAGCCGCCGCCGCTCGGCGTTGCTCAGGCGGGAGATCGGGCGGTTGCGCAGCTCGTTCATTCCGGTGAACTCCAGGGTTTCGTGCACGTGGAGAAACCGGCGACTGTCCTGTACGCCGCGCGCGGATGCGATAAAATCCAGCAGCTCATACGGTGTCATGGCCTTGTAAAAGCCGATTGCCTGCGGCAGATATCCGATGCATCTCCGGGCGGATACCGGCTCCTGCCGCATATCAAAGCCGTTGATGCGGATGCTGCCCGACTGCGGCGGAAGCCCGCCCGAGATCAGGGCGAGCAGTGTGCTCTTCCCGGAGCCGCTGCCGCCGTAAATTCCGTATCGCCTGCCGTTGTTGACCTTGAACGACACCCGGTCCAGCACCGGACAGCCTTTGTAAGCATAGGAGAGATTGCTGATTTCAATCAATTCCGGTTCCTCCGTTTTTCCCATTCTGTGGATATTACTAATTATTATAATAAAATCCTGTCCTTCTGTCAAGGTGTTTTTTGGGGAATGTTTGTGAACAATTGCTACAGACACGGGTATAGAGCCATCACAAATGGGAAATCATAGGAAAGGAGGCGCAGCCTGCTTTTCAGGAGAAAGTGCGTTGTTCGCCGGAAAATGCCGGCATTAGCCGGACTTCGACGGCAGTGGCGCACGGCCACCTGAAAAATGAAACAAAAGCATGCAATATTCCGTCAATGTGTACATTGACAACGCGGTTGATTTGTGCTATACTTTCAATATATCATAGAATATTTGAGTATAATGCACAAAATCGAAGGAAAAATTTGTACAAATGAAAATGAACGCACCTTTCAGATTTCCGGACGCACCACCCGGTTTTTTCCTGTTTTCCGGAGGAGTTGGGACTTTGTGATGATCTGCAAGGAGCGCATTCGTGAATATTGCTGTTTTTTATGTGCGTTTCTACGAAAATGCCGGAATGGTATTTTATATTTTTATGTTATATGGTATAATCAATTTAGAAATTCATGGAAACAGATGAAGAAAAAGGCGGGAAACCCGCGGAGGGGAGCAGCAACATGCCGGGATTGCGAAACCATCAGGATGAGTTGGCGGCGTATTATTTTCACCAAGGCACGAGTGAGCAGGCGTTTGACTACCTTGGGGCGCACCGGGACGGTCCGGAAACCGTGTTCCGGGTCTGGGCGCCCAATGCCGACGAGGTCTCGCTGTGCGGAGATTTCAACGGATGGGACCCTTCGGAAAATCCCATGGAGCGTGTGACGCCGGGAGGCGTTTGGGAAACCAGCGTGGACAATACGCTGATTCCGGAGGGGATGCTGTATAAGTATTTTCTGCGCAACGGGGACCGGGAGTTTTACAAGGCCGATCCCTACGGCTTCCGGATGCAGTGCCCGCCCGAGACCGCGTCTGTTTTCACCGAGCTGGAGGGCTACGGCTGGCGGGACGGCGGATGGCTCCGCTACCGCCGCCGGCACTATACGCGGGAGCAGGTGATGGGGCAGGCGCTCAATATCTACGAGCTGCACCTCGGTTCCTGGAAGCGGCATGACGACGGCAGCTATCTGAGCTACGCCGAGCTGGCGCGGGAGCTGGCTCCCTACGTCAAGCAGATGGGATATACCCATGTGGAGCTGATGCCGGTGAGCGAATATCCCTATGACGGCTCCTGGGGATATCAGGTCTGCGGCTACTATGCCCCCACTGCCCGCTACGGCTCGCCAAAGGATTTTATGGCCTTTGTGGACGCCATGCACGAGGCAGGTGTCGGTGTGATTCTCGATTGGGTGCCGGCGCATTTCCCAAAGGATGCGCACGGACTGTATGAGTTTGACGGGCAGCCCCTGTATGAATATCAGGGCGCCGACCGCATGGAGCACCGCAGCTGGGGCACCCGCCGCTTTGACGTGGGGCGGGAGGAGGTGCAGAGCTTTCTCATTTCAAACGCCGTATTCTGGGCCGAAAAGTACCACATCGACGGCCTGCGGGTGGATGCGGTGGCCTCCATGCTCTATCTCGATTACGACCGGGCGCCGGGGGATTGGGTGCCCAATGTGTACGGCGACAACCGCTGCCTGGAGGCCATTGCCTTTTTCCGCAAGCTCAACGGCTGCATGGCCGAAAAATTCCCGGATGTGATGACCATTGCCGAGGAATCCACCGCATGGTCGAATGTGACCGGCTTTGAGAACGAGGGGCTCGGTTTTACGCTCAAATGGAACATGGGCTGGATGAACGACACGCTGGCCTATGCCGCGGAGGATCCGCTCTGGCGCAGGGATCATCACAACCGCATGACCTTTTCGATCGCTTATGCCTTTTCCGAGCGCTATGTGCTGCCGATCTCGCACGACGAGGTGGTGCACGGCAAGCGGTCCTTTCTGGATCGTATGCCCGGGGCCTACGAGCAGAAGTTTGCGGGAGCGCGGGTGTTTCTGGCCTATCAGATGACCCATCCCGGCAAAAAGCTGCTGTTTATGAGCAGCGAGATCGGGCAGTTCCGGGAATGGGACTATGCCGGGCAGGTCGAGTGGTTTCTGCTGGACTATGAGATGCACGCCAAATTCCAGTATTATGTGGCAAAGCTCAACCGCTTTTATCTCGAGCATCCGGCGCTGTGGGAGAAGGACGACGCATGGATTGACGGGTTTGAATGGATCGATGCGGACAACCGCGGGCAGAGCATTCTCTCCTACCGCCGCAAGGATGCGAAGGGAAGCGAGCTGATTGTGCTGCTGAACTTTCTGCCGGTGCGCAGGGAATCCTTTCTGCTCGCGGTTCCGTTTGAGGGTACCTATGAGGAGGTGTTCAACTCGGATGCGGAGGAGTTCGGCGGCAGCGGAGCGGTGAATTCCGGTACCCGGAAGACCGAGCCCTGTCTGCTCCGGGGCTACGGCACCGCCATCCGCATCACGGTGCCCCCGCTTGGGGCAGCCGTCTTCCGCTGTGTCCGCCGGGCGCCCGGCCGCAGGCCGAAGGCGGAGGACGTGCCGCGCTGATGCTTCTCCCGGCTCCGTCAGCAAGCGCAGACGGGCTGCCGGAAGCCGTTCTGGTTAATGTTGCTTTTGTCGATTTTCGCTCCGCAAAGGGGCAATTCATAGTTTCCTCTGCATTCCAATATTTCATCGGAGGTTTTTGATGCCATGATCAAGAAAAAAGAATGCGTCGCCATGCTGCTGGCCGGTGGGCAGGGCAGCAGGCTGTATGCATTGACGCAAAAGACCGCAAAGCCGTCTGTTTCATTCGGCGGGAAGTACCGCATCATCGACTTTACCCTCTCCAACTGCATCAATTCGGGGTTGGATACGGTTGGCGTGCTCACGCAGTATCAGCCGCTGCTGCTCAACGATTATATCGGCAACGGCTTGCCATGGGATCTTGACCGCACCTTCGGCGGCGTCAAGATTCTGCCGCCCTATCAGGGCAAGGACGGCGCCGACTGGTACCGGGGCACCGCCAATGCCATCTGGCAGAATATGAACTTCATTGACCGCTACGGGGCCGAATATGTGCTGGTGCTCTCGGGCGATCACATCTATAAAATGGACTATGCCGAAATGCTCGCATACCACAAGCAGCGGGGGGCCGACTGTACGATTGCGGTGATTGAGGTTCCGCTGGAGGAGGCGAGCCGGTTCGGTATTATGAGCACGCGGGAGGACGGCACCATTTACCGGTTTACCGAAAAGCCCAAGCAGCCGGATTCCACCAAGGCGTCGATGGGAATTTATATCTTCAACCGGGATAAGCTGGAGCGCTATCTGCGTGCCGACAGTCAGGACCCCGCCTCCTCCAACGATTTCGGCAAGAATGTGATTCCCGCCATGCTTGCCGGGGGAGAGACGATGCTGGCCTATCCGTTCCACGGATACTGGAAGGATGTTGGCACCATCGATTCGCTCTGGGAGGCGAATATGGATCTGTTGGGGGAGCACCCGGCGCTGGTGCTGTCGGATGAGAGCTGGCGCATTTACAGCCGCCATGAGTCGGCGCCCCCGCAGTTTGTGGGAAAGGACGCGGCGGTGAGCAACTGCTCGGTCACGGCGGGCTGCGAGCTGTACGGCAGCGTGCGCAACAGCGTGCTCGGCAGCAATGTGCGCGTAATGCCGGGGGCCGTGGTGGAGGACAGCGTTCTGATGAGCGACGTGACGGTGGAGAGCGGCGCCTCGGTGCGCTATTCCATTCTCGATTCCGGCGTGACGGTCGGAGCGGGCGCCACGGTTGGTGAAGCGCGCGGAACCGCCTCCGGCATCGCGGTGGTGGGAGCAAATTACCGGATTCCGGTCGGCGAGACGGTGGCGGCCGGGGCCATGATATACGGCTGACGGCAGAGGAGGGAGCAACACATGAATGTAGCCGGTTTGATTTTTTCCAATATTCACGACCAGAGCATCCCGGAGCTGACCCGCATCCGCACGATGGCCAGCATTCCCTTCGGCTGCCGCTATCGGCTGATCGATTTTCCTCTTTCCAATATGGTCAACTCGGATATCACAACGGTGGGCATCATCACCCACAACAATTACCAGTCGCTGATGGACCACATCGGCACCGGCAAGGACTGGGACCTTGCCCGCCGTTCGGGCGGCATCAAGCTGCTGCCCCCGTATGTGGCGGCATATGAGAACACGGTAGCCGGCCGACTCTATTCCAGCCGGCTCGAGGCGCTCATCGGGGCGGAGAACTTTGTGCACCGCTGCCAGGCGGATTATCTGGTGCTCTCGGACTGCGACGTGATTCTCAATATCGATCTGCGGCAGGTCATCGAGGAGCATATCCGTTCCGGCGCCTTCCTGACCGTGGTGACCAAGCAGCTTGGCTCTGTGGCGCACGGCTTTGACAGCCCCGTGGACGTGGTCCGCGTCGGTGAGGACGGCGACATTGAGGAGATCACCCGCGTCCGTTCCCAGAGAGGGGCGTGTGAGGTCAGCACCAACGTCATGGTGGTGCGCAGAAGTGATCTGCTCGCCATCATCTCGGAGTCACTCTCCCACGGATACACCAGCTTTTCGGGGGACGTCATCGGCCGGAACCTCGGCAGACAGCGCATCCGCGCCTACCGCTACACCGGCTGGTACGCGCACATCGATTCGCTTCCGTCCTATTTCGCGTGCTCGATGGAGCTGCTTACGCCGGAGGCCAGGGCAGGGCTGTTCCAGATTGCCGACCGGCAGATCTACACCAAAATCCGCAACAGCCCGCCCACAAAGTACGCCGAGGACGCGGTGGTGAAAAACAGCCTTGTGGCCGACGGCTGTATGATCGAGGGGCAGGTGGAAAATTCCATCCTGTTCCGCGGTGTGCGGATCGGCCGCGGGAGCGTGGTGCGCAACTGCATTCTGCTGCAGGACACCTTTGTGGGCAGCGATGTGCAGCTGGGCTGCGTCATCACCGATAAAAATGTGGTAATCAAGGACGGAAGAACCCTCTCGGGGCATGAGAGTATGCCGTTCTTCATCGGAAAAGGATTGATGGTATGAAGCTGAACAAGGATACAAGCAAAACGGCCGTGCCGGAGGCAGGGAAGGCTGCCAGGCAGACCGCCGGACGACCGGCTGCAAAGCCTGCGAAGAACACGGCCGCGCCGAATTCCAAAAAAACGGCGGGGAATCCCGGAAAGCCGGCCGAAAAAGCGGCCGTGCCGGATACAAAAGCGCCGGTCGGGCCGAAAATTCTGTTTGTCGGCTCGGAGGTGCTGCCCTTTGCCGCCACGGGGGGACTCGGCGACGTGCTCGGCTCACTGCCGGCGGCGCTCGCACAGGACGGTGCGGAGGTGCGTGTGGTGATGCCGCTCTACAGCAGCATCCCGGAGGAATGGCGGAGGCAGATGAAGCAGGAGGCGGTTTCCACGGTCCGGCTGTCCTGGCGGCGGCAGTACTGCGGCATCCTCAGCCTGCAAAAGGATGGGGTCACTTATTATTTCATCGACAATGAGTATTATTTCCGCCGTCCCGCCCTGTACGGGCAGTATGACGACGGGGAGCGCTATGCCTTTTTCTGCATGGCGGTTATGGAGCTGATGCGGCTGGTGGACTACTACCCCGACATTCTGCACGCGCATGACTGGCAGGCTGCCCTCTCGGTGGTCTATCTCAACTGCCTCTGGCGCGGCTGTCCGGGCTATGGGAACATCCGCACGGTGTTTACGATTCACAACATCGAGTATCAGGGGCAGTACGATTTTGCCATTCTGGGCGACGTGTTCGCGCTCGGGGAAAACGAGCACAGCCTGATGGAATACAACGGGTGTATCAATTTGATGAAGGCTGCCATCGAGTGCGCCGACCGGGTGACAACCGTCAGCCCCCGCTATGCGCAGGAGCTGCTCACCGACGAGTATTCCCACGGCCTGCGCAGCGCGCTGGAGCGCAATGCGGGCAAGCTCCGGGGCATTCTCAACGGCATCGATTACGATTATTACAACCCCGCCAATTCCGAAGAATTGGCAGCCCCGTATTCTTGGGATCATCCCGAGGGGAAATCCGAAAACCGGGCGGCGCTGCGCCGGGCGGTCGGGCTGCCCGAGCGGGAGGAGGCGCCGCTGCTGGCCGTTGTCTCGCGTCTGGCCTCGCACAAGGGGCTGGATCTGATTGCCGAGTGTATCGGCGACATCGTGACCGGGCAGGACGCGCAGCTCGTGGTACTGGGGCGGGGAGAGGAGCGGTACGAGCGCTTTTTCGCCGAGCTGGAGCGCCGGTACCCCGACCGGGTGCGGGCCATGCTGACCTACGACCGCGCGCTCTCCAAGCGCATTTATGCGGCGGCGGATATTTTCCTGATGCCCTCCCGCTCCGAGCCGTGCGGACTCTCCCAGATGATTGCCTCCCGCTACGGCGCGATTCCGGTCGTGCGGGAGACCGGCGGGCTGTACGATTCCATCAAGCCCTTCTGGATGGACGGGGAGCAGATGCACGGCAATGGCTTTACCTTTGCCAATTATTCCTTTACCGAGCTGCGGGAGCGCACCGAGGCGGCCATTGCCCTGTGGCGGGATCCCGCTCTGCGGCAGAGGCTGGTCAGGCGCATCATGCAGACCGATTTCTCCTGGAGCATGTCGGCCGGGAGGTATCGGGCGCTTTATCAGGAGCTGTCCTTCTGAAGCAGTACGGAAGCAGCATCGCAGCACCGCGGCATTCCGATTGTGCGGTGCTGCCTCAATTTCAAAGAAAGGCTGCCCCCGCCCGGCGGGGGCAAAGAACACAAGATGAATTACAATCCAAACAGTACCGAGGTCAGACAGCAGATCGAGGGCGTGCTGCAGCGGCATTTCGGCTGCACGGCAGCAGAGGCCTCGCGTGAGCAGATGTACAAGGCAACCGCCATTACCGTGCGCAATCTGCTCAGCGATAAACGGTCGGCATACAAAAAGAAGATCAACGCCGCGGGAGCCAAGCGGGTTTACTACATGTGCATGGAGTTTCTGCTCGGGCGATCCCTGAAAACCAATCTGTGCAACCTCGGTCTGGACAGCGCCTACGCCGCAGCGCTGCGCGGCATGGGCTTTTCGCTGGAGGATCTGTACGAGTGCGAGCCGGACGCCGGGCTGGGAAACGGAGGACTGGGGCGCTTGGCCGCCTGCTTCCTGGATTCGCTCTCCTCGCTCGATTATCCCGCCACGGGCTTTTCGCTTTGCTATGAATACGGCCTGTTCAAGCAGATGATTGTGGACGGCATGCAGGTGGAGCTGCCGGATGTTTGGCTGCCCGGCGGCGAGGTCTGGCTCATTCCGCGCACCGACCGCATTTACAAGGTGCATTTCGGAGGCAGAGTCAATGAGAACTGGAAGGACGGACATTGCGAAATCACCTATGAGGGCGGTGAGGAGTATGAGGCCGTGCCCTATGACATGATGATTTCGGGCGCCGACAGCACGGCGGTCAGCCAGCTTCGCCTGTGGCGGGCGCGCAATATTCAGAATTTCAACATGGGGCTGTTCACCCAGGGGCAGTATGCCCAAGCGCTGGAGGAGAGCAACAACGCCGAGATCATCACCAAGGTGCTCTACCCCTCCGATAACCACACCGAGGGCAAGCTGCTCCGCCTGACCCAGCAGTATTTTCTGGTGTCAGCCTCTGTGCAGAGCATTCTGCGCGACCACCTCGCGCTCTACGGAACGCTGGAGAACCTTTCCGAAAAGGTTGCAATCCACATCAACGACACACATCCGGCGCTCTGCATTCCCGAGCTGATGCGCATTCTGATCGACGAGCACTTTCTGTCATGGGAGCGTGCGTGGCAGATTGTCACCGAAACGGTTTCCTACACCAACCACACGGTGATGCCCGAAGCGCTGGAGACCTGGAACGAGGATCTGTTCAAGCTCCGCCTGCCCCGCATTTATATGATTGTCAAGGAGATCAACGAGCGCTTCTGCCGGGAGGCATGGTCGGTGTTCCCGGGCAACTGGGGGCGCATCTCCAAAATGAGCGTGGTGGGCTACAATCAGGTGCGCATGGCGAACCTTTCGGTCATCGGCTCGCATTCGGTCAACGGCGTGTCAAAGCTGCACTCGGGCATTTTGCGGGAATCCACCTTCCGGGATTTTTATAAAATGTATCCCGACCGCTTCTGCAATGTGACCAACGGCGTGGCGCACCGGCGCTGGCTGTGCTATGCCAACCCGAGGCTGGCCGAGCTGGTGGCCGACTGTATCGGAGAGGGCTACCGCCACAACCCGCAGGAGCTGAGCGAGCTGGCAAAGTTTGCCGACGATGCCTCGGTGCTCTCGCGCCTGCGCGCCATCAAGCACGGGAACAAGGTGGCTTTTGCCGATCTGCTTTTCCGGCGCACGGGGCAAAAGCTGGATACCCATTCGGTGTTCGACGTGCAGATCAAACGGATGCACGAGTATAAGCGCCAGCTTCTCAACGCCATGCACATCATCGGGCTGTATCTCGATCTGAAGGATCGGCCGGATTTGGATATGCAGCCGCAGACGTTTCTGTTCGGCGCCAAGGCCGCGCCGGGCTACGATATGGCCAAGCGCATCATCAAGCTGCTGTGTATGCTCAGCAAGGACATCGGCCAGCATCCCCGCATCCGGGAAAAGCTGAATGTGGTGTTCCTGGAGGATTACAATGTGAGCATGGCCGAGGCCCTGATTCCGTCGGCGGAAATCAGCGAGCAGATTTCTCTTGCAGGCAAGGAGGCCAGCGGAACCGGGTGCATGAAGTTGATGCTCAACGGCGCGCTGACCATCGGCACGCTGGATGGCGCCAATGTGGAAATGCAGGAGGCGGCGGGCAGTGAAAATATGTTCATTTTCGGCCTGTGCGCACAGGAGGTGGAGCAGCTCTGGCTCTCGGGCTATCGCTCCACGCAGTATTACACCTCCAATGAGCGGTTGGCGCGCATCGTCAATTACCTGTCCACCGGCTTTGCGGGCGAGTCCTTTGCGGATATTGCCTCCTATTTGCTCAATGGCCACGGCATCGCCGACCCATATATGTGTATGGCGGATTTTGAATCCTACCGCCTGACGCATGAACGCATGATTCAGGCATATCAGGACAAGGCGCACTGGAACCGCATGTCGCTGCTCAACATTGCGGCTGCCGGGCAGTTTGCTGCTGACCGCTCGATTGAGGAGTATGCCCGGAATATCTGGCATCTGACCAAGGTCAAATAAAGGCTGTGCCGCGGATTTTGTTGGCTGCGGCATTCTGTACGGCAGGCACAGGAAAGGCGGCTGTCCTTCCCGGGAGGGGGGACAGCCGCCTGCTCTGTGCTTTCTCCATGTTATTAAAGGTTTTTGAGGATTGTCAAGGACGAACTGTTCCGCTTGCGGAAAAGTCGCGGGGGCTTGCCGCCTTGCGAGAGAGGGCTCCGCGCCCTCGATCCGGGGATTTTTCGGAGGGAAGAGAAGGGGCTCTGCCGCAGGGGCGGATGCTCTTCAGCACCGGACTGCCTGATGTGCCCGGACCATATCCGCAAAATATGCATGCACCGACAGATCGCGGTTCAGCTCGGGATGGAAGGCGGTGACAAGCTGGTTCCCCTGTCTGGCCGCAACAATCTTTCCGCCGCATTCCGCAAGAATCTCCACACCGTCCGATACCGAATCGATGTAAGGCGCGCGGATAAAGGTCATCGGCAGCCTTCCGAGCCCCCTGAAGCTGCCTTCGTGATAAAAACTCCCGAGCTGACGGCCGTAGGCATTTCGCACCGCGACAATATCCATCGTTGCGAGATAGCTGCGGTTGTCGTTCCGGATGGCTTTTGCAAGCAGCAGCAGGCCCGCGCAGGTGCCGAACACGGGGAGTCCGTTTTCAATCCGGCGCCGGATGGGGTCAAGCAGCTCCAGCTCACGCAGGAGCTTTCCTTGTACCGTGCTTTCCCCGCCGGGAATGATCAATCCGTCAAAGGGCGTTTTCAGATCGCTTTTCCGGCGCAGCTCTGTGGCGGTGACGCCCAGCGCGGACAGCATCCGCTCATGCTCGATGAAAGCCCCCTGTAATGCGAGCACCGCAATGTTCATGATTTTCCTCTTTCCGCCATGAGCAGCTCGATTTCCTGCTCGTTGATTCCGACCATCGCTTCGCCGAGATCCTCGGAGAGCTCTGCCAGGAGCTTTGCGTCATTGAAATTGGTCACCGCCTTCACAATCGCGGCGGCTCTCTTTGCGGGGTTGCCCGATTTGAAGATGCCGGAGCCGACGAACACGCCCTCGGCGCCGAGCTGCATCATCAGCGCCGCGTCCGCGGGGGTTGCTACACCGCCTGCGGCAAAGTTCACCACGGGCAGTTTTTTGTGCTCGTGTACATACCGCACCAACGCAACCGGAACCTGCAATTGCCTGGCCGTGTCAAACAGCTCATCCTCCGCCATGGAACCGATGCGGCGGATTTCGGCCTGCATCGCTCTCATGTGCCTGACCGCCTGAACGACGTCGCCCGTGCCCGGCTCGCCCTTGGTGCGGATCATGGACGCACCTTCGCTGATCCGGCGGAGCGCCTCTCCGAGGTCCCTCGCTCCACAGACAAACGGAACGAGAAATCCGGTTTTGTCGATGTGGTATTTGTCGTCTGCCGGAGAGAGCACCTCGGATTCGTCAATGAAATCGATTTCAATCGCCTGCAGGATCTGTGCCTCGGCAAAATGACCGATGCGGCACTTTGCCATGACCGGAATCGAAACCGCCTGCTGAATTTCCCGGATCATTTTGGGGTCGCTCATCCGGGCAACGCCGCCTGCGGCGCGGATGTCCGCAGGGATTTTTTCCAGCGCCATTACGGCACAGGCCCCGGCCGCTTCCGCAATTTCTGCCTGCTCGGGGGAGGTCACATCCATAATCACACCACCCTTCAGCATCTGTGCCAGATTTTTATTCAATTCATATCTGTTCTCTGCCATTTTTCAAAATCCTCCTTGATTTTCCGATAAAAACAGTATATAATATTTTTTGGCATATGAAAATAATCAGAATCGGAGAATTTTATATTACCAGATGAAATACTGCGTTCATAAGCATGGCCCCGTTCCGGCCTATATTCAATTGTACAGACAGCTCTGGGATGATATTGTCGCCGGAAGCTACCCGTATCACACCAGAATGCCTTCCAAAAGAATGATCGCGGATGAAGTCGGCGTCAGTACCGTCACCGTGGAGCATGCATATGCGCTGCTTTGCGACGAGGGCTATGTTGAGGCCAGAGAACGCAGCGGATTTTTTGTGAGCTTCCGCGCTGACGACGGGTTTGCCGCCTGCTCCGAAGCAGAGGCCCCGCGCATGGTTGATCCGGTCTGTCGTCCGGATGACACGCCGCCGTTTCCCATTTCGGTGCTGACCAGAACCATGCGCAATGTCATGAGCAATCTGGGGGAGGCGATCCTGCAAAGGTCGCCGAATCCCGGGTGTACCGAGCTTCGCCGGTCGATCGGGCAGTATCTTGCGAGAAGCCGGGGGATTGTCGCCGACACCCGGCAAATCGTCATCGGTTCGGGCTCGGAGTATCTGTACACGCTTATCGTCGAGCTGCTCGGCAGAGAACGGATGTATGCAATTGAGTCGCCGTCATATAAGAAGATCGAGCAGGTATACCGCGCGTCCGATGTCAGATATGAGATGCTTCGGCTCGGTCAGGACGGCATCGAGAGCGGCGCGCTCTGGACGTCGGGAGCGGACGTCCTCCATATCACGCCCTACCGCAGCTTCCCCAGCGGTATCACCGCATCGGCCTCCAAACGTCACGAATACCTGCGCTGGGCAGGCAGGGACGGCCGTTTTATCGTGGAGGATGATTTCGAATCGGAATTTTCGGTATCCAGAAAGCCGGAGGAAACCCTGTTCGGAAGCGCGGGGGATGAAAATGTGATTTATATGAATACCTTTTCAAAAACCATATCCCCCGCCTTGCGCGTGGGATATATGGTGCTGCCCAAGCGGCTGGTTCCGGTGTTTGAAGAGAAGCTTGGCTTTTACTCCTGTACGGTCCCAACCTTTATCCAGTTTGTTTTGGCGGAGCTGATAGCAAACGGAGATTTTGAAAGGCACATCAACCGTGTCAGAAGATACAAGCGCAGGGAAGGCCTGACGAAGCCGTAGCGCCGCAGGGCGGTTGTATCGGTGGCGGAACAAAACACCGGCAACGGTAATGCGCAAAACGGAAAAATAGTAACAAATTTCAGTAACAAAATGAGCAAAAACAAGATTTGACAGGCATAATTGGCATGGAAAAAGCCCTTATTTCTCCCGAAATGACGGTGAAATAAGGGCTTTTTACTTGTGCTTGAGGCTTGTTTTCGCTGTCCACTCAAACATCGGGGAATGAAGCATGGTATTTTGCCGTACATTCCCCGACTGTTGGGAGCGGCAGCTTGCCGCTGGCGGAGAAGGAGAGATTTGAACTCTCGCGCCGGTATAGCCGGCCTACACCCTTAGCAGGGGCGCCTCTTCGGCCTCTTGAGTACTTCTCCAAATACTCCTGCGAGATGCCGGTTGCATTCTCTCGCAGATTTCTTATATTATACACATTTTTACCGGCTTTGTCAAGAGCTTTTTGCATTTTTTCTTGTCTGCCTTTCAAAATGTTTTCCGATCGGCTGATGCCGGATGGCTGTACCGCTCGGAATGAATGTCGATTCCACTCATATATTGACCGCAGCGGCCTCTCACGGTTAAAAAAAGGCGCTTTCAGCAACGGATGATCCGATATCGAAGCTCCCATTTTGTAATAGCGTAAGAAAACGGGATGCTCGATATCGGATCGCGTCGGTTAAGGCAACACCGCACAATTCTGATTGTGCGCCGCTTGCGGCTCTCTGCATGTCAGATTTTTCGTGGGGCAAGCCAAAACGACGCTGGCAATAGTGAATCTGATTGCAACAAGCTGCGCTTGTAGGAGATTTGTGCATGCCCCCAGCCTGCCGGCGGAAAGATGCAAAAAGTTGTATCATCAATGGCGAAAGGCTTTCCTGCGGAAAGCCGCCGTGAATTGCGCGGTGTTGCCTTAAGGATGAACCAACTTTTTTTGTGAAAAATATTCCTTTGGCGGAACGCCGACCACTCGCTTGAAGGCGCGGGTGTATGCCTGTGGATTGGCAAAGCCGATTTGATATGCCACATCGGTGATGGTCTGCCCGCTTTCTTCCATCATTCGGATGCTTTCCTCAATTTTCTTGCGGCAGATGTATTGCTGCAGTGTGATTCCCATTTGCTGCTTGAAGCAGTGCGACAGATAGGATGCGCTGTAATTGAATTTCTGCACAATTTCTCCGATGCTCTGAATGGTCCGGATCGAGCTGTCGATGTAGAGCATGACCGCATACATCGAAATCCCGCCGGAGCCGTCGGCAATCTCGTTGCGGTAGTTTTTGCGGGACTGCGAAAGATAGATGCGCATGACAGACACCGCTAACTCATTGAGGCAGCACTCTATCATCAGGCTGTGGCAGAGCGAAGCATTGTAATATTCGTTCAGACATCGGCTGAAAAGCAGCATGATCTCATGATCTCCCTTCATAATATTGACAGGGGGGCCTGGTAAAAGGAATCGATCAGCCGGGTATCGTCGTTCAGGGCACCGTTGCAAATGCTGAAGCCGATGAACATATACCGGAAATGGTGATTGGAAAATACCTCGTGCTGTACGCCGACCGGGGTGATAAACAAATCTCCCTCATGCACCTCATATTCCTTCCCGTCAATCGAGGTCATTCCTTCTCCGGAAATCACGTAGGAAATTTCATAGCACCACTGTACGTGTGGATCACAGCGATAGCCCGGCTCACAATCCTGTTCGCCAATCTGGTGGATCAGGTAGTTCCCGATTCGGTCCGGTTTGCCGATGAATTGTTTTTCATATCTGGACCGGATTCCGTTCAAAGACGGTGGTTTCATCTGACACTCCTCCTGTGTATTTGCTGCCATTTGAGGGAAGCGAGGCGGTGCGTGATCTCCTGTGGTTATGGCCGTGCGGGGATTTTGCACTTCCTTTTGCACACAATATGCTTCCTGCCATGAGAAACAACATTCCCTCTGAAAATATTATATCAAAAAAATATGGGATTGCAAGACAGAAAATGCGTAAAATATCCAAAATTTACGAAAAATATGGAGGTGCGGAAGAATGGGCAATTTGTCGAAAACAAAGGAAACAGATGATAAAAACACAAATAATCGAGAAATGACATCCTGTTTTTGTTTGAAATCAATAAAAAGCAGATTGGGGTAAGTATAATGCCGCATTCGGGTATTGTATTTGCGAATGAACGGTGCTATCATTAAAGCATACCGGAAGCCGGAGAAGAACCGGCTCGGGAGAAAGGAGCAGAATATGATGAAACGATCCATTCTTACGTCGGTATTCCTGTCTCTTCTGGCGCTGACGCTGCTGCTGTCAGCCTGCGGTGACAAGGAAATCAGCCCGCCGCCGGATGCAACCCAGCCGTCTGACGTCACGACCGCCGGAGGCGATCCCGGAACCGGTGATGTGCCGGATATTCCGATTATGGATTTTGACGGCAGCGAGGTGGTGTTTCTGACACGGAATTCCGAGTGCGGGGACTTTGAAACCTGGGATTTGCTCGAAACCGACCTGCAGGGGGATTCCATGAACGCGGCAATTGTCCGGCGAAACAGCTATATTCAGGATACCTATGACGTTTCCATCGTGCAGCGTCAGTATGGAGGCAGCGTCAACGAAGGGGAGATGTACACCGCTATCTATAACAACTTTTTCAACGGCGGCGCGGCGGCAGAGGATGCTTTTCACGTAGCCTACTGTGGCGTGACCGATGCCATTCGCTTGGCGGCCAGCGGTATTTTCTATGATCTGAGCGAGCTTCCGTACATCGATCTTGCCTCTTCCTGGTGGGATGCTGAGGCCATGAGCAGCCTCACCATTGCCAACCGGTATTATTTCGGTGTGGGGGATATTTCGGTACAGCTTTACGATACGCTTCCGTGTCTGGTATTCAATAAGATGATGGCGCAGGATTACACCACTCCCGACGAGCTGTATCGCATGGTGGAGGAGGGGAACTGGACCTATGAGGAATTTTACTCCATCATTCGGGAGGTATACAGCGATGCAGACGATGTGGCCGGACCGTCTGTAGGGGACCGCTTCGGAGCGGGTGGACAGAATGACAACCTCTATTGCTTCTTTTATGGCAGCGGCTGCCGCACCGTGACGACCAATCAGAACGGAGATCCCGAGCTGACGATCTACAGCGAGCAGAATAACACCGTGTTTACCGATCTGTTTGAGCTGCTGACCGACCGAGAGGCCTTTTTCAACTGCAACGATTATGCCAACGTTCCGGGCTGGGAATCCTCACCGATCGAGTTTGTCATCGACGGCTTTATCGGCGGCCGGGTGCTGTTCTATTCGGACGGTCTGCTGCATTTGCCCGAGCTGAGGGAGGCCAGCTTTGAGTTCGGCATTCTCCCGGTGCCCAAGTATACGGCCGGGCAGGAGTCCTATTATCACCTCATCGGTATGTGGGGAGCCACTCTGGTAACGGTGCCTGCCGGCTGCCCCGATGTGAAAATGACGGCTCTTTTGCTGGAGGCTATGGGCGCGCAGTCCGAAAAAACGGTTGCCACCGAGTATTTTGAGCAGAAGCTGGCGCTGCAGAGCGTGCGGGACAGTGAAAGCGCAGGCTCGCTTGGCATTATCATCGACACCAAGGGCTTTGATATGGGGCAGTGCTTCCGATGGAACGATCTCCATCTGATTCTGGGAGACTGCCTGACGCAGAAAAACAATTCCTTTTATTCCAACTATCAGGGCAAGGTTTCCGGCATCCAGATTGAAATGAACAAAACCATATCCGCGTATCAGTCATTGCCGCATTACATTGAATTGGAGGATTGAGTGATGAAAAAACTGCGTTTATTCAAGCCGCTGGCACTGCTGGGCATTGCCGCGCTCCTGCTGACATCCTGCGGCAGCCCCCAACCGGAGGAGAACAATTCCACATCCTCTATGGAGCCGGACGCCGGGCAGGAATCTGTACATAACAATCAGTTGTCCGAAAACGAGAACCACCCCAATCTGGCCGTCACATATTCGGTCTCCAGCATGGAGGAGCTCAGGGCACTCCGGGCGGAGCAGGCCAATGCCACCGTGTATCTGCGCGGATACTATGAGCCGGGCGACGGCGGAGGCGGCAGCTTCTATTGGGATGCGGAGAGCCAGCTTCCGGATGACGGCGGCACCGTGATTCAGCCAGAGGGGGTGGAAACCGGGCGCTTTATCCGCCTGTGTGAGCCGAACCATCGCAACGTCAAATGGTTCGGTGCAGTGGGGAGCGGCAAAAAGGACGACTACGAAGCCATTCAGGCTGCCATCGACAGCCTGCCCCAGAACGGCGGTACGGTGGTGCTGCCCGGTGGAACCTATGCGGTCACAAAGACCATTCAGATCGGCAACGGCAACGGTGGTGAAACCTTTTCCAATCAGAACGCCGTCAAGCTGGTGGGGCAGGGAGGCGGCTTCGCGGTGACGGGCGATGCGATCCCCACGACCATTGTGGCGGCGTCCGGCATGGCCGATCTGATCCGGGTCAATGGCCGGATCTCCGATCTGCTCTTTCAGGATCTCTGCCTGAGCGGCAACAATCAGGCGCAGGTCTGCCTTTCCATGACTGCCTTCAGCGGCACCACACTGCGGGATGTTCGCATTCAGCAGTTCAGCCGCATCGGCCTGGAGATTATGGGGGGAGAAGAGCCGGTTGGCAACTACAACATTTCCAACCGGTTTGAAACCGTGCAGATTGTGGCGTCAATGGACAATACCACCTGCCTGCTGATGGACGGTGTGTACAGTGCAAACAACGACACCTGGCTCACCGTGTTCAACAACTGCAGCTTTGATACCGGCTCCTGCGCGGGTGCCACCGGCGCATGGTTCCGGTTTGTAGACAGCAATTCCTTCTACCGCTGTCAGTTTGGCGGGAGCGGAGAGGGCAGCGTGGGAATTGTATTTGACGCGACGGCAAACCATGATTTTCCCTGCGGCATGGCGTTTTATGATTGCTCTGTGAGCAGCACGCAGGTGCTTGAGGACGAATCACACCAGATCCGCAAAAACTATTTCTATGGCTATTGTACCGCAAACGGCGAGGAGCTTCCCACCCATAACCGCCTGATCGGCATTACCGATACCGGAGTTCCGTTCAATATGGAGGAGCTGACCATCGGAGGCGGGGGCACCAATCCGGGCGGATCGGGCCTGCCGGCCAAGCGGGGGGCTGTGGACACCTACACCGCTGCCGAATACAACCATCTCAATCTTGCCGAGACCGGAGACGAGGTGGGGATTCGCTTCAACGCGGGCGGAACCTTCCGGGGGGCCACCTTCTACATGCCGAACTATGATAATAATCTCGGCTCCGCTACCATCAACGTTTACAAGTGGGATACCGATTACCGCCAGAGCAAGGCCGGAGAGGTGCTCTACAGCGTCACCTTTGAAAACTTTGACAACAACATCTGGAACCGTTTTGAAATGGCGGATGGGCTGCCTGCCGGTGAGTACCTTCTCACCATCACCGCCACGGCGCCCGAGGGAGATGCCGGCTGCGGTGTTTGGACCAAGGGGAAAACCGCAGTGGTGGAAACCTACCACAACGGGTATCTGGCCGAGTTTGGGCTGGTGGGACAAATTCTGATCGATTGAGGAGCGGTCTATGAAAAACGGAAAATTTTTTGGCGCACTGACTCTGCTGTTCGCCTTTGCACTGGCCGGAGCGGGCTGCACCGACAAAGCCCCGTCGGGGGGAGAACCCACCGATACCGGCACGCAGACTCCGCCGGAGCCGGAAACCCCGCAGAGCGCCGCGTATGTGGTGGAAAGCGCCTTGGAGCTGCAGCGCCTGACCGGACTGCACGATGGCGACACGGTGCTGATGAAGGGCTTTTATCTCCCCGGAGACGGGGGAGGCGGAATGTTTGTTTGGGATGAAGGCTCTGCGGCGGAAATCGATGGCGGCACCGTGTTCGGCGGTGGGAGCGATACCGGCCGCTTTGTGCGGGACTGTGAGCCGAACTACCGGAATGTCAGGTGGTTCGGTGCCGTTGGGAGCGGCAGCACGGACGATACCGAGGCCATCCAAAGGGCCATCGACAGCCTGCCCGCATCGGGCGGTACCGTTTCTGTTCCGGGCGGCAATTATCGCATCAGTCAGCCGTTGCAGATCGGCAACGGAGACGGTGCCAACCGGCACTCCACGGTCAACGGCATCCGTCTGATAGGCGAGGGGGGCGGCTTTGCTTCCGGAGGCACACAGTATCCGACCCGTCTCACGGCTGCTGTGCCGATGGAAACGATGCTCTCGGTCAACGGCAAAATCAGTGACGTGGTCCTGCAGGATATGTTCATCGACGGCAATTATATGGCGAATAGCGGAATTGTCATTCAGGCGGCCAGCGGTCTGACCGTAACCGATATTTCGGTTGGCGTTACGCTTGTGTACGGCATACAGGTTCTTGGCGGATCGGGTATCGGGACCGAAAATAAGCTGAACCGTTTTGAAACGGTTTCGGTTTACGCGGTGGAGGAGAAAACAATCTGCCTCTATATGGACGGCGCTACCGAGGGCACCCCCGGCAACAGCATGACAACCTTTGTGGACTGCAGATTTGACACTGCACAAACCGAAAATTCCTACGCTGTCTGGATGCGCAGCACCACCGGAACCGATTTTTACCGCTGTCACTTCAACACCTATCAGGACAGCAGCACGGGACTGGTGCTGGATGCAACCAATTGCCACGGATACCCGTATGGAAATGTCTTTTACGATTGCTCCATCGTCTCGGTTGCGGTTCAGGAGGATCAGACCGGTTATATCGGCCGCAATTTCTTCTACGGCTATGGCACCTATGATCTGGAGGATCTGCCGGAGCACCCGATGCTCTCGGGTATTACCGATGCGGGAATCCCCTTTAATCTCGGCTCCTGAAGGCGGCCGGAAATGCAATGAAAGGAAGGAAAAGTATGAAACAGTTATTGGTTGTGGCGTTGATTCTTGCGTTGCTGCTCGGCCTATGCGTCATGGGAACCGTGGCGGCCGAGGATCAATGGACGGCTACCGACCTCAATCCGGTGCCTCCTGCCGACGAGCATATCAAGATGCACGACGGCGTGAATGAAACAACCGTTGCCTTTCGTGCCGTCATCACCGGCGACTGGTATGGTGTTGCACCCTACGTCGGAGATTACGGCAACTATGGGCAGGATTTCACCATTTCGGTGTATGCGTGGGCAGGCAGCTACGAGCAAACGGTGGCGGGCGAGGCGCTGCGCCAGGGAACGGTGGGAGACGGCGACGAACTGGGCAATACCTATCGTGACTTTCTGTTCGATGCCCCGCTGGAGAAGGGGGATTATCTCGTTGTGTATCACAATGCCACCCCGGTAGACTGGGGCATTGCAACCTGGTTCTGTCCGTCGGCGGCCATGGGCGTTGCGGTGTTCAAAAACGGCGAGGAGGTGCCCGACCGTTCGCTCGCGACCAGAATCTATGTGGATGCGCCTGCGGGGGAGGGCTTTTCGAGAAGTCCGCTGACAGACGGAGGCACATCGGTCCCCGAGCTGGAAAATCCCTATGCGCCGGCCACCGGCAATGTCAGCTTTGGCTATGCCGGCCCGCAGTGGAATCCCAAAACGCCCATCCTGCTGACCGGCAGCACGGTTGCGGTCCGTATGGTGACCAAGGCCACGGTCAATGCCATCAGTGTATACGCCGGCTGTGAGGCGGGAGAGGGAGGCGGATTGATCTTTCGCGTATATCCATGGGCGGACGACTATGCCTCCACGTTGGCGGGAAACCCGTTACAGAGCTGGATGGTCAGCGGAATCAAGGAGGGGGAGTACATCAACTTCCCGATGGAGGGCGGACTCGAGGCGGGGGATTATCTCGTGGTGATGTCCGATGCGTTCCATGCGATTCCGGGCAAGACCGTCAGTCTCTGGGGCGGTCCGGCAGATACCGGGTTGGCCTATGTCACCTATGTGAACGGTGTGGAGAGTACCGAGCTGGATCTGTTTGCCCTGATTTATGCGCAGGGCGCCGCGGGTGAGGCGCTTGCCCCGGCTGATATGCTGGTGCCCGGCGGGCAAACGACGGAACAGACAACAGAACAAACCACCGAGCAGCCGACCGAGCAACCGACTGAGCAGCCGACCGAGCAGCCGACCGAGCAGACCACAGACCGGCCGACTGAGCCGCTCACCGGAGACCCGACCGACACATCCGAGGAAGCTACTCCTACCGAAGGCGGAGAGGTTTCGGAAACACAGACAGGGGACGATCGTGGCGCGGGGGCAGGGTGTTCTTCGCTCATCGCCGGGAGTATGACGGTCATATGCACGGCAAGCGTGCTCGCCGCGCTGGCTGTTTGCCGGAAAAAGAAGCGCTGACCCGAAACGGCGCAGCGTGTATCACGCGGAGCGGAATTCTGTCAACGGTTCCGCTCCGGATCCTGCTACGGAGGTATTATAACAATCATGGTTTCAAACAGTGTGTCTTTTCAGACCACCGATTCGCTGGTGCAGGCCGTGTACAACGCGGCCGAGGACAAGGCGCGGCACAATCTGGTGCAGTTTGCAGGCCGACGGGTGCTGATAGAGGGGGGAGAATACCCGAACCTCTGGCTGGAGACCCAGCCCATGGGGGGAGAAATGTATGCCAAGCGTGACCCCGAGGCGGCTTACAACAACATCGATCTGTTTATGCGGGCGGCCGACAGCGAGGGGATGATGCCCGGCATGATTTCGTATATCGACGGCGTTTACCGCGAGCATCACAATTTTATTCAGGGCTACTGCTTTCCGGTGCATGCGCTCAATCTCTATTATCTGTTGAATTTGGACAGGGATTATCTTCTGCGCCTGTATGAGGCCTTACGCCGCTATGACGCATGGCTATGGGCCAGCCGGGAGAGCGACGGGGACGGGTGTCTGGAGGCCTGGTGCCCCTGCGACACCGGGGAGGATTATGCATCCAAGTTTTTCGGCGCTCCTCACTTCTGGGAGAGCAGGAATCCGCCCCACAGCCACGAATATCACTTCCCGCGCGCCTCAATGGACCTCATGGGATACTCCTATGACGGCAGGCGGACTCTGGCACAGGTTTCGGCGCTGCTTGGGAATGGTGAGGAGGCATACTGGAGCGCACAGGCAGAGGAGATCAAACGCAAAATCCGGTCCTACCTGTGGCGGGAGGAACGGCATGCCTGCTTTGACCGGGACGAGAACGGCGCATGGCTGGAAATACTGACGCACAACAACCTGCGGGTGATGTACCACGGGGCCTTTTCACAGGAGATGGCCGACGATTTCATCCGGTATCATCTGGTCAATCCGGAGGAATTCTGGACGCCTATGCCGCTGCCCTCCACGGCCGTGAACGATCCACTCTTCCGCAACATTCCCGAAAATAACTGGAGCGGTCAGCCCGAGGGCCTGACCTATCAGCGTACCATCCGGGCACTGGAAAACTATCGGCATCATGCGGAAATTCCGCTGCTCGGCAACCACCTGCTCCGGGCCATCGGAGCCGAGGGCTTTTTTTCGCAGCAGTTTGATCCGTTTACAGGGGAGATCTCCCGCAAGAACAATCCAACCGGAGATTACGGCCCCACATTGCTGGCATGTCTGGAGTATATTTCCCGTATGTATGGCGTGCACCGGCAGTTCGATGAAATCTGGTGGGGCGCTTATCACGGGGGACACGACTGCTCGTATACCCAACGCTACGGAGAGACGACCTGCTGCATCGGTCAGCGCGGCGGGCAGGCGGAGGGCTTTGTCAACGGCGTTTCGGTGTTCCGTGTCAGCGCAGGCTGCCGGGTGGAAACCACACTTGCCGGTAAGGTCCTGCGTGTCACAAACATCTCGGCTGGCGCGCAGATTCAGCGTCTGGAAACCGAAGGAAAATGCATATCCCAACTGCTGGAACCCAATCAGGCGCTGGTGCGCACAGCATCCGGGGATTTTGTACCGGATCGGAGCGTTCCCTTCACGCTTCCCGAGCCGGAGCGAGCCTGAACCGAACTGTTTCCCGGAACGGCAGGGAGAGAGACGCGGGACCGATGGTGTTGCTCGCCGTGACGGCGGCTTCTGCCGTTCGGTTACCGGTCTGCACCGATTCCGACAATTGCGCCTCCGGCAACGGCATATTGCCTGCCGGGGGCTTTTGCAGAAAGGCGAAAAGATGATGAAAAAAATCGGGTTTATCGACTATTACCTTGACGAGTGGCATGCCGTCAATTACCCCGCGTGGATAAAGGAGGCGGTGCAGCGGCTGGGGCTTGCCTACGCAATTGACTATGCATGGGCTGAGTGTGAGCATTCCCCTGTCACCGGCGGCAGCACCGCAGAGTGGTGCGCCCGTTATGGAGTGAAGGCCTGCGGGAGTATGGAGGAGCTGTGCGGCAGCAGCGATGCAATTGTGATTCTGTCGCCGGACCATGCGGAAAACCACCTGCGCTATGCGCGGACCGCACTGCGCTATGGAAAGCCGGTTTATATTGATAAAACCTTTGCCCCTACCCTGACGGAGGCAAAGGAGATATTTTCCATTGCCGGCCGTTTCGGTACGCCGGTCTGTTCCTCCTCGGCTCTGCGCTTTGCCGGGGAGCTGGAAACCGACAAGCCCGTGCGGGAGCTTGTCACCACCGGCTGCGGCTTTTCCTTTGATACCTATGCGGTCCATCAGGTTGAAATGATTGTGTACTGTCTCGGGACAGGCGCCACCAGACTGATGGCGCTGCAAAACGGTTCCGATAAGACGTTGGTCATCGATTATGCCGACTGCCGCAGGGCATTGCTCTGCCAGAGCATCGGCGCCGAGGCACCGTTTACGGTCAGTATGGATTGCGGCGGGCCGCAGGCGGTCTACCGACCGATCACATCGGATTACTTCGGCCGTATGATCGGGGAAATGCTGCACTTTTTTGAAACCGGGGAGCCGATGGCTCCACAGGCGCAGACGCTGGAGGTGATGGCGATTCTCGATGCCGGCCGGCAGGCGCTGTGCACACCGGACATATGGGTGCCGGTTGCGCATTGATCATCACACCCGGCCGGTGGTTTCCCCGATCCGCAGGGAAGCGCAGGAGGCAGACGAGGAGCGAAGGGAATTCATCAAAAAAGCGGTCAATGGCTGCTTTTTCAGAGCCGGCCGGTACACAAAAAGCACCGAAAGGAGTCTTATATGAGCATTCAGAAACTGACGTTTGGCAAACCGGAGGCACTGACGCCTTCCCGGTTCTGTCCGGAATTCCGGGGATGCGGGGCGGACGAACAGCGGCTCCCCTCCGGAAGCCTCCCACCCATCGGGTTCCGGCAGACCCCGCGGGGATGTGTGCTGGAGCTGCCGTTTTCCGAGCAGGAGGAGTACTATGGCTTCGGGCTGCAGCTTCACTCCTTTGGTCATAAAAACCGCAAGCTCACGCTTCGCGTCAACTCCGATCCGCTCTTTTCAACCGGCGATTCCCACGCACCGGTGCCGTTTTTTGTCTGCACAGCAGGCTACGGCGTGTTTGTGGATACCGCGCGCTATGCCGAATTCTATATGGGAGTGCAGCGGGTGACCTCGGCCACGCGTGGGGAGTCCGGTCACAGTGCCGACAACACCCGGGAGCTTTACACCCTGCGGGACAGCGGAGACGAGCGGGTCATTGCCATTCATATCCCGTCGGCGGCAGGGGTCGATCTGTATTGGATTGAAGGGGAGAACATCCTTGACGTGGTCAGACAGTACAACCGCATGGCTGGCGGAGGACCGGAGATTCCGGATTGGGGACTGGGAACCTACTACCGCTGCCATCTCGATGCCGACGCACACAGCGTGATGCAAACAGCGGATTACCTGCATGGGCATGGCTTGCCCTGCAGTGTCATCGGGCTGGAACCGCACTGGCAGACTCGCTCTTACTCCTGCTCCTATATCTGGTCGGAAAAATTCCCGCCCGACCTCCGCCGGAAAATGGAGGCGCATCTCGCAGGGCGGGGGCTGCACCTCAACCTTTGGCAGCACGCCTTTGTGCATCCCGATTCACCGCTGTATGATGCCATCGGAGAAGGCTGCGGCAGCTACAAGGTATGGGGAGGAAAGGTGCCGGATTTTGCCGTCCCACACACGCAGCACGCTTTTGCGGCATACCAAAGCGAGGCTCAGGTGAGCGATGTGACCGACGGCTTTAAGCTGGACGAGTGCGACGGCAGCGATTACACACGGGATTGGAGCTTTCCGAATTGCTCGGAGTTTCCGTCCGGGCTGGACGGGGAGCAGTACCACAGCCTGTTCGGAATGCTGTATGCGCGTGCAGCACTGGCAGCCCTGTCAGGGCGACCCACCTTTGGGCAGTGCCGGAGTATGGGGGCACTGGCCACCTCTTTGCCGTTTGCTCTCTACAGCGATTTGTACGATCACCGCGCGTTTATCCGAGGCTGCGTCAATTCCGGCTTTTCGGGGCTGCTCTGGGCGCCGGAGCTGCGGCATGGGGAGAGCAGAAGCGATCTGATCCGCCGGCTGCAAACTGCGGTTTTCTCAGCCCAGTGTATGTTCAACGGCTGGTACTGCACCGAGGCTCCATGGATCGGGCTTGACTGCGAGGATGAGGTGCGGGAGCTGCTCTGTCTGCGCGAGCGTCTCCGGCCCATGCTGCGCCGCGCGTATGATGCTTATCGGGCCGACGGAACGCCTCCGGTGCGGGCATTGGTCTGCGAATATACCCGCGACCGCGAGACATGGGAAATTGACGATGAATATCTGTTCTGTGAAAATCTGTTGGTTGCACCGATGACGGCGGAGCAGGAGAGCCGCAAGGTGTACCTGCCTGCCGGGGATTGGGCGGACTTTTTCACAGGAGAGCGGGTGGAGGCCGGCTGGCGGGAATATGCCGGAGACGGAATTCCGGTATACCGCCGGCTGTAAGCCGAGGTCCGCGCACATCGGGACCCCATTGTCTCCCGCTTGGTTGATCAGGCTGTTCGTCCCCTTTTTGGTTCACCATACCGGCTGCATTGCCGCAGAATGACGCAGCCCCAGCTCCGGAGCATCCCAGACCAGAGATGCTCCGGAGCTGCTTTTTGTTGGAAACAGCAATCCGGAAATTTTTGGTTGACAAATTCCGGAATTGGTGTTATACTGAAAACAGCCGTCCGGTATGCTGCTGTCAGCCACATTGAGCCGTTCTGCGGACGGGGGTGCCGGGCCATTTCATGACGGCTGCAAACCATTTCTGCCAAACGCATGCTGCATTGCTTTTTCGGCCGGTTGTCCGTATTTTGTATTGTGATAAAACCGGTCAGCGGGAAAGCATTCAGACGTTCACAATTTATTTACGAAAAAATCAAATCGGAGGTCTTGACAGTGAACCCCATGCCGCGCGATAATTTCTTGACAGACAGACAGACAGACAGACAGACAGACAGACAGACAGACAGACAGACAGACAGACAGACAGACAGACAGACAGACAGACAGACAGACAGACAGACAGACAGACAGACAGACAGACA
>CALXUY010000066.1 GCA_944391805.1 uncultured Clostridia bacterium
TTTAATTGTGTTTTTTCGCGTTGTTAGAAATATCGTTAGACATCCTTTTGCGCGAGGTTTTCACTGCCCGAAAAACGGCGTGTTTTGAACCTTTTTGGGAGTTTCTTTCTTGCATCATCGCGCGGCAGGCTGAAATTTCAAGACCGCCTCGTTATGACCGCTTCGGAACATTCGGTGCCGGCCGAAATAATCGTCCGTAACGGTATCCGATCTGAAAAACAGCGGGAAATTTGCTGAGGTGCTTTACTGCTATCATATTGTATCATAAAATTGATCTGATGTCAAGGCTTTTTGAGCAAGCCAAAACAAACTCTTTTGAACAAGCCGAAACAAACTCGCATACGCCAATATGCGGCGGCACGCTCTTTTTTCTTTACAATGGTTCAAATGCTTGTTCCAACCGTGGTGCTTTCGGTCTTCTTGCGGTCAATACCATTTTCGCGGTATGAACACATGCCACATATCAGCACGGACGCTGCAACGGGATGTGTTACAGCGCGGTCTCCCATTCTTCTCTCAATTGCCGGATAGACCGTTGTCTTTGCGACCGGGCATCGCTCACGGCTTTTGTTGCAACCTCAAAGGGCTGATCACCGAGCTGCCAGTACTCCCGTGTGCGATGGTACCCACCAAACAGAGCGAAGGCTGTTGCGCCAACCGTGTATACGTTCGTGACTTCATCAATGACCACTCCAAGCTGAAATTCCTCCGGCGACTGGAAGCGAGAACTCCCCCACATACGCCCCATATCATTGGTATACGGCTGCTTGCGGAAGAGGTCTATATCGCAAATCGTTGTCCTGCCGCTCTCAAAATCATACATCACGCTGCCATCATAGAAATCGATGGCGACATAGCTCTGAGCCGCAATGTATTCAAAAAAATTCAGGATATCACGGAAAACCGTCAGTCTGGCACGGGTAGGCAGTTGCATGAACCGCTGATGCGCCGCAGGGTACATTCTTCCCATGCAATCTCCCGGAGCCCATTTGAACACCATAGCAAATCCGCCGCCAACAGCTCTGGCATCTACCAATTCAATCAGATTTTCATGATGCAGTTCGCTGTACACCGGTACAGCCGCCTTCAGTCTGGCAATGGCATCCGCAGGATCACCGTTGTACCGCTCGGTAGGCGCACCGGCGAACTTGATGAAATAACGCCGGCCGTTCTTTTCGGTTCCGAAACAGATGTTTCCGGAATCCTGGTCATCGTAAGCCCTGAACACCGTACCATACTCATTCAGAAAATTGAAATCGTACGCTCGTTTGAGCTTGAAAGAAATGCCATCAATGGACTGCAAAGAATGGCGCTCAAAATGCTCCGTGGGATTACACATGGTTGAAGCTCCTTTTATCTGATTCCTCCTCTGCCATGCAGCGCCGGCACAAATACAGCATACGGCCGCTGCACGGTTTGTTTGATGAGATTGTATCGGGAAAATACCTACAAAGCACTGATCGATGCAAGAGGCGCCGCGCAACGCAGAGGAGCGGGCGTGGCGGCAGAAATCCGCACACGGAATCGGGAAAGCGCAGACAGAAAACCGGATAATATACCGCAATTGCGGTGAGGGCAGGGGGAAAGGCTGCGCCGCAGAGCACCCGGAATGCGGTGTGGAAACGAGAAAGCACCGCAAGGCACGCGAACATGCGGAGCGGAGCTTTCGGAGGCAGCCGTGGAGCACACAAAAGCGGAGCGCCGCGCAGTGCTGAGGCAAATGGGCAGCCGACATGCAGCGCTGCCCGGCGGATGTGTGCGGTCGGCTGGCGGGTCAACGCTCGGAAAGCGGCCTGTAGGCAACCTCCGGCTTGACATTGATATAGGACGGGCGGATGATTTTCCCGTTGTTCTGCAGCTCCTCTATGCGGTGCGCAGACCATCCGGCAATGCGGGCGATGGCAAAGAACGGGGTGAACAGCTCGCAGGGAATGTCCAGCATCCGGTAAATCAATCCGGAGTAAAAATCCACATTGGCACTCACGCCCTTGTAAATCCGGCGCTTTTCGGCGATGACCTCGGGCGCAATGCGCGCCACGGTTTCGTACAGCTCGTATTCGGCCGTTCGTCCCTTCTCCTCGCAAAGCGCCATCGCGCACTGCTTCAGAATATCGGCGCGGGGATCGGAGATCGAATAAACCGCGTGCCCCATACCGTAAATCAAACCGGCACCGTCGAAGGCCTTGCGGTCGAGCAGGCTGCTGAGATAATCCCGGATCTGGGCTTCGCTGTTCACATCAATGTGCCGCTTCATATCGTCGAACATGCGCACCACCTTGACGTTCGCACCGCCGTGCCGCGGCCCCTTGAGCGAGCCAAGCGCTGCCGAGACGGCGGAATAGGTATCGGTGCCCGAGGAGGTGACCACATGCGTGGTGAAGGTGGAGTTGTTGCCTCCGCCATGCTCGGCATGCAGAACCAACGCAAGGTCGAGTAGCTGCGCCTCCAGCTTGGTGTATTCCCCGCTCTTGCGCAAGAGACGCAGGATATTTTCGGCTGTGGAAAGCTCGGGCTTGGGGTTGCGGATGTAGAGTGTGCGGCCAAGATGATAGTGCCGGTAGGCGTGGTAGCCGTATACCGCCAGCAGCGGGAACATGGCGATGAGCTGCAGGCACTGCCGCAGCACGTTCGGAATGCTGATGTCGTCGGGATTCTCGTCATACGAATAGAGCGCCAGCACGCAGCGGGAGAGCACGTTCATCATGTCCTTGCTGGGGGCCTTGAGAATCATATCCCGGACAAAGGAGGGGGGCAGACTGCAATAGCCCTCCATCTGCTTTTCAAATTCGGCAAGCTGCGCGGCGGTGGGGAGATCCGCGAACAGCAGGAGGTAAACCGCCTCCTCAAATCCAAAGCGCTTTTCACTCAGAAAGCCTTTGGTGAAATCCTTGATGTCCACGCCGCGGTAAAAGAGCCGCCCCTCGCAGGGAGCCGACGTGCCGTCCGGCAGAGTCTGTTTGGATTCAATCCTTGAAATTTCGGTCAGGCCGGTTACAACGCCGTTGCCGTCCACGTCGCGCAGCCCGCGCTTGACGTTGTACTGCGGATACATCTCCGGCTGAATATGATTGTTTGCGCATGAAAGCTCAGCCATCTTGCGGATGTAGGGGGTGATTTCTGAATAGGATTTTTTCAATCGCGTACACTCCTTTCCTGTGAATACTATATATTATATCACAAATTCTCTGATTTGTCAAATCGGTTCTTGTGGAGGACGCAGCGCCGGCACCAAGACTCGATTTGCGGAGATGCGTTTGCACGGGATAAGATACCGGGAAAACTTCCCAACCGAAGGGTACCGGTCAGCAAAGCAAAAGTTTATTTTATTTGCACCTGCACATCCAAAGGGGACACGTCACCCGCTTTTGTGGATTTTTATATTCGTGCGTTTTTACCCATTACTTTCTTCTGCTGACATACGCAGCCCCTCCCGCTCTATTCTCCTCTCTCATTTTTTCGCAAAAGACCGATGATCTGAATGACCAACTGTTTGTTTCCTGTGGAAAGTTTGGAAAATTCGCGTATAAGCTCCTCTTCCATATAGTTTGCCGCCATATAATTTGCACCGCTGACAAAATAACAAAGATCCCGATTCAGTATGTTGGAAATCGATGCAAGCAAATCCAAACTGATTTTGGTGATCCCCCGTTCCACCTGACTGACATATCCTATGGAAACCCCGAGCTTTTCCGCCAGATGCTCTTGTGTCATATTGCAGCTTTTCCGCGCTTGCTTGATGCGTGTTCCAATCAACGAATAATCTACATTCATATTCCTCATCCTTTCTGTTATTATCTAAATATAGCAGTAATAGCTAAAAAAGAAAAGAAAGTAATAAGTATAATTTTAGTTATTAGTATTGACATTAGAAATAAAATGTGATATAATAGTGAAAAAGGAGGGATATTGGTATGAAATGTACTTCCTGCGGAAACCATTATTTTTTTACTATAAGCGGTCCGCTATACAGTACGAACATGAATGTCCCGAAAAATTCGTTCCCAGCGTTTTCACTGTGTCCGAGTGGGACACGTCCCGCTCGGTATCCATTATGGCTTGTGGGCAACATTACGCAAATGTCTTTTCTGATGTTTTCTACTTCGCTTTACTCTACATCGCTCATTCTGACCAGTATATCTTTCTCCTTGGTATCGATTGCGAATATTGTTTTTCTGAAAACGCTTTCTATACTTTATCGACGTCAAGTGGGAATGGCAAAGCTATGAAAATCGGGTTGATATTATCCGGCGGAATGGCAAAAGGCGCATATCAGGTTGGTGCGCTCCGCGCGATCGGGGAATATTTGAATCCGAAAGACATTCGGTATATCAGCGCAGCTTCGATTGGGATTATGAACGCCATTGCTTTTTCGGGCGGAAAGTTAGACTATGCGGAACAGCAATGGCTGAGCATCAATCAAGTTTCGGATAAAATTTTTCTCCCGTCGCTTTACAAAAGCAAATTTTTTCAGAATATCATTTCGGATGTTTCCAAAATTAACCCTGACTGCGAAAAAATTTACACTCCAATATTGAACTTGTTGAAACGGGAGGTTGTGTATCCGAACCTGCTGCAAAAAAGCGCCCGGGATCGAGCGCTCTATATTCAGGCGGCAGTTGCGTTCCCGCCGTTTTCCAAAGCAGTTCATATTCATGGCCAAGCCTATTTTGACGGTGCGTTGGTAGACAATATCCCGTTTCATCCGCTACTTTCCTGCGATTTAGACCTGATCATTTGTATTTACTTTGATGACAGCAATTATATTTTTGAGTCGGAAGAATTTACCCGTAGGATCATCAAAATTCCATTTGCCGAAAGCAACAAAATCGTGTCGGCTTCTCTTTGGTTTACCAAGCAAGGCATTGCGGATATGATTCGTGACAGCTATCAAAAAACCTCGCATATTCTCGGGTGCGTTTTCAGCAACGGTACCGATGATCCGGAACGGATTCGCGCAAATATTCGAGGAATGAACGAACTGAACCACGGGAAAAAGGTCTGGTTGACCGGAGACATGGTTGTAAACAACATGAACCATCTGCTCGGAAGATTTGCAAAGCGTAAAATTGTAGATTGAAACGCAGCAACTATTCTGAAAATTCGAATGCTCGGAAAAGCATAAAACACGTGGTTAGGACCTCATGAGCCTTGGAATGTACTGTGCAAATGCACTTTACAAATATATTTTTTAGGAGGGTTTCTATGCAAAACCAAACTGTTGCAAAATCCGTCTGGACAGGCTCCGTATTGGGGCTGATCGGTGCATCCCTTGCTATGGGATTTATCAGCGTTCTCACGCTTGGCATCGGTATTCCTTGGGCAATTTCCTACTACATCCGTTATATCGCGGAACATATGACCATTCACGGTCATAGGCTTTCCTTTGACGGAACAGGCGGACAGTTGATCGGGAACTGGATCAAATGGGTTTTACTGAGCATCGTTACGCTTGGAATTTACAGCTTCTGGATTCCCAACAACATCTGGATTTGGATCACCAAGCATATCCATATCCCCGAAGCCGCTTAATCGGCTCTCGGACATGAGAATACACATGAAAGCCAGCGGTTTGAGCCGCTGGCTGCATGTTTTGCTTCTTCAAATTATTTTTTCAGGCTGCAATACCGCGTTTTGAGAACAGGCAATTAGCCAAAGGCACAGAAAACGTATAGTCGTATTAACGATAATAATATCCCTTTTTTGAAGTTTTTGAAAGGGGTGTGGGGAAAACTTTTTGCAAAAGTTTTCCCCACAAAGTCCCCGCAAATCGCGCCTGCATTATCCCCAGTATTTGCGGTCGAGGGCGCGGAGCTGGATGGCCTCGGCGACATGCGGCGCGCGGATGGCTTCGCTCCGGTCGAGATCGGCAATCGTCCGCGCGACCCGCAGGATGCGGTGATAGCCCCGCGCGCTGAGCCCCAGCCGTTCAAATGCCGCTCCCAGCAGCCGCTCGGCCTCGCTGTCGGTCCGGCAGTATTCCTGCACGCCTGCGGCGTCAAGCTGCGCGTTGCAGAACAGCTCCGGACGCTCCTTCATACGCCCGCGCGCAAACGTGCGGGCTTCCGCGACCCGTTCGCGGATCACGGCCGATGGCTCGGCCTGCGGGTCGGGAGCGGTCAGCTCCTCATAGCTCACGCCCGGCAGCTCAATCTGGAGATCCATGCGGTCGAGAATCGGCCCGCTGACATGCGACAGATAGCGCTTGACCTCCCCCGGCTTGCAGGTACAGGCGCGCGTGGAGCTGCCAAAGTAGCCGCAGCGGCAGGGGTTCATCGCCGCAACCAGCATAAACGAACAGGGAAAGGTGGTGCGTCCGCTCGCCCGGGTAACGGTCACTCTCCGATCCTCCAGCGGCTGGCGCAGCGCGTCGGTTGCCAGCGTCGGGAACTCGGGCAGCTCGTCGAGAAACAGCACCCCGTTGTGCGCCAGCGAGACCTCACCGGGGCGGGGCGAGACCCCTCCCCCCACCAGGCTGACCGCGCTGGCGGTGTGGTGCGGCGCGCGGAAGGGGCGGGACGTGACCAGTGATCCGCCATCGGGCAGCATTCCGGCCACAGAGTGGATGCGGGTGGTCTCGATGGCCTCGGCAAAGCTCAGCGGCGGGAGAATGGAGGGAAGCCTGCGCGCCAGCATGGATTTTCCGCTGCCGGGCGGCCCGATGAGCAGCAGATTGTGCCCGCCCGCCGCCGCGATCTCCATTGCGCGCTTGGCAACCGCCTGCCCGCGCACGTCGAGAAAATCCGGCCCGGACGCCGCAAAGGCCGCGGCATAGGCCTCCCGGTCACAGCGCACGGGGGCAAGCGCCTGCTCGCCGTTGAGGTGCCGCACCAGCGACCGCATGTCGGGCACCGCAAAAACCGTGATCCCCTCCACAACCGCTGCCTCGGCCGCGTTCGCCTCCGGAGCGTAGAACTCCCGGAAGCCGGCCTCTTTGGCAGAGAGACACATACTCAGCACGCCGCGCACACTCCGCAGCTCGCCGGAGAGCGAAAGCTCCCCCACAATGCAGCGCCCGCGCAGCTCTACCTCCCGCCGGATCACGCCCGAGCTGTGAAAGATCGCGGTCAGAATGGCCGCGTCAAAAGCGGAACCCTCCTTTTTGCGGTCGGCCGGAGCCAGATTGACCGTGATGCGCGAGTAGGGGAAGGGAAAGCCGCTGTTGGCGCAGGCGTTCCAAACCCGCTCCTTGGCCTCCTTGACAGCCGCGTCAGGCAGCCCCACCAGCTCAAAGCCCTCCAGCTTTTCCAACCGGTTGCACTCCACCGTCACCGGAAAGCCGTCAATTCCGCAAAGTCCCGCGCTGTATGCCGCCGAAAGCATCGATGTATCCTCCCTTTTTCCAGTTAAGACCATTATACAGGAACCGGCCGCGGATGTCAAGTATAAATTGCGTCACGAGTGGATTTATGAGGCCGCGATTTTGCGGGGGAAACTTCTTACGAAAGAAGTTTCCCCCGCACCCCCTTCAAGAACGTACAAAAAAAGGTGGGATATACGGTTTTGTGCTCGGCGGGCGGCAGCGAGGAACCCGGAGCAGGCCACGCCCGGATCATAACGCACATCGCTTTCCCCGGCACCGGCCTCCGCCGGATTCCCCCGGCGCGGTATAATCCGGCGGGCTGTCCGCCCTTCTTCCGGCTTTTGTCATGCCCCCTGTTCAAGGTTTTTGAAAGGGGCGTGGGGAAAACTTTTTTCCAAAAAGGTTTCCCCACAAATCGCCCCCACAGACCGCACCTCACATGCCATGCTCCATTCGGAGCAAATATTTTTTGAAACCTCTTGCATTTTCTCTCTGTAAATGGTATAATACTCCTGTATATGCGGTTTTGAATACTCGAAAGGATGGAACATTCTATGGCAAAATTGCAGAACTATCCGGTAAAGGTTTACAGAGACCTCAAGGAGATGCTCAAGGCGAGCACAGAGACCTATGGGGAAAAGACGCTGTTCATGCAGAAGGAGAACGGCTCCTACCGGAATATCAGCTACAATCGCTATGCCGCCGACGTCAATGCACTGGGCACCGAGCTGCTGGCGCGTGGATTGGGCGGCAAGCGCATCATTGTCACCGGCGAAAACTGCTATGCGTGGGTGACCGCCTATATGGCAGTTATCTGCGGCGTGGGAGTGATTGTGCCTGTGGACAAAGAGATTCCCGCCGAGGAGATTGCCAACATCGCCAAGGTTTCCGAGGCTGCAGCGGTCATCTATTCCTCCAAATTTGCAGCAAAAATCGAGGGCATTGACCCTTCGGTGGTCCGCATTGCCTTCAATGAGCTGCACGGACTGATTGAAGCCGGACGGGAGCGCATTCAGAATGGGGATTCCTCCTATTTAGGGGCTGTGATCGACCCCAACGCCATGAGCTCTCTGATCTTCACCTCAGGCACCACCGGGGTCTCCAAGGGTGTGATGCTCTCCCATCACAACATTGTGTTCAATCTCTCGGAGATGTGCCAGATGGTGTATATCGGGCCGAAGGACATCTTCCTCTCGGTGCTGCCGCTGCACCATGCCTATGAGTGCACCTGCGGCTTTCTCTGCCAGGTGTACAGGGGCTGCACGGTGGCCTTCTCGGAGGGGCTGCGCTACGTCACCAAGAACATGCAGGAGGTGCACCCCACCATGATGCTCTGCGTGCCCCTGCTGCTGGAAACCATGTATCGCAAGGTATGGGCCAACATCCGCAAAAACGGGCTGGAGAAAAAGGTGAAGGCCATGATCAAAGTGACAAACGCCATTCACCCCGAAAAGGCGCGCATGGCAGCCAAAAAGAAGGTCTTTCGCGCTGTGCACAACAGCTTTGGGGGGCAGCTTCGCCTGCTGATTTCGGGCGGCGCGGCCGTGGATCCCCAGGTGCTGCAGGGGCTGCGTGATCTCGGCATTCAGGCCCTGCAGGGCTACGGCCTGACTGAATGCGCCCCGCTGGCCGCGCTCAACCGCGACTGCTTCTGGAACGATTCGTCGGCCGGTCTGGCCACGCCCAACTCCCTGCTCGACATTGACGACATGCAGGAGGACGGCACCGGCGAGATCCGCTACAAGGGCGACAACGTGATGCTGGGCTATTACCAGATGCCCGAGCTGACCGCGGAGGTCATCCGGGACGGCTGGTTCTACACCGGCGACCTCGGGTATCTCGACGAAAAGGGCTTTCTGCACATCACCGGACGCAAAAAGAACGTCATTGTCACCTCCAACGGCAAAAACATCTTCCCCGAGGAGCTGGAAACCTATCTTTGCCGCACCCCCTATGTGAGCGAGGCGGTGGTGGTCGGCTTCCTCAATCCCCGCAAAAAGGATTACGACATTGTGGCGATCCTCTACCCCGACTACGAGCGGATGGAGGAGAGCTTCGGCAAAAACTACACGCAGCAGCAGCTTGACGACGAGATGCGCCGCGCGGTAGCGGAGGTCAACGGCATTGTGCAGTCCTACAAGCGCATCGAAACCTACGTGCTGCGCGCCGAGGAATTCCCCAAAAACGCCTCCCGCAAAATTAAGCGTGCAGGCATTGCCGACTCGGTATTTGAGGAATACAAGAAGAAAATCGGCGAGTAATACACCCGCGCGCCGTGCGGCGCATGGGCGAGGCAAGACGTCTGGGGAAAACTTTTGCAAAAGTTTTCCCCAGACTCCTTTCACAAGCGCCTTAATGCAACACCCGCAGGCTCCCGGCGTCCGGTGAAGCAGCCTGCCCATCCACACAAATACATACAAAACGCAAAAGTAGAAGTCAGGAAAGAAGTGATCTGTTATGCTGCAAAAAATCCGCAATGTCCAAACCCGCAAGCTGGTTCTGGCCGCCATGTTCTGCGCGCTGACCTTTCTGGGCACCTGCGTCGCCATTCCCGTCCCCGTAGCGGGGAACCTCAACTTCGGGGACGGCTTTTTGCTGGTAGCTGCCTGGGCACTGGGTCTGCCATGGGGACTCGGCGCGGCGCTGGGCGCCATGCTCAGCGACCTTGCCATGGGCTATGGCATCTACATACCGGCTACGCTGGTCATCAAGGCGCTGATGGTGGTGGCCGCCGTGCTGCTTCGCCGCGCTATGGAGGGCATTCATATGCCGCGGCTGCTGCGCCGCATCCTGCCGGGCGTGGCCGCCGAGCTATTGATGGCGGCAGGCTACTACCTGTTCGAGTCGCTGTTTGTGCTGAACTCCTTCACAGCCGCTCTGGCAAACATCCCCTTCAATCTGCTGCAGGGGTTGTTTGCAATCATCCTCTCCACACTGGTAACGCTGCGGAATTGGAACTGGCATATCTGAACCATACGAAGAATACGGAACAACGGGAGGAGCCGATGGGGTTCCTCCCGTTGTTTTTTGTCTGCTTCATCCAATCAGCCGCGTGATCAGCCATCCAACCGCGGCGCAGACCAAAAGTGCCAGCAGCATCATTCCCACGGTAATGAGCAGCTTCATCCAAATGGAACGGGTTCCTTTGATCAGCAGCAGATTGACTACGGCAATCAGCCCGCTCAACGCTCCGCCCACAGCTCCTCCTACTACCGGCAAAACCGAGATCAGCGAAGGAACCGAGCTCCACACCATTACAATTGCAAAAATCAGCACCGACAAAACCGCCTCGTACCACCGGAGCTTGGGTACCACCTGGATTTGTTCTCCGTTCACATTCAGTGATACCCCGCCCAAATAGCTGCCGTACAGACGAACCGGCACCGGAGATTCGCCGACCGGGGTATACTCAAAGTCGGTGGACGAGATTTTGCGCAAGGGAATCCCGTTAAAGCTCAGCTCCCGGTTGCCGACAACCCCTTCTGTGTAAACAATTTCACCGTATGTGTGATGCCGAACTACACTTTTCATATCCGCCTCCTGATCGGGAACATCCCGTTTTTTCCATTATACCAGACTCCATTGAAAATGTCAATATTTTTTACAAATTTATCATATTTCAGTCAAAAGCAGGAGAATGCGGGGCATTACGAATCTGCCCGCGCTGCCACGGAACCCCGTCATTCGAGTAGGTTTTCCGGAGCGGTTTTTTCCACAGGCTGTGGGAAAATCCTGTGGAAAGCATGAAATTCCGCTGAAAAAAGCGTAAAAACAGCCTTTTTTTGCCCGCCTGGCGCTTTTTTCCTGTGGAAAACCAATGTGGAAAACAACTTCGCCTGAAATTTTTGCAAAAACGATGACAGCAAAGACCAAACGTGGTATAATAGATAGTAGAATTGCAAACAGAAACCACATATGGCCGCGCCCGGTAAACGCTTCGGATTCCGCAATGGCACGGCGGTCGGTCAAACATACGGCTTTTGCTGCCGTCTCAGACCGTTTCAGAAAAGGGCGCGGCTCCATAAACAGCAAGCCGATCCGCGGACGCAGGGAAGGGCGCGCAAAGCCGCAACAGCAAAGCTGCAGCAGCAGGCCCCCCTGCGGCTGACCGCATTTTCCTGCTTTCGCTGCCGCGGAGGATTCGCCCCCTCCTTTTCGGTGCGGCTTTTGCAAGGGGCGTGGGGAAATCTTTTGAAAAATGGTTCCCCGCAAAGCCTCCCGGAGCATCTCCTTTTTATCCAAACAAACAACGGGGGATTTGCCCCGCAAGCGGAGGACGCTATGCTATCCAAACATTTTTCCAGACTGGACGAAGAATGCAGACCGGTGCTGCGCCGGTTTCTCGGTGAGCGCGAGGTCACGCATGTAGGGGGCTGCCCATGCGGGGAAAATATGACCCTGCGGGTGGAGCTGCCCCGCACGCTGGGGGCGGCCGCGGTGGTTCTGCGTGTCATCCGGGACGGAGATGCCGACCGCGATTTTCCGCTCTCCTTTGTTTCCACCTGTGAGGGAACCGACCGCTACGAGGGGATTCTCCCGACCGGGGAGCTGTGCGGCGAGGGAGGCGGTCTGCTGTTCTGGGAGCTGCTGTTCCTGCGCGGCGTGAACACCCTGTTTTCAAACAGTCTGGATAACTGGCATTTTTCGCTCTCTCCGCACCCCGACAGGCGCTTCCGTCTGTTGGTCCACCGGCCGGATTTCCGCACGCCCGCGTGGCTGGGGGAGGGAACGATGTACCACATTTTTTCCGACCGCTTCTGCCGCGGAGAAGGCCCGGTCCGGCTGCGTGCCGACGCGGTGGAAAATCCCGACTGGGAGCACGGCATTCCGCAGTTTGCGCCACGCCCCGGCGATCCCCTCCCGAACAACGTCTTTTTCGGAGGCAACCTCTGGGGCGTGACCGAGCGGCTGGATTTTCTCTGCTCTCTTGGCGTCACGGTGCTCTATCTCTCCCCGATCTTTGAGGCTGCCTCCAACCACCGCTACGACACCGGTGATTACGAGCGCGTGGATGCGTATCTGGGGGGAGACGCCGCCTTTTCACAGCTTGTGGCCGAAGCGCATCGGCGGGGGATGCGGATCATTCTGGACGGGGTATTCAATCACACCGGGTCGGACAGCCGCTATTTCAACCGCGAGGGGCATTACCCCGGCGTGGGCGCCTACCAGTCGCAGGACTCTCCCTATGCGGATTGGTACACCTTCCGCCATTTCCCGGACGATTATGATTGCTGGTGGGGCATCCGGATTCTGCCCCGGCTCAACCAGCAAAATCCCTCCTGCCGGCACTATTTTACCGCTCCCGGCGGCATTGCCTGCCGCTGGCTGGAGCTGGGCGCCGACGGCTGGCGTCTGGACGTGGCCGACGAGCTGCCCGACGTGTTTCTTGACGAGCTGCGCCAGGCTGTGAAGGATAGCTCGGGAGGGCAGGCCGCGCTGATCGGGGAGGTCTGGGAAAACGCGGCGGATAAGGTGGCATACGGAAAGCGGCGGCGCTATCTGCAGGGCGGGCAGCTTGACAGTGTGATGAACTACCCCTTTCGGGATGCGGTGCTGGCTCTGCTCTGCCGGGGTGACACCGAGCGCTTTGTGCGGGTGCTGACCGAGCTTTACGCGACCTACCCCCGGCAGGTGAGCGACAGCCTGATGAATCTGCTCGGCACGCACGACACGCCCCGCATCCTGACGCTCCTGGGGGACGAGGGCGCGGGAGAGGGCAAGAGCAACGCCGCGCTTTCGGTCCTGCGCCTGACGTCGGAGCAGCGCGCGCGTGCGGTGCGGCTGCTCAAAATCGCGTCGGTGCTGCAATTCACGGTATACGGCTTTCCTTCAGTCTATTACGGTGACGAGGCCGGGCTGGAGGGCTACGGCGATCCCTTTTGCCGCATGCCCTACCCATGGGGGAGAGAGGACGGGGAGCTGCTGGCGCACTACCGCGCGCTGGGGCGGCTTCGCCGCACCTGCCCGGCGCTGCAGGGCGGCGATTTCCGCGTGCTCGCTCACGCGCCCGGCTCTTTTCTCTATGAGCGCAGCAAGCCCGGGAGCCGCCTGCTTGTGGCGCTCAATCTCTCGGTCTCCCGGGTCTCCTATCAGACGCCCGGGCAATGGCGGAATTATCTCACCGGCCGGCCCCTGCGCGACGTCTGCACCCTTTCGCCCGGCTCCTGCGCGCTGCTGCTCTCCGAGGACGAGGGGGGCGCGAAGGATGCGGGGAATGCGTTGGGGGAAACTTCTTGAAAGAAGTTTGGAATTGTCAAGATATGTGGAGTCGAAAAATGCCCTAAATCTGGAAGGCGGTAGAATCTGCATCTGTTTTCCGGAGAGAGGGGCGAAGCCCCGAGCGGAGGGAAACAGATGCGTCGCGCGGCGCGGTTCAGGCAACGGTCGGCAGGTTTGCTCTCGCCCATTCCCTGTACGCGACAGGAGGTAAGCCTTGAGGATTGACCGAGGATATTCTGATACGATTGTAGTAAAC
>CALXUY010000067.1 GCA_944391805.1 uncultured Clostridia bacterium
GACAGGCATTGCCTGCCGGTCTGAATCCGTGCGCCTTGCGTGAACAGAGACGGGGGCTTTCTGTCCTTTTTGTCATCGTTCCGTTACGCAGAATTCGATTTCTGCTGTTGCGCGGTGTTGCCTTAAGGCAACACCGCGCAATTCACGGCTCGCGCCTTGACCGCACAACTTTTTGCATCTTTTTCGCCAAACTTCACAAATCTCCTTGTCAATAGATCCACTATTGCCTGCTGTCAAAAAATTCTTTCAGAATCGGTTTGTTTGAAGAAAAATCTGACGTGCAGAGAGCCGCAGGCGGCGCACAGTCAGAATTGTGCGGTGTTGCCTTAAACAGGTCAGAGGGATTCGAAACCTCTCCCGTAGTCATCATTTGGAAAATAGCAGTGAGAATCATTCGTGCAATGGCAATAATGGCTCGTTTCTTTCCTCTGCGCTTAGAAATCTGCTCATACTTTAAGCGGTAGTAAGAATTATCAGTCGCCTTCACGGCTGCATGGGCAACTTGCACCAATGCAGGCTTGAGGTATACTCCTGCACGTGTAATGCGAACAGACTTTTTCTTACCGGCAGATTCGTTGTTACCGGGAGTTAATCCCGCCCAACAGCACAAACGCTTTGAGGAACCAAACTGGGACATATCGTTGCCGATCTCGGAAATGATGGTGATTGCAGAATTACGGTCAATCCCGGGAATGGTACAGAGCAAAGAGATAGTGTTTTCAAACTCCGCAACCATTGTATCAATCGCAGAATCCACTTGTGCAATAGAATCTGTAATGTAATCAAGATGCGAACGTACGATTCTCATACGAAGCTTTTGCTCATCTGTAATCGAATATCCTTCAATGGATTCAAGCACGGAATCGGACTTCTTTTTCAAAGAGCGTTGTAAAAGAGAAACACAGTATTCCGGATCGAAGGAGTTTTCGGATATCAGGTAATCTGTAATGGCAGTTGCAGATTTTCCAAACATATCTGAAACTACAGAATCAAGTCTCCTGTGGGGATCCGGGTGGGATACATAAGCAAGCAAAACGACACAAATCGACAGGATTTTTTGATGGTTTTTTAAATATTACATTTTCGTTTACACAAAATTCTTGACAGGCTTTCTATGGCCGAGATGAACGGCTTCGCCGCCCTTGACGCCGCCTTCGGCATATGCTCTCCGGTAACCAAGCGAGGCTTGGCAGCCTCCCCGCCGGGCTTTCCCGACGTATTACTTCATTTTCTCAGAGATATATTTGCGAAAAACGATTGACAGTACCTGCTCTCGGGCAGATGCCGGAAGGACCGATCTAAACGCCGACATGGGATACGCCGCTCTTTTTGCCGATGCTTCCCGCAATCAGGCTGGGGCTTTTCCGAACAGGTTTGGCCGTGCCGCTGCGTAAAAGCCCCCCGCGCGCAAAACATGCGCACGGGGGGGCTTTTGTCTACAGTCTGGCCTGCTGTTTCAAGCGAACAGCAGGTTTTTTGATTCAATATATTTCCTGACGGGGCATTATTTGCGGAATTTCAGTGGTATTGGAAATTGACCACCCGCAGCTTATACAAAGCATCGGACGGACTGATTAGCGGGAGCATCACATAGCAATCGAGCTCCCCATTATAGAGATACATTAAAATCCGGTCGGTGTTCCACGATTCGGCCGAGCCGTTTGCCACGGTCTGCACCAGCACGCCGTCGGCAAAATTGCCGATGCCCTTGATACCGCCCTGCTCCACGCCATCCAGCTCCGCAGCCGAAACCTCCCCGGTCACACTGTTGAAAATCAACAGCGATTTGGCCGTGCTCACCCAGTAAAGCCCCTGCCGCCCATAAATCGGCTGGAGGTCATGCGCGCCCGTCTCAGGCAGTGTAACCGCACGGGAGGTCTGCTCGTTCACCGCGATGGTGCCGTTTGTAAGCTCCACAGAGAAGGCCCGGAGCCGGTTGCCGCCGCACGCCCACAAAAGCGCCTGATCCGGATCCCAGACCACGCCGTGCGCGTCGGTCATCTCCAGTCGGACAGGATTTTTGTTGTCTCCGTCCGTGCTGTCAAAAAAGGCAAGGCTGTTGCCGGTAGAACCCGCCACGGCAATCACGCCGTTCGGCAGCAGCTCCACGGCATGTGCGTTCCATATCAGGTCTCCCGTATACTGCCACAGCAGCTCTCCGCTCTCCCAGTCCACCATTTCCGCATGGTAGCGTCCCACCGCAAGCATGACCCTACGGCCCTGCCATTCGCGGAAGCGCATACCGGCCGCCTCATAGCCAACCGACGAAAAGGCCGGAAACCGTTTGATCACCGCATCCTCCTCCAGCGCGCCGCCTGCCAGATCGTAAACCGTGATCTCCAGATTTGCCTGATCGGTCACGGCCACCGGGTAGGAATCCCCCGGCAGTGTATAGCTCCCACGCACCGCAAAATTTTCGGCAATGGCAAAGCCGGTATCGCATTGCGCCGCCCGGCAAAAGGCCGAAAAGGCAAGAGAGAGCGCGTATGCATCGCTGCCTGCCAGAACAATTTGCCCGTTCACAACCTCGGCGGCATATTCGCGCGGGCCAAGCGTGGCATACAGGTCGATGCTCTCCTGCCGGTTGGTCTCTCCGAACAGGATTTCCGGCCGGTCCGAAGGCGGCAGAGAGTCATCGGTGTCACGCAGCATACAGCCGGTCTGCTCCCGGATATATCTGAGGTAGCTGCCAACCGTGCGGATATTCCCGGTCTGTCCGTATACCAGCCGGTAGCTGCTCTTCTGATCCCGGATGACGTCGATCAGTGCGGGCGACGGCTCCCCGGTGTCGTCTGCGGCGGGAGAGCCGGTTGTCAACGCGGCGCCGGTGGGCGGCCCCGCGGATTCGTCCGAACCGGTGGAAGCATCCGGGGCCGGACGGCTGCCGCAGGAGAGAAGCGAGAGCAGCAGCGCGGCGGCAGCGGCCAATGCGGCAAAGCGTTTTGTGTTCCATTCCATAAAGATCGATTCTCCTTTGGTACAAAATTGCGTCATAGCGGCCGATACGGCGGCAGAATGCCGCCTCTGCAATACGGCAAAAGGGAGCCTTTCCTACATACAGAGGCTCCCCGTCAACTGCGCGGCCATTCCCCCGGTACGGGTGCGGCACGGCCGCGCTTTATTGAAGCGTAAATTCCACGTAAACGGCGTTGTGGTCGGAGGGATATATGCTGCCCTCATACAGCCCGGTATGCACCTGATACAGTGCAATGTCAAATGCATCCCGCGTGAACAGCAGATAATCCAGAATATGGCTGCTGTTCCCGTAGCCGTTAAAGGTGGGGGAGGACTGCCTCTCGTCGGCCTTGACGCGGGAATCGTCCATTTCGGCCGCAATACCGAGGTACAGATTGCTGTCCGGCTTGGAGTTGAAATCCCCCGTCAGCACGCAGGGCAGCCCGCAGTCGTCGATAAACGCCCGGATGAGGTCAAGCTGCTTTTCTCTCGCCACGGCCGACTGATTATCCAGATGCGTGTTGACAAACAGAATCTCACGGCCTGTTTGCAGCTCCTTCAGGCGTGCCCACGTCGCAATGCGCACCCGCTTGGACTCCGGGAACTTCGAGCCCTCCTCCCCCGTGTCGGAAAGCCAGAAGGTTCCCCCCTCTGTCAGAGAAAACAAGTCGGTTCTGTAATAAAGGTTGTTGTAGGTTTCGGTGTGCCCCTCCTCATGCGTACCGCTGCCCACACTGTCGTATATGTCCAGCCGCTCCAATTGGGAAAGCCACTGCGTCTTTCCCTCCTGTATACCGAACACGGCAGGCAGATACGACGAGATGACGTCCAGAACCGCGTCCTTCCGCTTGACAAAGTCGGTATCCCCGGCCAGATTGAAGGTCATGGCGGAAAGCGTCTGCGTCTCCAGAACCTGACTGACCTGTTGATCGTTTACCAAAATTTCGTCCGCTCCTTTCAGAATCAGTTGATTGAATGCATGAATGCCGGCCGTGAGGGCCGGTTCATCCCGCGCAATCAGGGCAAGCTCCCCCTCTTTTGCCGTCAGAACGGCCGGATGCTCCCCCAGCAGTCCGGCATACTCCGGATGCAGCTCTACGGTGGAGATCAGCATTGTGTGAGGATACAGATTGCCTGGGACTGCGGAATATCCGTAGCCGGTTTTTACCGCGTCTGTGAGATGCCCGATCTGCAATTGCAGCATCGGCGTGTTGATATCGCAGGAAAGATTGAAGTTCCGCACCTCGGCTCCGTTGAGCCGAAGGCTCGCGAGGGCATAGTCGCCGTCGTCACAGACCAGTGAATCCTCGTCCCGGAACTCCACCGTATCGCCGGCGCCGGAGAGCCACCGGGAGATGAAAAGCTCCACTGCCTTCTCAGTACCCGCATCGGTTCCCCCTGCAAGCAGCAGCTTGGCCCCCTGCTTGACAATGCAGTACTCCCCGCTGCGTGCGTTGTCAAGGCTGTACGCCGGAGAGAAGCTGCGGTTGGTTCTCCCAACCGCAATTTCCAGCTCGTGCTCAACGTAACCGGCGCTTTCCATAATCAGATCCGCCTTAATGGAAGGCTGCGCGCCAAATGCCTGCAAAAAAGCGGCTTGCAGCCTGCCCGCGGCCTCCCGCTCGGCGTCGCTGGCATCCGAGGCCACCACAATCACATACTGTGCGGCGCTTTCGCTGTCCCAGCGGATGGGAGCACCGTCCTCTCCGGCCGTTTCGCTCTGTCCTCCGTCGCCGGAGGATTGCGCCGGCGCTCCGCCGCCGCGGCAGCCGCACGCGGCGGCCGCCATCAGCAGCGCCAGAAGCAGCGGCACTCCCTTGCGCAAAAGGGTTTTCAGCGTCATTCCCGTTTGCTCCGTCCGCCTTTTTTGGCCACTGCACAGCCCCCTGCCGCGGCCAGCACGGCGATGACAGCAATGCTTCCGACAGCGGACTTGCAGCCGTCATCGGAGCCGGCGCCGTTGCCGGCGGTGGTTCCGGGCGCTTCGGTGTCATTTCCGCCGCCGCTGGTGGCAGGCGCTTCGGTGTCCGTCTGTCTGGGCGGTTCGGTGGTCGAGGGCTGATCGTCGGTCTCGTCTCCTTCACCGGAGCCGGTGTCGGTTTCCTGCTCCGGAGGCTTCACCTCGGCTCCCTCCTGAACGGCCAGCAGCACCACACCCGCATTTTTAAGGTTGGAGGACAGCAGCTTGCCGGATGCGTTGTTGGAGTAAATCAGGGCGTCTCTGGCGGCGTCATTGTCCATCACGTCGTTGACCTGCAGAGAAAAGCCGATTCTGGTTGCCTCCCCTTTTGCTGCATTTGCCAGCAGGGTATCCTCAAACACGCCTCCCTTGGAGTAAAAATCAAAGCTCAGTTCAAAGTAATAGCTTCCGTCGCTGGGATCCTCCGGGTTGAGGTAGCCGCCTGCGTAATGGAGAGACTGATTGATGTCCTGATTCCAATAGGTCAGCCCTCCCCAGCTGCTGCGCAGAGGCTCCTGCTCCGCCGTGCAGTTTGGCTGATAGCGGAACATTCCCTGATGCTGGCTGTTCTTCATATCGGTGTAATCGGTTTCGATGTCAAATTCGCTGTCGAGATTCACATAGATATCGGTGTTGTCCATTTTGGTGGCTGTTGCGTTCACCGCGCCGGGATCGGACCGCGTAGGGTCTGTGACAACACACCAGAGGAACAGTGTGGTTTCGTTCCACACAATGCGGTATTCGGCACTCGCCGTCTGACCGGTTGTAACGCTTGCAGACCCTCCGAACACCGCGTTGTTCGCATACATCACGTCGGATTCGAGATAAATGTCATCCATTTCCCCGTCCACCACCGGTGTTCCGTAAGCGGCCGTGTAAACCAGATCCCGGCGGATATCGTTGATTCCGCTGGCCGGTTCCTCTTCCTCCGGCAAGGCAAGCAGAACCCGGCCGCAATTATGCAATCCGCCGGAGAGCAGCTCCCCTGTGGCATTATTGGAATAGGTGATTGCATCGCGGTTGACGGTGTCGTCAATCTGATCGCTGATCTGCAATGCCGCCCCAATCGTAAGGGCTTCTTTGGTTTGGAGACTGTTAGCGGCGGAAGCGGCAAAATCCGTGTTATAGCTGATCTTCACCTCAAAGAAATAGCTGCCGTCCTCCGTGTCGTCGGGATTGAGATAACCGGTTTCAAACTGGTACCTGCCCTCCTCGGCCAGATTCCACTCGGTCAGCAGGGCCCAGGAGGCGTTGCTCGAGGTTTTGTTCTGCGCGTCAACCCGGAACTGCCCCTGATTGTCGGCCTCGGTCCGCTTGGGATAGGTCTCGTCCTGGCTGAAGGCTTCTTCAAAAATCACCCAGATGTCCACGCAGTCGGCATTGCTCGTATTTCCCGCTTTTCCGTCCGCAATCGGCGGCGCTTTGGTGGTGTCCGTCACCTCACACCAGATGTAGAGCGCGGAGGTATCCCACAGAACGCGGTATTCGGCGCTGGCAATCGGGCCGGATTTGTCCGAACCGGACGCCGCGTAGCTGCCGTTGTTGGCATACATGAGCTCGGATTTGAGATAGATGTCGTCCATCACCCCGTCAATCACAGGCGTTCCGTAGGCTGCGCTGTATACGGTGTCGGGGTCAATCGCATCCTTTCCGGAAGCCGCATCATCCGCGGATACGAAAAGCAGAGCGAGCGGAATCATCAGAAAAACGACTAATAGCAGGCAAATCTGTTTTTTCATGGTTTTTTCCTCTTTTCTTGTCTTATTGATCGTTTCAGGCATACAGTAACCGGAAAAACGCCGCACAGCCGCCGGGTTGGGCACCTTGGGCGGCTCCCTTCATGATTTCATGATGCACCGCCTCCCTCCGGCTTGCTGATGATTTTTTCTTCATAGGCAGCAATGATGTCGTTCAGCACGCCTCCGGTCCGCTCCACCTGCCTTTCCCATGAGGTCACAATCGCGTCGGACATTCCGATGTCCATCAGATTGCGCAGAGCGGTATCAATGGTGCCTCCCACGTGCACCAGCGGCTGCACCATGTCCATGAATACGTTGTCGTAAATGATGTCGAGCGTTTGTGTGCTCTCGGGATCGCGGACGATGATGCCGTCAAACAGTGCGTCAAAATACTGCGGCTTGATCAGACGCTCATTTTCCATGCACATCCGCTCCACCAGAATCGCTGTGCGTTCCGCATCCTGATTGGAGATCGGGATGGAGAGCAGCGAGGTATTGGTGTGCAGATAGGACACATACCGCTCCTGTGCGGAATCCCGCTTTGGCAGCGGCAGAATGCCGAAATCAAAGGTGGCGTCCCGCAGCTTTCCGGCGCTGACCATCAGCTGCGCCCAGAACAGCGCTCGTTCACCGAGGAACACATCGGTGGTGCCCATATCGCTGCTCGAATATTTGCCCAGATACCAGCAGTCCTCACTGCTGCACAGGTCGATGATGGCCTTCAGGGCGTCATACTGCTCCTCCCGCAGGCTGCCGATGGAGGGATTCCCGTTTTCGTCCTTCGAGAGCAGCTTGTAGCCCTGCCCGTAAAAATACGGCTGATACGCCCAGTTGGCGGCCGCCAGCATATACTGGTCGTTTGCGTCCATTCCGTCTCCGTTCAGGTCCTGTGTAACGTCCCTGCCGATCGTTGAGAACTCCTCAAACGTCCAGTCCCCGGCAAACACAAGGTCGTAAATATTGTCCAGCCCGTAGGTCTGCGCGAGGGATTTGTTGAAATAGATGACGCATGTTGCCGTATAGGAGGCGGTGCAGATGTCTCCGACCGCAAAAGCGTTCTTTCCGCTGATCTGCGTATCCTCCATGGTTTCGCTGTACCAGTAGGAATTTCCGAAATCGAATGCGTCAAAATCATTCAGATCCCGCAGGTAGCCGTTCACCGCATAGTTCATGGTGTTTCCGCCGTAATCCATCAGAACCGAATACACATCGTCGCCCGAATTCAGCACATTGGTCACGGTGTTGCGGCGGGTGGTATTGTTGGCACTCTCCACCATGGAAACCAGCTTGACATTGAAGGTATCTTCGATCAGCAGGTTGCGCCGGAACAGCGCATCGTTGATGATTTCCCCCTTCTGCCCCTCGGTAAACACCTCGTAGTAAATGCTGACGCTCGGGTCCAGCTCCCGCTCCATGAAGGTGAACTCCTTGTTGCCCCAGTCGTAGGTTTCCTCGTCCTCACCGGTTTGCGTGGGCTGCGTGTCAACCGGCGGCTGCTCCTTGCCGCTGCAGGCGGCAAAGCCCGAAAGCGCCATCAGGCAGGCAAGCAGAAGCAAAATGCTGCGGCTTTTTCTTTTCATCTCACAAACTCCTTTTCTCTATGTTTCTGGTAACATGTATTGGCCGGCGTCACCGTCACCCGGCCGAATCGTGCCGTTCCCGGCGGTCTCATCCGGCCCCGTAGAAATTCCCGACGCCCCCGAAGCAGTGGGACATGCCCGCCTGCGCCGGAGGAAGGTCCTGCGCGACCGCTGCCGCCGGCCGTGCAGAGACTGTCCGGGCAAGTGCACTCCGTCAAATCCACGTCAGATGAAGGACTGATAATACTGCTTCAGGTTGGAGGTTGGCGGGCGGAGCGGGTCACAGTATTTCCGCGGCCACAGGGTGCCCGCTTTTTCCTCCTCGGTGCGCCGGGGGCCGGTGGCCTTGCAGACAATCCCCTTGATGCGCGCGCCCGGAGTGACGCATCTGCCGGCCAGCACATCCTCCTTGCGGAACACGGCAAGGTGAATTTCCTTGTCGCCGTACCGCTCGCGGTCATACACGGCGTAAACCTTGCCGGTCTCATCCACAAACGCATCGGGATAGGCCACTGAGCTTCTCTCATCCAGCAGTAAGAATGAGGTATAGCTTCTCCCCTCGTCCTCCGAGAGCAAAACCGACATATGGTCGCGCCCCACAAAGTTGTGATGGTGAATCAGAAAGAAGGTGCCGTCGTTGAACTTGCCCAGATACATGCGCGCCGAGGGACTGGGAACGCAGTAGCGCGCTGCCTCGGTCCAGGTTTTTCCGCCGTCGAAGGACTCGGAATAGGCGATACCATCCGAAATCCGCATCAGCATCAACAGGCTTTTGTCTGCCCGCTCACAGATGCAGTTCTCGTCAAAGGTGGTGTCCGGGTGCCGGACGCCGCCGAGATATTGCAGCGTACGGCCGCCATCCACCGAGATGTAAACGTTGGATTTTTCCAGCTCCGGGAAGGAGTGAAAGCGCGTGACAAAATTGTGCCAGATCGAAATCGGGTAGAGCCAGGCGCCGTCCGACCGGACAATCGGCTTGCATGCCATCACCCCGTCCGCCAGCCGTTCGGGCCGGCTCCACTGCGGCAGCGCCGTATCCGGATCGAGACACCTGCTCGCCCAAACGCCTCCTCTGCCGTCCCAGTAAACATAGGACTGTGCCCAGAAGTGCCAGAGCGTTCCGTCCGGCGCTACCCACAGGATCGGCTCATGCATCCGCACAATCTCCGGGTGGTCGATGATCAGGTAGTCGTTTTTCCATGTCAGGCCGTCATCATCGCTGTAGGAGATACAGTTGTAATTGGAGGGACCTTCGTCCACACCGCCCCCGCTGTAGGCCACAAACAACCGCCCGCTCCTGACCTTTGCGACGGTTGCGGCACTCTGCCAACGGCGGTTCTTTTTGTGAAAGCATGGATCCGGCTCCTCCGGGTAGTAAAGAAAATCCGGCGGCTGAAGCGCCACATCCTTGTCCGGATTGATATGCTCCGGTGTAAAAACAGTTCTCATTCGGTTGCAGTCCTTTCTTGGGTCAAACGGCTCCGCAAGGCTCTGAGCCGCTTCATCACATCGTTCTCTCCTCTGCCGAAATAATCGTGCAGGGTTTTATATTCGCGGTACAGCAGGCTGTAAATACCGGTATTCGCCGGATCCGGCCGATAGATGCGTGCATCCAGCCTGCCCATCACTGCCGAGGCTGCCTGAACATCGGGATACAGCCCGGCCGCACAGGCCGCGAAGATTGCACTGCCCAGCGCGGGCGACTGCGCCGAGCCGGCAATGCGGATCTCCCGCCCGGTCACGTCCGCGTAAATCTGCATCATCAACGGATCCTTGCGGGCGATGCCTCCCGAGGCAATCAGGCGCTCCACGGGCAGCCCGCTTTCCCCGAACGCCTCTATGATGACGCGGGTTCCGAAGGCGGTCGCCTCAATCAGCGCGCGGTAGATTTCCTCCGGGCGAGTTGCAAGCGTCAGCCCCAGAACCATGCCCCCGAGATCCGCGTCCACCAGCACGCTGCGGTTGCCGTTCCACCAGTCCAGCGCCAGCAGCCCGCTCTCTCCCGGCCGGAGCCGCCCGGCCTTCCGGCGGAGAAGCGCATGCAGGTTTTCCCCCCGTGCTTCCGCCTCGTTCCGGTAAGCCGACGGGACGCAGTGCTCGGTAAACCATGCGAACAGGTCCCCCACGCAGGATTGCCCCGCCTCATAGCCGTACCGCCCAGGAACGGCGCCTCCCTTGACCACGCCGCACATTCCCGGAACCGGCCTGCGCACCTCTCCGTTCATGATATGGCAGGTGGAGGTGCCCATAATCATCAGCATAGTACCGCAATTGCAGGCGCCGACCGCCGGCATAGCCGCGTGCGCATCGATGTTCGCCACGGCAACCGGGGTTCCCCGGCACAGGCCGGTCAGCTCCGCGGCGCGCCCGCACAGGCCGCCGGCCGGGGTCCCGAGCTCGGAAAGGCTTGCCGAGAGCCGGGTGCCGGCGATGTCCTTCAGGCGGGGGTCCAGCGCCTCAAAAAAGGAGGGGGAGGGATAGCCGGCATCGGTGTAGATTGCCTTGTAGCCCGCAAACGGACGGCTGTGGCTCTCTTTGCCGCACAGCCAGCTCACCACCCAATCCCCGGCCTCAAAAAAGCGATGGACCTCCCGGTAAAGCGGCTCATCCTCTTCAAGGATCTGCCATATTTTCGGAAATGCCCACTCGCAGGAGATCTTCCCGCCGTACAAAGGCAGAAACGCCTCTCCGCGCATCCCGGCAACCGCATTCAGCCGATCCGCATAGGGCTGCGCGGCGTGATGCTTCCAGAGCTTGACATACGCATGCGGGCGGGAGGCATACTCCGGACGGCAGCACAGCGGCGTCAGTGAGGCGTCGACCGGCAGAAGCGTGCAGGCCGTGAAGTCCAATCCCACGCCCGCAACATCCTCCGGCGCCACGGAAGCCTCGCGCAGAACCCGCCGAACCGTCTTTGCGAGTACATCCAGATAATCCTGCGGGTGCTGCAGCGCGTAGTCATGCGGCAGCGGCGTTCCGTCGGGCAGTGCGTCGCTCATCACCCCGTGGGAATAGTCCTCAACCGCACAGGCGACCTCCCTTCCCGTTCCGGCCTCCACCAGCACCGCACGCCCGGAAAGCGACCCAAAATCCAAGCCGATTACATATTTCATCGTTCACTCCAAGTTTATCTCAAAAATCGGGAATCTCCCGGAATCGGGCTTTTACCCCTTTCCGCACGGCACCATCATGATAGCACTTTGCCAAAAGCCACGCCACCAATAAAAGGTTTGGCAACCGTAAAAATCATGTAAACCAGGAAAATCGGATGCCATCAGATAGCACAAAAAACAGCCATCATTTTTGTGCAATATGATATTTTTAAGCTCTTTTCCACATGATAGATTATAGCACAATGTCAAATCGAACGCGCATACAATCTCACAAAAAACGCAAAGAATCTCACAGAAATGCGCAGGGTATCAAGCACAAGCGCTCTTTGGAAATGTGAGATTTTTTCATTGTTTGGTGAGATTATTTGTGAAACAGACCCATTTTTATATTAAAATAAAGGACGTATATTCACAATCGAAGGAGAACAGACCATGATAAAACCATATCTGAAGGACAGACTGCATGAAAACCTCATCGGCTCCCACATATCCATGACCGACAGCATTGTATCCGAGCTGTACGGAAGGCTGGGCTTTGACTTCATCTGGATCGACACAGAGCACTCGGAAATTCCCCTGCCCAATCTGCGCAACCATATCACCGCGGTTCAGGCGGGCAACACGCCGGTGATCGTGCGGGTCCCCATAAACGACTTCAACCACACCAAAAAGGTGATGGAAATGGGGCCGGACGGGCTTGTGTTTCCGATGGTCAATACGCCGGAGGAAGCGCGCGCCGTGACCGAGTTCTGCATGTATCCGCCGGAGGGCAGGCGCGGCTTCGGTCCGCTTCGCTCGGTCTATTACGGAATCGACAATCTGGAGGAGTACATCGCGCTGGCCAACCAAAAAACCTGCCGACTGGTACAGATCGAAACGCGGGAGGCCGTCAAAAATCTTCCCGAAATCGTCAAAAACCCCTATATCGACGGGTATATCTTCGGCCCGTGCGACCTTTCCGGCTCGATCGGAGAGCTGAACCGGGTATTTGAAAAGCCCACACAGGCGCTGATTCGGGAGGCCATCCATATCCTGAAGGAAAACGGGAAGCCGATCGGCGTCTCCACCGGCTCCACCGACCCGGCCGTGACCGGCTTCTGGCACGAGCTTGGCATCAACATCATCTCCACGGGAACCGATTACGACTATATTCTGCAGGGCGCCAGAGCCAATCTGGCATCGATGAAACAAATCATGCGCAGATGAGCGCATGCAGAAAGGAAGCCGATGAAGGTATCCAAAGTAACCGAGAGCTTTGTTTCGGACCACAGCATCTCCATCCCTCACTGCCACACCACCATTGAAATTGACTATTTTATTTCCGGAAGCGGAAGCTATGCCGTTATGGACAAGGAACGGGAAATCACCAAGGGCAGCAGCTTCATATTCTGCAACAACGTCATTCACAGAATCAACACTATACGCGGACCCGAGCCGATGCAGATTCTGAAGCTGCACTTTTCGCCCACCATCCTGATCGAAAATCCCCTGTTCTCCAACCTGAATGAGCTGTTTTATCTCAATTCCGGCTTTGCGTTGATTCCCGCCGAATCAAGGTACTCCGCCATGCTCTATCAGATTCTGAACAACATGTATGAAGAATCCGAAAGCACGGACACGCAGCCATATAAATCCGAGGAGCTGATGCTGGCCTACCTGCTCTCGGCCTGCATTACCGTGGGCAGATATATCAAAAGCAGGTATCCATCGGAGCACAATCCTCTTTTCCGCAGCGACAATTACGATTCCATCTTCAAAACCATCAATTACATCAATCAGAATCTCAACGCCACACTGCGCATCGACGATCTTGCGAAAATCGCAAAAATGTCCAAGAACAACTACCTGATCTGGTTCAAGCACTTCAACGGAAGCTCGCCCTACGACTATATCCAATCCAAGCGCGTGATGCGTGCCGCCGAATACCTGAAAAATCAGGACCTGCCCATCACCTACATTGCATACGAATGCGGTTACAACAGCACCGTGAGCTTCAACAAGGCCTTCAAAAAGGTGATGGCATGTACCCCCTCCGAGTGGAGAAAAAAGGTGCTGCATACCGGCTGAATACCGCCGTACCGCCTTTCAGCCTTAAGGCAACACCGCACAATTCGCGGCTCGCGCCTTGACCGCACAACTTTTTGCATCTTTTCCGCCAAACTGCACAAATCTCCTTGGCAATAGATCCACTATTGCCTGCGTCAATTTGGTTTGTTT
>CALXUY010000068.1 GCA_944391805.1 uncultured Clostridia bacterium
TTCGGGGGTTCCAACCCCAACATATACATGAATTTTGAGGCAGGAATGCGATTCGCCGCCCTGATTTCATTTTTTCGCTGTTGAATCGCAAAATTTAATACTGGGAACTAATTTTTAGAGGTTCCCACAAAAGGATCCGTCGTATATGATCCGCAGAACCACCACCGATCCGTATTTTGCCTATGTATATGTGTTCGAGTATGTTCGGTCGGGCAAGGGCTATATCGAGTGCAACGGTGTGAAATATACGGTCGCACAGGGAGATTTTTATCTGCTCAATGCCGGGCATGCGCCCTATTATTACCCTGACCGGGATGACCCTTACGAAAAAATCTGGTTCAATGCGGCCGGGCGTTTCCTCAACGCGCTGTTCTATGCCTACCGGATCTCCGAGCCGGTGCTTGTGCTGCATATGAACGCCGAGCCATACCTTTTGAAAATTCACGAAGAGCTGGCGCATTACGATTTTGAGTCCTCCGATGAAAGCAATCTCCGCCTGATGCATATTTTGCTCGAGCTGTTCGGAGAGATCCGGCGTTGCCGCAAGCTGGAGGGCCGCCGGCATGGCTCCAATGTGGACGATATTGCCGCGTATATCTCCGAAAATATCACCTCCGATCAGCTCACGGTTCCGAACATCAGCTCCATTTTTTATATCAGCGAGCGTACACTCCACCGGCTGTTCGTGCGGCGCTTCGGCGTCACGCCGATTCATTTTATCACCGAGCAGAAAACCGCTTATGCGAAATATCTGCTGTCAAGCACCGAGCTTTCGGTGGAGAGAATTTCTGATATTCTCAATTTTTCCAGTATGGAGTATTTCCGAAAGACGTTTGTACGGTATTGCGGCTGCTCTCCGCAGAAGTGGCGCAAGCAAAACAGAACTCCCGCAGCAGACAAATCCGACAATTAGATGGTAAAAAATAGAAATAAGAAAAGTAAAGTGCTTTGAATGCACATTGAAATTGGTCAAAATATACAAAAATAGAACTGAAAAATTGTAAGAAACATCCGATTCGAGCGAATCAGAAATGCGGTTGTGTCCGATTTTTGCGGGGAAATTCCAAAAATCTGTCCGAATTTTCTCTTATTCGTAAACGGATTATATGCTATAATTTCTCATGCACCATTCACAAACCGAAAGGAGAAATCAAAATGAAACATCTGCATTTCACCGGTCGTCTTGCCTGCCTGCTGTGTGCGTTGCTGTTGGTGCTGGGGCTGGCCGCCTGCAAGGGCAACGGTCATCCGGAAGCCGACACTTCACCGGCAGGCACCGGCGGGGAAAGCGACACAGGGACACCGTCGGAGACCGACAAGTGGGGACAGGAGATTCAAACTCCTGGGCTGCCAGAGGACCTGTACTATGGCAACGGGGAATCGATTACCATTGTCACAAGACCGCGAACGGTCTGGACCCGGGAGTGGGGCGTGGATGCTCCGAGCGACAATCTCGGGTACCAGATTTACGCCCGCAACATGGCGGTGGAAACCCAGCTGGGGGTCAAGCTGAAATTCGTCACACGGAATGAATTCACCGGCACGGCCCTTTCCGACTATGTTTACGCCTCGTATCTGGCTGATCTCGGGGAAATGGATGTGGTTTGCGGCTCGGCGTATTTTCAGACTGCAGCGGCTATCAAAACCTGCTTCACCAATCTGCACGACAGCTCCAAGGTCAAGTACATGGATCTGGATAAGGTGTACTGGAACCAGAGCTATATCGACTCCGCCACGCTTTACGACCACCTGTATTATATTGTGGGTGACGTGAATCTCTCGGTGTGGGACCGTATGCTGGTGCTTTTTGCTAACGTCAACCAGCTTGAGGAGATCGGCGAGGGGGGCATCATGGATACGGTTCTCGACGGCAACTGGACGTTTGAGACCATGCTGGAGATCATCAAAAAGAAGCCCTATACCGAGATCGACGGCATGGAGGGGCCTACCGATGGGGACGGATACGCTTTCTACAGCTATTTTGTCTCGCAGGCGCTGGACGGTTTTCTGACGGCGTTCGATCTGCATATTCTCACCAATGAAGAGGACGGGTCTCTGGCCCTCAACATTGCCGGCAACCAGAAGCTGTCCGACGCGGCAACGCTGATCTACAATTTTTACAACGACAACGAGGAAGTTTACGGAATGAACAACTCCAACGACGCTACGATGGTGGCTTTTGTAGAGGGCCGCGCGATGTTTGAGGTGAACTGCCTTTATGGGGAGCCGTCGGTGCACAGCTCTCTGCGGGATATGACCGATACCTATGTGGTTTTGCCCCTGCCGATGTACGACAGCCAGCAGGAGGAATATTTCACCACGCTGCAGGACACCTACAATCTGATGTCGATTATGGATTGCAGCAGCACCGATCAGGCAATGGTCAGCGCGGTGCTGGAGCTGATGTGCGCCAAAAGCTATGAAAATGTAAGGCCCTATTATGTGGAGCAGCACATCAAGGGCGTGTATCTGAAAGAGGCGCAGAATGTGCAGATTATGGAGCTGATTCTTGATTCGGTGGAATTTGACCCCGCCGTGATTTACAGCTCGCAGCTCGAAAATCTGAGAAACGCAACATGGAGGCCTGCCGCACAGAAGGGTTCCAGCATCTTCACACTCTATGAAAGCATCGAAGAATCGGTGGTCGGTGCACTGGACGAGATGCTGACCTGGTACATGACCAGTTGAGGTGGTGCGATGAGGTGGATTGAAAAATTTCTGTTTGCCGGCGTGCTGCTGATCGGTGCGCTGCTGCTGGCAGGGTGCCAGCCGTCCTCCCCTAGCGTGGGGGAGGACTCCTCCGGCCCGGCCGAAACCGCAGCGGAAACCGGCCCCTCCGCGGATGAGCAGGATGTGCTGGCGCTGGTGGAGGACGGCGTCCCCGCGCGGGTGGTGGTGGCCTTCAACGCTTCGGAGGCGCTGAACACGGTGGCGGAAAACATTGCCAAAATGCTGGGCAACGTATCGGACACGGATGTGCGGGTGACCAAGGATTCGGAAGACTACGATGCCGGCGCGGTGGAAATCCTGATCGGCGATACCGCCTATCCCGAGAGCGCCCAGGCCGCGCAGACGCTTGCGTATGGGGATTGGTGTGTGACGGCGGTTGGCAATAAGATTGTGGTTTATGCCTTTTCCGAGGCCTATTACACCTCGGCCGGAACCCATCTGATCTCGTTGATCTATGCGCAGCGAGAGGAGAGCAGGGTCGTGATCGATGGCGATTATCATCAGACCGGCACCTCCAATGCGCTGATCAATGCCGTTCCCAGACTGGGCGATTTGGTGCCTTCCGCGGTTTATACCACCGGCGTTGACATTCCAAGCAGCGGCGCGGTCTTTCCCAATGCCGGTGCGGACGATTTTGAAGCCTATCGGACGTCGGTTGCGGCGCAGGGCTACACGCTGTATGCCGAGAATGAGATCAACGAAAACCGGTTCGCCACCTATACCAACGATGACTATTCGCTGAATATGATCTGGACGCCGGCGCTGAACCGCATCACCGTCTGTGTGGACCGCCTGTCGGACACTGCGCTGCCCCCTCGCGAGAGCGAAAACACCGCCTCCGGCAATGCGGGCTGCGAAGCTACCGTCACCCAGCTCGGACAGTGGATCGGGTATTCCGAAACCGACCGCTGGGATGCCTGGATCAACGGGCTTGCGCATGTCATTCAGCTCGAGGACGGCAGCTTCCTCATCATCGACGGTGGGCATGACCGTGCCATCAACGATGAGCTGCTTTACAATACCCTCAAAAAGCAGGCGCCAGACCCTGACAATATCGTGGTGGCCGCGTGGATTTTCACGCATGCGCACGGCGACCACACCGGCGCGTTTCTGATGTTCGACCATGACGAGGTGACGGTGGAGCGCTTCATTTACAATTTCCCGACCGCCTCCGAGGGGAGCAGTGCCGGCGGGGGGCAGATGTCCTCTGTCGCCGCGAAAATCGACAGCTTTTATCCCGAGGCCGAGGTCATCAACGCGCACCCCGGACAGGTATACCATATCCGCAACGCCAAAATCGAAATGCTGTGGACGCTGGATTTGTATTATCCCAAGAGCTTCACCTTCTTCAACGAAAGCAGTCTGGTGTTCACGCTGGAGCTGGAGGGACACCGGATCCTGTACCTTGGCGACATGGGGCCGGCCTCCAATCCCGTTATTTCACAGATATATGGAAACGCGCTTCAAACCGACCTTGTGCAGACGGCGCACCACGGCTTTGAAGGGGCATCCTATGCCTTCTATGCACTCGTCAAGCCCAAATATGTGTTCTGGAACACCGGCAATGTCGTAATGGATCAGTACGGAAACAATTATTTTTCCCGCAATGATGACATTGTCAAGTGGATCGCAATGGACACCGTGACGGTGGTCACGCTGCGGGAGGGGGAACCACCCGACGCAGAAACCTTTGAAAACAGCGCCGCATACCTCGGGCAGGAGAGTTAGCGAGCTTCCCGGGGACCGGGGTGCATCCCATTGGCCGGGAGGCAATCCGCTGTTTCCGGCCGGCCGTGCCCGAGCCTTCCTGCGGGAGTCCGCAGAGGGAATACCGGAGCAAAACTGACCGACGGAGCGCGTGGGGACTTGCTTTGATCGCTGCGTTTTCGTCGGAGGGGCTGCTCCGGAAAAATCTGAAAAAGGAGAATCAACATGAAAAAGACCAAACTGCTCTGTGCCGTTCTCATCGCCTGTATGCTTTTCACCATGCTGCCATTCCTTTCGTTCGCTGCCGAATATGCGAATGATGAGGCGGCCGCGGCCGATGGCATGGTGGCAAAAATCGGCGAAACCTATTACGCAGCCTTTGTGGATGCGGTCAACGCGGCAGCCGACGGCGACACCATCCTGCTGATCGCGGACGTGAAGGACGTGGCGGATCAGGCGGCCAGCTTCAAGGGGGGCAAAACCGTGACGCTGGATGCGCAGAACCACACCATCAGCGGTCAGAACTACCCGATCAAAATTGAGGATGCCAACCTGACCGTGAAAAACGCGAAAATCGATGCGCCCCGCGGCTTCCGCGTGCAGACCAATCAGCCCACCGCATCCTCTCTGACACTGGAAAACTGCACCGTGAACATCCGCGCGGGCGGCACCTTCCGCGTGGACGGTGAGAACCGTTCGGCCGACAATCCGGAATTTGTTCTGACCGTGCGGGATTCCGACATCTATTCCTCGGCGGCCGATGCGGTGCTCTGGGCAACGGCGGGTGCGGTCATTCATGTAGTGGTGGAGGATTCCACCATCGAGCATGCCTGCACCTCCACGGCTTCGGATGTGGCCCAGCAATCTATCTTCAGCCTTTCCAATTTTGCAAAGGTAACCATTGACCTGAAGGGAGACGCGGTGCTGCGCTCGGCGGGCAACAACACCGTACCGGACAGCTACATCGTCAATGCCCAGACCACGACCGCGAGCAGCGTGGTGCTGAATCTGGACGAGACCGCCCGCATTGAAATGGCTCCTGCCAATCAGGCCAAAACCATGATTGTGCCTATCATTGCCAAGTCGGCCAATACCACCGTCACGCTCAACGACGCCGGTGCGACATGGTTCTACAGCAAGGCCGCCTATGAGCAAGGGGCGTATTTCCCCTCCATCACTCCGGCCGAGGGACAGGCGGGCTGGCTGGTCAACAATGCCGAGTACTCCTTTGCGTTGGCCGTCAATTCACTCAAAAAGCTGCCCGAGGGACTGAACGCAGCCAATGGGGTGATTCTCAAGCTGGCCTTGGGCGATACGCCGATTGAGGATACCATCGGAACCGACGCCGAGGCTGCGGCGGCAGGCTACGTCTGCCGCATCGGGCAGGAGGGAAGCGGCACCTACTACGCAACGCTTGAGGCTGCCATCCAGGCCGTGGAAAAGGATGGTACCATCGTTGTCATCGCCAACGCCAGCGGCGGTGCGGTTCCGCAGATCAGCGGAAAAACCTTTACGCTGGACGGCAATTCCTGTACTCTGACGCTCAGCGGCGACGCCTTCACGATTCATGACAGTCATGTCACCGTCAAAAACCTGACGCTCCATGCCACCGGAGGCGTGGCATTCGTACTGCGTGTGGAGAAGAACGACAACAAAAACGACAATGAGGATGGCGTCAGCCTTGTGCTGGACAACTGTGTGGTGGAGGCCGCAAAAATGGTGTTCAAGCACCAAACCGCAGCCGGTGGCTCGCAGGGGACGCATCAGAGTGTCACCATCAAAAACGGGTCGGTGATCACCAGCGGCCTCGACGATCTGATGCTGTCCAACGATACCGGCGTCGGCGGGCAGATTGTGGAATATACCATCGACAACAGCACCCTGCAAACGCTGGGCGGCAATAATAACGTCAACAACCGGATGTTTATTGTGGGGGGCACCAAAGAGAAGCATACGGTGATTAACGTGGTCAACGGAGGCAGGCTGATCGGCTCAACCGGAACCATGTCCGGCAGTGGTGACAAGGCGGACAATATCCTGTTTGGCATTGACAGCTCCGCCGGCTCCATGACCATCAATCTCGACGATACGGCTACGCTGGAGCTTGCCCCGGGCAGCACGGCGAAAACCAACAACCGCTTCTGCAATTTTACCGGAACCAGCACCGTCACACTGAACGACGAAGGGGCCGTTTGGAAGCTCAGCAAGGCTGCCGTGGAGCAGGGAGCGTATTATCCCGGCTTCAGCAATACCAACATCCTTGGCTGGGCCATCGGCGGCGGGCTGCACAAGCCTGTGGCGGCAAGCGCGGCCGGCCAGATTGCCAAAACGACGGCTGCCGACGAGGGGCTGACCATTCGCCCCATCTTTCTGAATCCCGAGGACTTTGTAATGGTGAACGGCGCCTCCATCCGCACAGCCGATCCGACCGGTATTCGCTTTGCCACCAAGGTTTCTTCCGATCTGATCAATACCCTCACCGAGGCCGGCGTCACGGTTGAGTTCGGTACTTACATCACCCTGACCTCCAAGCTGCAGGCCCTGAATGTGGATTTTGAGACTTTTCTGGGGATTTATCCCGCCACTGTAAAGCCGGAGGAGAACGGAACCGAATGGATCAAGGTGGTAAGCACCAAATGGGCACAGGAAAACGAGAACGGCATGAATGAATACCGCGCCTGCCTGTACAACATTCCGGCCAGCAAGACCGGATATACCACGGCATTTTCGGCCATGTCCTATTTTATGGTCAGCTATGCGGATGGCTCCAGCCAGACATACTATACCGCGTATGATGAGGCCGATCATTCCCGCAGCATGCTGGAGGTAGCCGAGGCGGCGATTGCCGACGGCAAGGGCAACGACTATCTGCAAAGCATTGTGGATGCATGCGCGGATTGAGAAGAAGGGAGAGGGATATGAAGCACTATCATGCACCTGCAATCGAGCATTTGCGCATTCCGAGCGCGGATCTGCTCACGGTATCCCTCTCCGGTCTGGATGACGGGGAGCCCGCGCCGGACGATTGGTTTTTGCAGAATTAAAATCCCGATATGGAGGAATTTGACCATGAAAACGTTAATCCGAATGCTGCTCTGTCTGCTCTGCCTCTGTCTGCTGATGGCGTTTTTTGCCGCTTGTACCGGTGAGCCGGGGACACCGGATGCCACCGGCTCTGCCGAAAGCTCCGGACCCGATGAAACTGCAGGGGAAGGGGAACCGACGGGCGATGTGACCAGCGGAGAAGAAAAGCCCGACCCCACTCCCACGGAGGAGGAGCTGCAGCTGGGTGATCTGACCCCCGGCGACGGCAGCGGAGAACACGATAACGACCAGAACTGGACCGATAACTATTGACAGGTTACCCGAAAATCGGGCGGTGGGCACGCCTCTGCGTACTCGCCGCCCCCCTTGTCGGCCACGGAATTTTCATTCAGCGTGCCGGTGACGGACGTTTGTTTATTTTGAAAAATCGGTCTACTGGGCTTGACAAGCCGGGCAGGCTGTGCTATCATATGGTCAGATCTGACCGTGAAAGGAAAGAACCATGAGAAAACTGATTCTGAATTCCGGCATTGATGAAAACAGCCTGCGCACCGTCAGGCAGGCGGGCTGGGACGGCGTGTTCACAGGCTGGAGCGAAGCTCCGGAGTTTGACGAGGCCGCCGAGAGGATCCGCTCTTTGGGACTGATCTATCAATCCATTCACGCCCCCTATACCAGAGTACATCTCCTCTGGGAGGACGCGGGAGAGGGCGGGGAGGCCGAGACAGAGCGGCAGATTGCCTGCCTGCGGTCGGCCGCACGTGCCGGAGTGGATCTGGTGGTGATGCATGCCATCATCGGCATGATGCGCTGCACGCCCACCGAGCTGGGTCTGGAGCGCTATGCCCGTATTTTTGACGCGGCCGCAGAGCTGGGCGTTCGGGTCGCGGTAGAAAATACCGAGGGGGAGGTGTATCTGGACGCATTGATGCAGGCCTTTGCCGACCGCCCAAATATCGGGTTTTGTATTGACACCGGGCATGAGCTTTGCTACAATTACGGGCATGATCTCATCGGCAAATATGGTCATCGGCTGTTTGGCACACACCTCAACGACAATATGGGCATGACCGGCGATCAGGTGACCTGGTATGACGATTCGCATATGCTGCCGTTCGACGGATCCGCGGACTGGCAGGGCATTGCCGACCGCCTGCACAGGGCCGGATACAACGGAATGCTCACCTTCGAGCTGACCCAGTTCAACAAACCCGAGCGCCATACCAGCGACGCATATGAAGCAATGGATTACGCCGGTTTTGTGTCCGCCGCCTTGGAACGGGCCAGACGCTTTGGCGAGCTGATGGGGGACTGACAATTCGTCAATGCACCGGCAATCCGTTTGCGCGTTCCGAACCGGTTTTCGGAACGCGCCGTGCCGGCTTACATGCTTCGGATGTGGAGCGGGCTCCCGGGGCGTGAATCTACCGGAAGGTCGGCTGCGGATGTTTGTCAGGATCCCGGCAGCGAATTTTTGCAGGAATGCCGACTGTGGACGTGTGCTGCCGGGATATCGGCTCGGATATGGACGGGAATGTATGCTGTGAAGGCTTCGCTTGCGGGATGCGCTGCAAATACTTCACGGGCTGCCGGCTTCCGGCCCGATTGCGGCGTCCCGACGGTGTGCGCAGGCGGCGGTTTTCTGTTTTTTTCATTTTTTGGTGAAAAAAATCCGGTAAGGTACTTGACAAAACGCTTGGAATATGGTATGATATACGAGGTTTCCGCATGGGGCATTAGCGCAGTTGGGAGCGCACAACACTGGCAGTGTTGGGGTCAGGGGTTCGAATCCCCTATGCTCCACCAGTAGGCAATGTCTGCATCCAATGTGCGGTGCGGTGCTATACCAGCCATTATATCATTGATGGTGTGGTCCGGATTTCATTCCGGCTGCTCTATCCTTCGGCATCCGAACCCTGTTCCGGACGGACAAGGGTTCGGATACTGTTGTTTATGAGGCTTTGACGGAGAAATGGCAGAAAAAATACATATTAACAAGGAGGGAAGCAGGTGCGCGGCGTCCCTCCTTTTTGTCTTGCGTCTTGTTGTCTCTTGATTGTGACACTTCTACGGTGAACCGGAGGTCATTATCAGTTGCAAGACGAATGATTGCATAACGGATGCTTCAATCCTCCCATTGGCATTGCTTCAGATTCACGGCCCCGTTGGGCTTGAAGAGAACGCCCTCTTGCCGGAGCAGAGCCTCCTGCTCCGGCCAGCCGGGAGCCAGCCTGCCCGCGTGATTGACCACACGGTGGCAGGGGTAATTCCCATAGCTGTCTGCATGGCTGAGGACGGTTCCCACCAGCCGGGCATTTTTCTCTCTGCCAATCAGCCGGGCAATCTGCCCATAGGTGGCAACACGCCCCGGCGGAATTTCCTCAACCACCGAGAGAATTTCGTAAATCAGGCGTTCCTTGCGCGGGTTCATATTCTTTGCTCCTTTGTTTTTCGCTCTTTCGTCGGTTGTCTCTCCCGATGGTCTGTCCGGCTTTTCTATCGCCGCCATCAGGGGGTGACACACCGTAGCCGTCACGGAGCCCGTCCTGTTCAAAACGCTGCCGCAGCTTTGTCATTGTGCCTGTGGCTTTTTGGGCGTGTTGCAATGCAGGCTGTTCCGGTTTCGAAGCTGGTATTGCTTCGGAGAAATTCCGTGATAGGCTTTGAACTGGCGGGAAAAATAGTTGTCGTTGCAAAATCCGAGAAAATTCGAGATGTCCCCGACGGATAAGCCGCTGGAGCGCAGCAGTTGGGCGGCCAGATCGAGCTTGGCGTTTTGGATGTACTGCGAGACCGTCAGCCGGTAATGTGCCTTGAACACCCGGGCCGCATAGATGGGGGTGATGTGAAAATAATCCGCCACATCGGCTGCGGTGATTCCGTGGCCGATGTGCTTGTCAATATACTGATGAATGCGTTCGGCCAGCGTCAGGTGTGTTTTTTCCCGGGAGGTGATGGCGTCAGAGATCGAAAAGAAGATGCGAAGAATCCTCTGCGCCAGCTCATCCGGCCGATACCCGGTGGAAAGCTCTGCCTGCAGCTCCTCGAAAACCGGGTATATGTCAGTGTGCGCAATGGTTACATCGCCGTTGAAATTGAAGATGGCCATGAGATGATCCACCAAGGCGCCCGAGACATTGATCCATACCTTTTCGTAGGGGTCGTCTCTGTCCGACCAGTATTCGTGATCGGTAAAGCTGCGGATGATGTAGGCGTCCCCGGTGTGCAGCGTGTGGGTTTCGTCTCCGCAGCGGATATAGCCGCGGCCGCTGATGACATATTCCATAATATACATATCCCATTGCTTCTGCCATCGGATATGGTAGGAGGCGTCTGCGTGGGTACGGCCGGCCAGCTCCACATTCAGAATCTGGCTTTTGGGGGCCGTGTTGATGTACCACAGATCTTCATTGTAGAAATATTCCTGGTGAAACGTCCTTCTTTTCATGCCGCTTCTCCCGCGAAAGTAAAATATCAGTATCGAAACTATTATATAATAATTCTGTCCCTTTTGCAAGCCCTTTCAAGCATTTTTTGGGTGAATTGCGCAGAATTTCCAACTTTTTATTTGTTGATCCTTCATAAAAATTTGCACTGTGAAGGATGAAATCTGACGCGATCGGTCATTTTCGTCGGATTTCACAAAACATGTATTACTATTTCACAAAATCACGCAAAAAGGTTTATATCATGTACTTTTTTGTCCGTTTTGTGTTTGACAATCGCCAAAAGTTATGCTTAAATATATGGCGGCACCGGTACGGCAGCTTTACGGTGCAAATTTTGAAAATGAGGAGGACCCCATGAAAACCAAACGACTGTTCATGCTCACTCTGGCGCTGCTGCTTTGCTGCGGGACGCTTGTTCCTGCGGCAGAGTCGCCCGAACAGGAAGCGCCGGAATACCTGTTCCGGGAGGACTTTGCCCAACTGACCGCCATCAATATGAGCACGGCCAAGGAGGATGTTGCGGCTGCGGGCGGCCTGGTCGGTCTGAATGCCACCCCGGTGATCCCTGTGGAGGACGGCGCCATTGTGCTCCGGTCGGCCAACAATCAGTTTGTTGATCTGCAGTTCTGGAACACCGAGCTGGAGACGATCACCGGAGATTTTACGCTTTCGCTTCGCCTGCTCCCCAGTGCCGCCGGGCTGCGCTGCGACCATTTCATCGATTTCCGCAAGGATACCGGCAGCAGTATGACACAGTACATCCGGGTCAGCGTGGGCAGAGTGCAGATCTTCAACGATCCCGCCAATGCCGGCGCAAAAGTCGAGAGCGAGCCTCTGCCGGTTGGGGAATACAGCTCGGTGGAGCTGTTCTTCGGCTACGACCAAGACGCCGGAATCTACAGCTCGCTGGAGCTTTGGGTCAACGGCGTGTTTGTCGGGGAAAGGGATCTGAGCGGCGATGCGCTGACCGGAATCAGTCATTTCCGCATGTTCCGCTACCACAATTCGGATATCCGCATCCGGGACCTCTGCATGGCAAAGGGCAATCGGCTCCTGGCCGATAACGGCGTGCATTTTTATGGCGTACAGGAGACCGCGGCGGAGAACGGCAGCTTTTCGGCACGCTTCGCGGTGCTCCTGGACCGCACGGCGTCGTATACCGCGGCAGGCGTTCGCCTTTCGGCCGAGGTCACGGAAAACGGCGAGAGCCGCAGCATTCCGCAGAAAACCGTTTCCGTTTCCATGCTCTGGGAAAGCCTGAACGCGCAGGAGGGCACCGACATCACCCGGCTGGAGGCGCCGGAGGGGAGCTGTTTTGCGGCCGTGGTGCTCCGCGGGATTCCTGCGGGCGGAACCGTGACCTTTACCGTCACCCCCTATGCGGTGACTGCCGGAGGGCGTACCGTGGAGGCGCAGTCCTATACCGTTACCTATGAGAACGGCGTGTTTGCCGGTCTCGAGGCCATTGCCTGAACAGGAGGAAGCATGATGAAACAGACATACCGGATACCGGAGATTTTTGTATTGTCATTTTCGGCAAACGAGCTTCTCACCGATCTGCTCCGCGTCAGCGGTGCGGGGGACGGTGACCTGCTGAATTGGTCGGACTTCGACGGCCAGTAAAGGAAGAGAGGTCAGATTCCATGAAGAACAAGAAAAGCTGGATGCTGCTGCCGGCGGTTTTGCTGTGCTGCGCGATGCTCCTGCCTCTGCTGGTGAACGGGGCAGAGGAGCCGTTGGAGACAGACGGGCCGGAATACTGGTTCCGGCAGGATTTTGACGAACTGTCCGCAGTCAATCAGTCCAGCGACGGGGACAGTGTCCGGGCCGCAGGCGGGCTTTGGGTCAACACCGGTTTTGTTCCCACACTGGAGGAGGGAGCGCTGCTGCTGACCGGCACCAAACAGCAGGCCTTCTGGGATTTTCAGTTCTGGAATACCGAGCACGGGCAGCTTACGGGCAATTTTGTACTGTCCATGCGCCTGAAGCCGGCGGCTGAAGGGTTGAGCTATCAGCAGCTTGTCGGCTTCCGGCGCGACACCGCCTCCAGCACACATGCTTATGTCAGCATGAGCGGGGGACGGGTGGTGATCGCCGGGGACGATGGCTCTGCCGAAAGCCAGATTCTGCCGACCGATGGCTTTACCGCGGTGGAGCTGCTGTTTGTCGCCGAAGCCGACGGACGTTACAGCCGCATCTCTCTGTTTGTCGGCGGAGAATACATCGGCAGCCGCACGCTCACGGACGAGGCGCTGACCTCGATTGCCCACTTCCGCAATTTTCTGACCTATACCGAGGGGAGCTGCTATATCGACGACCTGTGTGTCGTCAAGGGGGCGGTCTCGGTCTGCGGCACGGATTTTTCGCCGGCGGGCGAGCTGCCGCCGGCGGACACCGGCAGCGGCTCGGACGGGACAACCGATTCCCCGGTCAGTCCGATCCCCACGCCGGACCCGGATGAGCTGGTCGAGATGAAATATCTCTACCGGGAGAATTTTGACGACCTCACCGAGGTCAACAGCTCAACCGCCACGGTGGCGGAGGCCAATGGCTTTGTGGCGCTGGATAACCTCAATCCCGTCCTGAAGGACGGCGGTCTGCTGCTGGAGGATACCGTGCCCAGCGCGTTTATCGACCTGCAGTTTTTCACGGTGTCGGACTATCCGAAGGTTCGCGAGGACTTTATTCTTTCCTTCAAGTTGATGCCGATGAGTGACAGCTTCCGCTGTGACCATCTGGTGGATTGGCGGTTTTATACCGCAGGCACCATGGAAAGCCAGCGGGTGAGCATCCGGAATTCCAAGCTCCTGGTGGACGGCACCGAGGTGGGAGCGCTGCCTGCGGGCGTTTACTCGCTGGTGGAAATCGTGTTCCGCTTCAATGAGGAGGAATTCCTTTTTGATCACTTTGAGCTGCTGCTCAACGGTGAGCGGGTGGCCGAATTTGACGCCAAAAGCACCGAAAATGTGCGCATCGATCAGTTCCGGCTGTTTCGCTACCGTTCCGGGGATATGATGCTCGACGACCTGATTGTCGCCTATGGCGATACCTCTATGGTATATGCGGCTCCCGACCGGGAACCGGAGGAATCCACCGACCAGGGCGGTGAGGGCAGCGAAACTCCGGGAGAGAATACCGGAGGCACCGGCGATGGCAGTCAGGAGACGCCGACCGTATCCGATACCGATGCTCCCGAAGAACCGACCGCGTCGCCGGACCCCACCGGAGGAGAGCAGAGCAGCAGCCCGGGTGACGATCCGACCGACAGCTCCGGCACGGCTGCGCAGGGCGGCTGCTGCTCCTCGCTGCTGGCCGGCGGTACGGCCGCGCTGATTCTGCTGATCGGAGGAATGGCTGCGGTGTCGGTCGCCAGACGCAGGACATGACGGATGTGCAAATCACGGTCAACGGCACTCCCTGCCGGGTGCACCGGAACGCGGTCTGCCGCTATGTGATCTGGTCGGAGAAGGCGGGCGGGAATGCCGCCCGCACTGCCGGGCAGAAGAAGACGGACGGAGCCGCCCCGCCGCCGGATACCCGGGCAGAGGTTCGCCTGACTGCTCCGGTGGATTCGGCGCTCGCTTCTGCGCTCGCCGGTGCGGTGCTCCGGCCGCTTTCCCGCGGTGTGCTGCCAGAGATTTTGGGGAACAGGCTCTGCTTTTCCGCGCCGGTTCCCTCCAAATGGAGTCTGGAGTTTCCCGGCTCGCAGGAGCCTCCGGTCTTTTTCTTCCTGTATGCGGCGGAGCCGGAGCCTGACCCCGGTGAAGGTGTGCGTGTCTTTGCACCGGGCGAGCATCATGTGGACGAACTGGTGCTGCACTCGGGCGAAACCCTTTATCTGGCCGAGGGAGCGGTGCTGCACGCGCATCTGGTCGCCGTGGGCGAGCGCAATGTGACCGTCTGCGGCCGGGGAATTCTGGACATCGACGGGGAATACAGCGGGAAGGGCCGCCGCATGACGCACCTGTACGATTGCAGCGGGTTGACCTTTCGCGATATCACCATGACCGGCTCCTATGGCTGGAGCCTGGTGTTTACCGGATGCCGGAATGTGACGGTGGACGGCGTGAATATCCTGACCTGGCGCTGCACCGGAGACGGCATCGATGTGGTCGGCTCCAGCGACGTGACGGTGCGGGGTTGCTTTATCCGCACAGCGGACGACTGCATTGCCATCAAGGCCACCGATTACAGGGGAGAGGCCGGGCTGCGGGACGTCCGTCGGGTTTCGGTGAGCGGCTGCGTGCTATGGAACGCGGTTCCGGGCAACGGTATCGAGATCGGCTTTGAAACCCGGTGCGATGAGATTGCGGATATCCGCTTTTCGGATATCGACCTGATTCACTGCGAGCACGAGGGCTGGCAGTCCGGGGCGAGCATCGCCATTCACAACGGCGACCGGGCAAGAATTCACGATGTTGTCTACCGGAATATCCGCATCGAGGATTCGGCGGATAAGCTGTTTGACTTCAAGGTGCTGCGCTCCAATTATTCAAAGGATGAGAAGCGCGGGAGCATCGGGCAGATTTTGGTTGAGAATGTGGCGGTTATTTCGGGCGCCTTTCCGCCCTCCATCCTCAGCGGCTATGCTCCGGAGGATGCACTTGTGCGGGACGTCCGGTTTGCCCATGTGACCGCTTACGGTCAGCCGGTCCGCAGCGCGGTGGAGTGCCGTATGGTGGCCGAACGCACCAAAAATATTGTATTTGAAGCGGAGGGTGAAAAGCGATGAAGCGGAAGCTGCTGTCGGCTCTGCTGCTGGTCTGTCTTTTGCCGGTGACCGCCTGTGGGGGGAATCCGCATTTGCGGAAGCGCTGACCGGTTGGATCGCCGCGCTCCGGCAGGATTACGGAACGGAGGTTCCGATTCTGTTTCTCACAGGCATGATGAACAACGGCTGCCGGGCGGAGCTTTTGTCGGTCCTCTCTGCCTGCGGCGGGGAGGAGGCCGGTCTTTGGGAGCTGCGCACGGTGGAAAGCAACCGCTTCGGCGCGAACGGCCACCCCGATCTCACCGCGCACACCGATGTTGCCGCCGAGGTTGCCGCGTGGCTTGCGCGCATGAATATTCTGGGAGGAGAGGCATGATGAAAACATGGCTTTGTGCCATTGGCGCCACGCTGCTGCTCGCGCTGGCGCTGGCGGGCTGCCGACAGGAGGGAAATGACCCCTCCCCCGGCAGCACCGGAGAGCAGCAGGAGACCGCCGCGCAGAGCGATGCGCTGCGCGGAATGCTCCGGGGGCGGCTGGGCGAGCTGCAGCTGGTGCGGAGCGACACCATGAACAGCGGAGAGGTCAGCATTGTGCTGGCTTTCCGCCAGGCTGCGCAGGACGCGGCGGGCGAGGAGCTGAAGCTGGTGACCGATTTTGAATATGCCTACCCGGTGCAGGCTTTTGAGCTGGTGATCGGCTCCACCGGCCGCGAGGGGACGCACTTTTCTCTGCCGCAGAGGGAAGCGCTCCCGGCCGGGGCCTACCGTGTGGACATTGTGGAGCAGCGGGTCATTTTAAGCTATTCCGACCGTGACGGTATGAAGAACGGGCTGGAATACCTGCTGCTGGCCATGGTGGAGGCGGACGAGAGCGCCTTGAAAAGCTCGTTTGCCGATGCGCTGCTGGAGCGCGGCCTGCGCCGGTATGACAGCTTTGTGCTCTCGAATGCGTTTGTGGACGGCATGAAGCTGCCGGCCTCCGCGGACACGCCTTGTATCGGGCTTTCGGATCCGGGCAGCACGGTCTCCGCTCTGCTGTATGACGGTGAAACCCTGCTGCGGGAGGTGACGGCCCAAGCCGACGCGGATGGCACGTGGTCGCTCTCGCTGCCTGCAGAGACCGAGGCCGACCGGCTGCTGTTTGCGGTCAACGGCGCCAACATGGAGCGCTTTACCGGAATCTCATGGGCCGGCAGCATCCTCGGCAGTCCGTCGGGGGATATGCGGATCTACATCAACGGGGTGGAGCAGCCGGTGTTTGAATCCGATGCCGGACTGCAGGTCATCGCCTCGCAGTCCTCCCCCGGGGAGACGCTGCAGGTCACCGTCGAGTATCCCTTCCGGAATGTCGTTGTCCGGCCGTTGAGCGCCGGTGTGGAGCCGCAGACCGAGTCCGGCCGGGTCAGCTTTCAGGTGGAGCAGCTCCCGGCCAAGCTCTCGGTGGAGTTTGACGGAGACCCGACCGACAGCGTGCAGCTCTTTCTCTACGGATACGACCCCGAGCCGGTTCCGCAGCCCCGGGAGGGTTTGCTGTATTTTCCGCCCGGCGAATATCATTATGAGGAGAATATCGTGCTCTCCTTCGATCAGACCGTGTATCTTGCCGAGGGCGCGCTGCTGCATGCCCGCTTTGAAGCAACGGGAGCCGAAAACATCGCCATTCTCGGCCGGGGGATCATTGACACCTACGCATTTCCGGTGGAAACCCGGATGCTCAACTTTACCGAGTGCAAAAATATCACGCTGCGGGATTTTTCGCTGATCGGTCCCCGCAGCTGGATGGTGGTGCTGGTGGACTGCGACGACTGCCTGCTGGATGGGGTCAACGTCATCGGCACCGCCATCAACAGCGACGGTGTGGACATTGTGGGCAGCCGGAACGTGACGGTGCAGAGCGGCTTTTTCCGCAACAATGACGACTGCATTGCCATCAAATCCTGGGGGCGGGATGTGCAGAATGTGCGCATCTGCGGCAATGTGTTCTGGAACGACCTCTACGGCAACGGGCTGGAGATCGGCTATGAAACCCGGTGCGAGTCGATTTCCGACATCGTGTTTGAGGACAATGACATCATTCATGTCATTCAGGGAGCCACCATGAGCATCCACCTCGGAGACCGCGCCTCCGTGAGCAATGTGCGCTTCCGCGACATCCGTGTAGAGGATTCCGACGGTCTGCTGGTGGAGATGTTCATCCGGGAGACCAACTATTCGCAGGATGCCGAGCGGGGGCACATCCGGGATGTGACGATTGAGGACATTCAGATTGTCGGCGGGCAGCTTGGCGGCATTGCCATCACAGGCTACGATGCGGAACACCGCGTGGAGGAGGTTTCGGTCTCCGGAATCACATATCTTGGGGAGCCTTTGCTCACCTTCCCGCAGGAGCTGCTCACCCTCAACGCCCATACCGCTAATATCCGCTATGAGGGCAGCCTCATTTCGGAGTGAACGCAAGGAGGAATACCAGAATGAAATACAAACGCATACTGCTGACGGTTCTGCTTCTGCTGCTCTGCCTGCCGGCCGTGTCCTGCCGGCAATCGCAGGACGTCCAGAACCCGGACGAACCCCTGCCGGTCAGAACAGACGAGGAATCCCGCGAGCTGACCGATGTGGAAAAGCGGGCGCAGGAGACCGATTTCCTGCCGGAGCTGGATTATGAAGGGAATACCATCACCACCTACTCCTTCCGGGAGAACTATGAGCTGGACACCGAGGGCAGCCGGGAGGAAACCTCCGACCTGGTGCTGGATTCGGTCTATCAGCGCAACCAGGCGGTGGAACGAAGGCTCAACGTGGTGATTGACAACCGGGTCTCCAATGTGTCGACATGGGGTGAATATGCCACCGAGCTGTCCATTCTGTCCATGAACGATCTGGACGAGTATCAGATCATATACACCATGGGAAACTCCGCCATTCAGACCGGCAACACCGATGTGTTCCGGGATGTGAATTCCCTCGAATACCTTTCGCTGGACGCCGCATGGTGGTGGAAAGATGCGATGGAGGCGCTTTCCTTTGATGGGAAAAGCTACCGTTTTCTGGTCGGCGACATCTGCCTGACCAACTACACCAAGGCCGGCATGGTGCTTGTGAACTCCACCGATTACAACGCGCACTTCACCGAGGAGGGCATCGACGGGCTGTATGACCTTGCCATTGCCGGCAATTGGACGGTGGAGGAGCTGAAAACCCGTGCCGCACAGGTGTATACTGACCTCAATCAGGACGGCCTGAGCCTGACCGGCGGCGATTATATCGGCTTGGCGGTCGGCAATTTTGAATACCTGAAGTATCTTGAATACGGCTTTGACGTGCAGCGCTACAGCCGGGATGAGGACGGCTGTGTCATACTGGATTACGACCTTGAGCGCGCCTCGGACGCGGTGGATTCGCTGATCGACCTGATCTTCCGCACCGACGGTGTGTACTGGCAGGAGGATTATCTCAAAATCAGCGATTTTGCTGCCGGAAATATTCTGTTTACGGTCGCCCAGCTCGGCGCATTTTCCAATGCGACGCTGCGGGAAATGGAGGATCTGTACGGCATGATGCCTCTGCCCAAGCTGGACATGAACCAGCGGGAATATATGAGCAACATTCAGAATTCCTCCACACTGGTGGCGGTGCCGAATACCTGTCGGGATACGGCCTTTGCCTCTGCGGTCATCGAGGCGCTGTGCACCGAATCCTATCGCACCGTGGTTCTGCCGTTTTTTGAAATCACGCTCAAAATCCGTTATTCCAAGGACAGCCGCATGGGGGAAATCATCGATCTGGTCTCCGAGGGCGCCACCAAAAACTTTCTATACGAGTATCAGGCCAGCGGCGGCTGCGGGGTTCTCATCGCCTCCACGGTGATGATGGAGGTCAACCGCATCAGCTCCAACTTCGATTCGGTCGGTCCCTCCACCGAGGAGATGCTCCGCCAGATGAAGGAAAGGCTCAACCCCTCCGCTGCCGGGTAACAAAGCCGACGCAAATACACCCCTGCGCAGGGAAGGGAGCTTCCTTTGCACAGGGTGCATTGACGCACCGAAGGGGAGTCCGGGCAGCTTCAAACCGATACCCATTGCTACGGGCGGGACTGCCTCCGGGTCGGGCAGCAGTCTGCTGCCCGACCCGGGGAATGGCAAGCGGTGCAATAGGGTATGCCGGGCTGGGGAAAGAGCAAAATCACGGCGCAGCGGGGATATCACGAACGGAAAAAGAAAAAACCTCGTCACAGGCGAGGTTTTTTCTGGCATGTCTGACCGAAAAAGATATCAGCCACCATTAAAGAATTCAGGGCAATATCGACCATCAATCAAAGCATCACAGCCGAAAGCTTTACATAATTATAACAGGGAACCTCTAAAAATTCCCGAAGATATTGAATAAAGTCGCAAAGTATGATATAATGGGAACAAACAAGAGAAGGGCGGCGAAAACCATGAAACAGGTCAACCTATTTGCAGAAGAAACACAGCTG
>CALXUY010000069.1 GCA_944391805.1 uncultured Clostridia bacterium
CTTTCAGAAAACTTCTGGACGAGCTCCATGTGGTCCAGTCCTTTTCCAAGAAGGGGTATCCTTTTGACAACGCGGTCTGCGAGAGCTTTTTCAGACAATTCAAGCGGGAGGAATCGGACCGGAGGACCTACCGTTCCAGGCAGGAGCTTTATTTGGCCATTTTTGAATACATCGAGGGCTTCTACGATTCACACAGACCTCATGCGTCTCTTGGCTGGCTGACCCCGGATCAAGTCGAGACTGACTTTGGCAGTTAATTTACTTTGTATTTTCTTTCTCATTTCCTGTCCACTTTTTTGACTATAGGCCATGTTTCTCTTCATATGGCATTTCATGGTCGGGTTGGAAATATTCACACCAAAACTGATCGACCTGAAAGCCGCACTTGTTGACGTAGAAATGGATATTCCGCTTCTCAAAATAGGGCGTGCAGGTCTCCCATACAACCGTTTCGGGGTGCAAAGCTTCAACCGCCTGCCACGCTCCATAGCCGATGCCTTTTGTATGCTCTTCGGGAGAAACAAACAGAATTTCGAGTTCGTTGTAATTGGTTTCCTTGTTGATCTTCAGAATAACACCGCCAACCTTCTTTCCGTCCACAACAATGCGGTAGGCTTCGCTGTCAGGAGCATCGATACAATGCTTGATTGTCTTACGGGATATGATTTCGCCATCTCTGTCGAGATGATCGTCGCGCTCACCGAACTCCATTATCGCACCATATTTGAACGCCCACTGATTGTCAAGGATAAATTGCTCGCGGTCGTCCGCCTTAAGCGGAACAAGAGTAACCTTAGTGTTTTTCATAAATACCTCCCCAATAAAAATAGAGCCTCGGCCATTGCTACACAATAACCCAAGCTCACTTGGACACCTAATCCGGCATTACGGTACTACGGTACACAGCCTCCGGTGACTGATTAAAATTACGCCGATCTGACCTCAAAAACGAGGTCAAATCGGTGATTTTGGTCGGAGTGGGGAGAATCGAACTCCCTCGAATCTTGGTCCCAAACCAAGCGCCATCCCATTAGGCGACACCCCGAAATATAGAATTGTTGGTCAATTCCTAAGTGGTCAAATCTGTGGTCAAACCGTTTTTTACAGTCGATTTTGAGAACAGTCAAGCGCGGGAAAGCAGAATTTACAATGCAATTTCTTCGATGTTTACAAGGGATTTCTAAAGATTTGCTTTTCGGCGCGTAGCGCCTTTTGCCCGCGGGGGGCTCCCCGCCCCAAACCACCTGTTCTACCAACTGCGCCGCACCCCGAAGTAACTTTTGAATTCCGCCGATTCAATACAAACCGGGCAAATCAGCATTTCAGAGCGTTTCGGGTGTCCTGCCCTTCCCTCAAAAACGAATGGCAACACAACGAACCGCTTCTCTTCCCCACAGGTTTCATTATAACAGATTTCTGACCAAAAGTCAATGATTTTCTCTGATATTCCGTGATATTTTTCTGCCGGTATCCAACAGCAGCGCGGTTGGCGGCAGCCTTCTTCTCAACTGACTTTCCTTGTAGTTTTTCCCATGCGGTTTGCTTTGCCGCTTCCCTGCTTCCTTTCCCCAGTACAAACGGATCAATGCTGAGAAAGCTGGAGAAATACAAAATGAAAATCGGAAAACAAGGAAAAATAATTCCAAAAGCTATTGACAAAATGCTCCTGCTGTGATATAATAGAATGGCGCTTGGATGGCGGAATAGCTCAGTTGGCTAGAGCAATCGGTTCATACCCGATAGGTCAAGGGTTCAAATCCATTTTCCGCTACCAGGCCCGTTGGTCAAGAGGCTAAGACACCGCCCTTTCACGGCGGTAACAGCAGTTCGATTCTGCTACGGGTCACCAGCGCAAAACCACCTGCTGTTCCGGCAGGTGGTTTTTTTGTCTTACAGTGAAGCACCCTGCTCACATCCGACTGATGCAAAAATTCGCAGTGCAATGAACAGGAGATGGTTTGTTGAAAAGCGCGGCAAAGGATTTGACCAAAGGAAACCCGATGCGGCTGATTTTCAGCTTTGCGGTTCCGATGCTGCTGGGACTGCTGTTCCAACAGTTTTACAACATGGCGGATACCATCATCGTTGGAAAATGGCTTGGGGTGGGATCCTTGGCCGCAGTCGGTTCAACCGGCTCCATCAATTTTATGATCATCGGGTTCTGTACCGGGGTGTGCAGCGGCTTTGCCATTCCGGTAGCACAGCGCTTCGGCTCCGGGGAGCTTTCCGAGCTGCGCCGCTTTGTTGCCAATATTGTATGGGTTTCGATCGGTATGGCGGTCGTCTTAACCGTCCTGGTCTGTGTGTATACACATGACATTCTGGTTTTGATGCAGACACCGGACGACATCATCGATGAAGCCTACCTCTACATCTTCTATATTTTCCTCGGCATTCCCGTCACATTTCTCTACAACCTGGTTTCCGGTATCATTCGTGCGCTGGGCGACAGTACCACGCCGGTCTACTTTCTCGTGCTGTCGGCGGGCCTGAACATTGTCCTGGATATTCTTGCGGTTGGCGTTCTGCACACGGGAGTAGAAGGCCCGGCCATTGCAACGGTCATTTCCCAGGCAGTCTCCGGCGTGCTTTGCCTGCTCTACATGATGAAAAAGTTCACGGTATTCAAAATGCAAAAAGGGGAGTGGCGCCCCAGCTGGCACCACATCGGCATTTTGCTTTCCATGGGACTGCCAATGGGGCTGCAGTATTCCATCACCGCGGTGGGCAGTGTGATTCTGCAGTCGGCTGTGAACCGCCTCGGTTCTGCAGCGGTAGCTTCGGTAACAGCCGGCGGCAAGGTCAGCACATTTTTCTGCTGTCCGTTTGATGCCTTGGGCGGAACCATGGCCACCTTTGCGGGGCAGAACATCGGGGCAGGCAAGCCGGATCGGATTCACGCCGGACTGCGAAGCGCGATGCTGCTCGGCGCGGTTTACGCGATTGCTGCCGGTGTGGTGCTCTCTCTGTTCGGGCAGCAGATCGCACTGCTGTTTATGGACTCGGACGAGGTGCAGATTCTCGAGCGCGCGCAGCAGTTCCTCACCGTGAACAGCCTTTCCTATCTGCTGCTGCTGATGGTGAATGTCTTCCGCTTCTGCATTCAGGGAATGGGATACAGTTTACTGGCTGTACTGGCCGGTCTGTTTGAAATGGTTGCCCGCACGGTGATTGGCTTTGGCCTGGTTCCCGTTTTCGGCTTTGAGGCGGTTTGCTTTGCCAACCCGTTTGCATGGCTGATGGCGGATGTGTTTTTGATCCCCGCATATTTTATTTGTCTGAAGCATGTGCGAAAGCGGTATGCCGGAGCACAGAGCGATAAAATAACCGACCCAAAAGGAGAATAAAACATGGCAAAAAAAGTATTTATGCGGTTTCCCGGCGGCTTGGGTAAGGCTTTGACCCTGAGCTACGACGACGGTGTGGAGCAGGACATCAAGCTGATTGATATTCTGAACCGTTACGGCCTGAAGTGTACCTTCAATCTCAACAGCGGGTGCTACGCCCCGGAGGGGCACACCTACGCGCCCGGCACCATCCACCGTCGGCTGTCGGAAAGCCGGGTGACGGAGGTCTATGCAAACAGCGGGCATGAGGTTGCAGTGCACAGCCTGACACATCCGCGTATAGCGGCACTCTCCGCCGCCAATATCACATATGAGGTCTTGCAGGACCGTGCCAACCTGGAGGCGCAGTTCGGCACCATTGTGCGCGGTATGGCTTATCCCTACGGCTCGTATAGCGACACTGTCGTGGACTGCCTGCGCGCCTGCGGCATTGCCTATTCCCGCACAACCGTCAGCACACAGAAGTTCGATATTCCTTCCGATTGGCTGCGGATGCCCGCGACCTGTCATCACGCCGACCCGTGCCTGCCGGAATTGGCAGACAAGTTTGCCGCAATGAAGGTGACAGAGCTGCCCCGGCTGTTTTACCTCTGGGGGCACAGCTATGAATTTGAGCGGGACGACAACTGGAGCATCATCGAAACCTTTGCCGCGCAGATGGGCAACCGGCCGGACATCTGGTATGCCACGAACATCGAAATTTACGACTATGTGCAGGACTACGGCAGGCTGATCTGGTCGGTTGACCAAACGCGCGTGACCAACCCCACCGGGCGCACCCTGTACCTGCAATACGGACCAGACATGCTCGAGCTGGCGGCCGGTGAGAGCCGAACGCTGTAAGCCTCCGGGAAAGAGCCGCGCAAAAGGCCGGAAAAGCAAGCCCTGTGGCGGCCGTCATTTGCGGTTGACGGGCGTCGTTTCCCGGTTCAATCGAACGCAAACCGCCAGATTTTTCGCTCCAGATGCGTTCATGCCTTTCCGTACCTTTGTAAGCATACAACAAAACAAGACAAAACAAGCGGCTGCTCAATGCCTTTCGGTTATGAGCAGCCGCTTGTTGCTTTGCGCTCCATGCGCCGCGGTCTGTTCTGGCTCCGCCGCGCAGAGAGATGATCAGATGTCGTACTTTGCCAGAATCTCGCTCGGAGATTTGCGCAGAAGCGTGAGAATCGGCACGGTTCCGCAGAACAGACAGATGGCGTAAAGAATGACCAGGAGTCCGCCGGCCATCCAGAGCGGGTAGAAGAACAGCTCGGACATCAACGGTGAAATACCGAACCACAGCCTCATCACCGCGCTTGAGATCAGGAAGCCGATGAACACCGTAAGCGTGGTGAGCACCAGCGACTCAATGAAAAACCGGAACACCAGATTCTTGCGGGAAACCCCGATCGCCCGGTAAATTCCCACCTCCTTGATGCGGTTCATCAGCGCCGAGCGCATGATGAAGTACATGCACACGCTCATCAGCGCCAGCAGCACCGCCATCACAATCAGGTTTGTGGTGATGCCGCTTCGCTGATCCTGCATCAGGTCGTTGTAAATATCCTCCGGCATGATCAGAGCATGATAATCCGGATAAGAATACCCCTGTGTATCCACCGTGAGATCGCCGAATTCCTGCTGCAGCCAGCTCTGGGTTCTGGCCGGGTTGTTGGAGTGTACCACCGTGTAAAGAATCGCCCCGGGAGGAAGCGGGTATTCCGTATTTTCGTCCTCGACAACAGGAATATCCCCATCAATCACCACGTTCGCGTATGCACTCGGATGTGTCGGACCGATCTGCTTGGAAAAAGCGAGATAATCGGCCTCATTGACCAGATAAATCTGCCGCGAATAAATGGTCTGCACCATTGCCTTGCTGTTATAAAACTCCTCCTCGTACTGGTAACGGTAGTTATCCAGCACATTTTGCAGATCCGGGAAGGCGCCGGGATTGTTCTGCAGCTCCTCTGTGGTGGGATACCGGTTGTTCTGCTCCAGGTAGCACGCGGCCCAGTACATCTCCGTGCTCATATACTGATACTTGACCTCTTCAATGTCCTTTTCGGTGTACATCCAAAGATAGATGTCATCCGGAGAGAAAACGGCAAGCTGCTGCAAAAACGCATCCATATGCGCATAATAATGCTCCAGCATAAACTCATAATAGCGTTCACTCTCCAGCCGGCTCATCGTCTCGTTGTATGCGTCGGTTCCCTCCTCCAGCTCCGGGTATTCCTCACTCATACGCTCCCTGAGCCACTCCTGAACATCCGGAAGCGAAATGTCCTCCGCCTCGCACCATTCCTCATATTGGGAATATACCTGCTGCAGCTTGGACACCAGAATTTCCCGCCCGTGAATCCGGATGGTTTCGCCGACGTCCGGAAGGCCGCTGACTCCGTTATCGGTCACCAGCAGAATGGCCTCTCCCGGGTTTACCTGCATCCCGTAGCTTGCTGCAGGAAGCACGTTCAGGGTGTTCAGCCGCCCCAGTACATACTGGCTCATCCCTGCCTCGGAAATATACACCGCGCTCTCGTCCGACTCCACCACCCCGGCAATGCGCATGTTCTGGCCGCCCACCGTCAGATAGGTGGTGATCAGACCGACAAGATCCCTGTATGTGGAAATGTAGCCAAGCGTGGACTTCTCCAGCAGGGTATCGGCCATGGCGGTGGTGATCAGCAGATCGGTATCCGCAAGGTCGGTATTCCGCCCGGCCACCAGCGGCAGCTCCAGTCCGAGCGAACGGTCCAGCCGCACGGCGTTGGCATAAAAATCATTGGAGCCGCTCATGCTCATCTGTGAAAAGGTTTCAAACGATCCGGTGCGGAAGGGGATATCCTCGTCCCCGTTCGGATAGCTGCTCATCAAGCGCACCGAATCGATGCCGCTCTCGGGATTCCCGACCGCGGCGTTGAGCTTGGCCGAAACCTCTTCGTTGGTATACACGTAAAAGGTATTGTGGCTGTAGGACTCATTCGCGGTAATCAGCTTCTGAAAGGCCGTACCGAACATGGCGCTCATGAAGACCAGAATGGCCGAAAAGAAGGCCATGCAGGTCTGCAGCAGCTTTTTGCCCTTTTTGCGCCGGTGGAAGTTGGCCAAATATCCGCTTTTGAGCGACGAGCCAAAGGAGAACAGCCGGCCATATCGGGTTCCCTGCACCGGCGGGAGCTTTGACATATCAATGCCGGCGCTCTGGGCCTTGGCCTGCTCGGCCTGCACAAACACGCCCTCGCGCAGGCGCACCTCGCTGCTCTCGTCCAGCACCTGCACGCGGGGCGTTTGCACCTGCAGGTAGAGCTTGCCGCCGCTGTTGACAATGCGCAGGCGCACCGGCTCCTCCGGCTGCGCGCCGAAATACTCGATCTGCGCGTCGGTGTCCGAGAGCGTGCGGTGCTCCAGCTCGCCGAGGAAGATGTCGTTTTTATCCCGTGCCGAAAAGCCGTTGGCCCCCTCGTTGCTGCGGGTTCCCATCACCTGGCCGTCCTGCAGCTCGATGACCGTATCGCAGTAATAGTCCACAAGGTTGGCCTCATGGGTCACCAGCAGCACCAGATGATCGCGGGAGATCTGCTTGAGCAGATCCATGATGAGGATGGTATTCGCCTCATCGAGATTTCCGGTCGGCTCGTCGGCGAGAATGATGCGGGGATTTTTGACGATGGCGCGCGCGATGGCAATGCGCTGCTGCTGCCCGCCCGAGAGGGTATCCGGCGTCCGTGCGCGGTAGCGGTCCATGCCCACGTTTGCCAGTGCAGCCATGGTACGGGTTTCAATTTCGGCATGGTCGGTCATGCCGCACAGGCGGAGCGCGTCGGCCACATTGTCAAAGCAGCTCTCGCCCTTGTTGAGGTTGTAATTCTGGAAGATGTACCCCACGAGCTGATTGCGGATGACGTCGGTATCTCGGCGGATGTCCTTTCCGTCCACCGTCAGGCTGCCGCTCTGAAAGCGGTCCAGTCCTCCGATGACGTTGAGCAGGGTGGTTTTGCCGCACCCGCTCTTTCCGAAAATGGCGACCATCCCCTTCTCGGGAAGCTCAAGGCTGACATTGTTGATGACATGAATCTCATTCTGCCGGCCCTTGTTGAAAAATTTGTTCAGGGAACGAATGCTGATCATTCGGCTGCTCCTCCTTTCAGGGATTTTTTCACGCTCTCGCCGAACAGCCGGCGGATCTGCTTATGCGTGACGCGCAGAGTCAGCAGCAGCATACCAAGGAACAGGACGGCATACTGCCACGGATACAGATAGAGCGAAAAATATTTGCTCAGCACGGGGCTGCGGTATATGATGTTGGCGGCAACCACCACCAGCACATATGCCGGAATCAGCGCCAACAGCATCCGCACATACATCCCGAGGCGGATCACCTTGACCGGGATGCCCATCGAGCGCATGATGGCCATGTCCCCCTTGAAGGCGCCCAGCGTCCGGGAGGAGCAGAGGTTGATGAAAAAGGCGAGGAACAGAATGGCAGCCAGCCAGACCAGCGCCATCAGCACTGCCTCAAATGTGGTCATGATGGTTTCAAACGGGTCGGGCGTATATGTCGTATCCGACGGAACCGCAATATAGCCCTTTTCATTGAGTACATCCACCGCCGCATGGGCCGCCCGGTCGTCGGCAAAGAACAGGGAGGCCTGCCGATAGGATTCCCCGAGGAACTCCTCCGCCATCTCCAGCAGCAGCTCCGGGCTGAAAACCACGCCCCCATAATTGGGGGAATTGTGGAATTGCTGGTTCAGCATTTCCATCGACGGGGGCTCGGTATCGGTCAGATCCTCGTTGCCAAACACCCTGCTGTAGGTGCGGGTGGAAGAAGAATCGGTAAAATCGTAATTATAGTTGTAATACGTCACGTCCAGGCGGATCGTAACGGTCATCTGCAGGTCCGGGTCGGTTGCCGCGTCAGCCAGATACTGCTCGTAACGCTGGCGGTAGTCCATGTCAGAAATATAGATTTTGCCGGGCTCTACATCCTCGGCAGCGTAACCCGCATTGGAGTTTAGGGAGTAACCGGGATAATCCGGCTGATTGAAGTCAACCGAAACCTGCAGCATCACATTCTGTCTCAGCAGATAATGCGCCGCGGTCAGCAGCCGAAAGCCCTCATCGGTCAGCAGCACCTTGCCGCTCTGGTTGGTGTCGTAGTAATACTTCACCCCAACGACCTGAAAATTTACCCCCTCCAGAAAAATCTCCTGCACGGCAATGCTGTCCTTGCCGTATTTGGGCTGATAAGCGATGGGCAAATAGAGCAGAACCTCATTCCGCGCCTCGGGATACCGGCCGACAATGTCGCTGCCGAAGTCCTCGCCGTAGGTGTATTGCAGGGTGGTGTAGGCAGAGCCGTCGTCCAGAAAGATATAATAACCGCCCTCGTCCAGCAGAGCATCGTAATGCAGATAGCTCTCCGCTCCCAGCTCAGCCGCAAGACTTTCCAGCTCCTCCTCACGGATGACCGCGCCGTTCTGCCTGGCAAGCACCAGGCGCCCGTCAATGTTGCGGAACATCCTGTAATCGGTAAACAGGCCGCTGGCGTCTCCAGAGAACGCAGTCACCAGAAACATGCCCATGGTTCCGATCAGCATCAGCAGGCAGAGGAACAGCGAGAGCTTGGGACGTGAGGTAAAGATCGATGCCCCAAGCGTGATGCCGTTGCGCAGGTCCGACGGCCTTTTGACCGGCTTTGCAGCCGCCCCGCCGGCGGGCTGCGGCGGAGGAGGCGCGGTGGGCACCAGCACATGGTCGGATTCCACAGTACCGTCAAAAATCCGGATATGGCGGGTGGCGCAGTGCTCCACCTGTTCAAAATTGTGGGTCACTATAATCAGCAGCTTATCCCGCGAGACCTCCCGCAGGAGCTGAATGATCTCCTCCGACGTGACCGAATCAAGGTTCCCGGTCGGCTCGTCGGCCAGAATAATGGGGCTGTCCTTTGCCAGCGCCCGCGCGATCACGGTGCGCTGCTTCTGACCGCCCGAGAGCTTGCTTCCCTTTTGGCGCAGGTGGCTCTTCATGCCCACCCTGGTCAGCAGCTCCACGGCCCGGCGCCGCCGCTCCCGGCGGTCGGCAATGTGCATCAGGGCCAGCTCCACGTTCTGCAGAACGGTATAGCTTTCAATGATGTTATAATCCTGAAAAATAAAGGAGATGTACTTTTCGCGGTAGTTTTCCCAATCGGGCTGGAGATAGTGCGCGGTGGATTGCCCCTCAATCAGCAGATCCCCCTCCTCGTAGGTGTCCATTCCGCTGATGACGTTGAGCAGGGTGGATTTACCCGACCCGGATTTACCGGTGATGGCAACAAACTCCCCCCGGTCAAACGAGAGGTTCACCCCACGGATGCCAACCGCAACGTTTCCCTCGGAAACATATATTTTTCCGATGTCCTTAAGAGTCAGTAAAGACAAAATTCCGATTCCTCCTTACATGTTTGATTCCGAACGTGCGCAAACGCGCCGTACGGACGCTTTGCGTATATTATACCATGAACAGTACCCAAAAAACAAGTCCTTTCTTTTGTAAAGTCGCCGGAAAATGAAAAAGGTTACACCGGAAAAATTTTGTTGACTTTTCCCATGAAATTTGATATAATGAGGTATCGGAAACTGGAAAACGCCCCCTGCCGGACGGAGACGGCGACGCGGCTGTGCGCAAACAGCATCCCCGTCCGCCGGAACGGATCGGAGTGTCGGTCATTTTTGCGCAAAATTCCGCCATCCCGTTGCAATTCCGGCTGCGGGATGGTATAATATAGGCGAACATTTGCAGCATACAAGAAAAGAGGAACAGAATGAACCGTACAGTCATCGGCATTGACGTGGGAGGAACCACCACCAAAATTGTGGGATTTTGCAGAAACGAACAGGGAGAGCAGCAGCTCATCGCGCCGCAGTTTGTGCGGGCAACCGATCCGCTGACCTCCATTTACGGCGCGTTCGGTAAATTCACCGCCGAAAATGCGCTGGAGCTGGATGATATTGACCGCATTATGATGACAGGGGCCGGCTCCTCGGTGATTCACAAGAGCATCTACAATCTGCGCTGCCTGCCGGTTCCGGAGTTTTCGAGCAGCGGCATCGGCGGGCTGTATCTCTCCGGGCTGAACGAAGCCATTGTGGTGAGCATGGGGACCGGAACCGCGCTGATTCATGCCCGCCGGCAGGAGGAGGATTATGACATCCAGTATCTCGGCGGCACCGGTATCGGCGGCGGGACGCTGGTGGGGCTTTCGCGCCGCATGATCGGCGTCGCCTCGGTGGAGCACATCGAGCAGCTCTGCGCGGACGGGAATCTGGACAACGTGGATCTGCGCATCAAGGACATCTCGCGCAACCATGCCTATCACGGCATCAACGAGAACCTGACAGCCGCCAATTTCGGCAACCTCTCGGATATGGCCTCCAACTCCGACCTCGCGCTGGGCATCACCAATATGGTGGCCGAAACCATCGCTATGCTCTCCATCTTCGCCGCCCGCAGCTATGCCCTCCGGGACATTGTCCTGATCGGCAACCTGACCACGCTGGCCCCGATCCGCGAGGTCTTCCGGGGACTTTCGGACAGCTTTCACGTCAATTTCATCTTCCCCGATAACGCGCAGTACGGCACCGTCATCGGCGCGGCGCTGTATCAGGGCAAATAAGCGTCCGCCCCGGAGCGGAACCTCCCTCCGGAGGCTGACATCCCCGGAGTCGGCGGGCTCCCTTCCGCCTTTGTGCCGGGGGCTGCCGTTCCTGTCGAACCACGCGGGCCAAAGGCCGCGTTTCACCGCAGGAAAATCGCAAACGCCTTATCTTTATCTGCATGGAAGGAGAAGCAACAGATGCAACGGGAAATACCGAAAACGATATTCAGCGGCAGCTACCGGGAGGGACACGTGCAGGGCATTGCCGTGGACGCCGAGCGCGGCTTTGTCTACTACTCGTTCACCACCATGCTGCTCAAAACCGATCTGAACGGCAGGCCTGTGGGCAGCGTGATCCACCTGGCCGGGCACCTCGGCTGCATCACTTATAATCCTGCAAAGAATGCGATTTACGGCTCACTCGAGCTGAAGCACGACGCCATCGGGCAAGGCATCATTGCGCGCACGGGCTGGAACCCGTCGGCCGAGGATTCCTTTTATCTGGTTGTCTTTGACGCGGCAGAAATCACCCGCATGGACATGGACGCAGAGGCCGACGGCGTGATGAAGGCTGTCTATTTGCGGGATGTTGTGAAGGATTACAACGCCACCGACGAGGCAAGCGGAAAGCCGCACCGGTACGGCTGCAGCGGAATCGACGGAACGGCGCTGGGGCCTGTGTTCGGGGAGGATCCGCTCTCTCCCCCGAAAATCATGGTTGCCTACGGCGTGTACGGGGACACCGAGCGCACCGACAACGACTATCAGGTCATCCTGCAATACGCCCCCTCGGTGATCTCCGATTACGCGCGTCCCCTCAACCAGGCCGCACCGCATCACAGCGGGCCGGAGCGTTGCGAAGAAAAGTACTTTTTTTACACCGGCAACACCAATTACGGTATACAAAACCTCGAATATGACAGCTATTCCCACAACTGGCTCGCAGCGGTATACACCGGAAAGAAAGAGCGGTTTGCCAACTACCCGCTCTTTCTGCTGGACGGCAGCGTCCGCCCGGAGCGGCTGGAGCTGACCGGCCGCGGCGGGGAAACCGGCGAGGTGCTCTCCTCCTGCGCGCTGGGGCTGCCCGGAAGGAACGGGCAGTCAAACGGCTCGCTGTTCCCATATGGGCAGACCGGCATTGCCTCGCTCGGGGACGGCAGCATCTGCTTTTCGCAGCCCGGCCACTCCCGGGAGGAGCATACCTACTCCTGTACCGTGGTGCGGTACCGCTGGACGCCCGAGCGCCCCGAGCTGTTTACCGAGTGGGAGGAGTGAAGCCTCCCCCGCCCTTCTCCCGGACAGAATCATAACCACCCGTCAAACGGGTGGTATGCACAAGGGCTAAAAGCCCAGTACTACCGGCCAGCGGCTCAAGCCGCTGGCTTTCGTACACTCAAGCCTATTGCCTTTGCCTCTTTTGCCGCCCTTA
>CALXUY010000070.1 GCA_944391805.1 uncultured Clostridia bacterium
CAAATCCAACCACAGACTGAAAAAACCCGAAATGCATCTACAAAATTTCGAAAAACTTCAGAGTCGAAAAAAACGGAGAAATCTCTCGATATCTCCGTTTTTCTCGCACTTCAGTGCTATTTTCGTGACTACATCTTTTTTGACCACTCATCATGGCTGGGGTGGCCGGATTCGGACCGACGAATGCCAGAGTCAAAGTCTGGTGCCTTACCGCTTGGCTACACCCCAATGTTTGATTCACCTGTTCATTATACCATATTCCGATGCGTCTGTCAAGGTGTGCGGACGTTTTTTGTTTGATTCCTGAAATTTATGCATGGTGGCCTGCGTTTGGTTTTATATTTTGAGCAAACGGCAGATCGCAGGTACGGAAAATACGCCGAGGTCCTTCAGCGCCCGACGGTATCGATGCATTATAAAGGCAATACTGCGCAATTCAAGAAGGCTTCCCGATAGACGGCCTTTAGCTATTGATGGCGAAAATATTCCCTCCTTTGGCGTGTTGGCTTCGGCATTTTGAACGATTTCGCTTGAGAGCAGCAAAATCCGCGAAGCGGTCAGACTGTAGACCAAAGCAACGGCTTTCGTCAGTTTGATGAAAGTTTTGATCAACGTGCGCAGCACGTTTCACTTTCTTCAAAGTTCAGGCTGTCGAAAAACGGCACAGGAAATAAAAAGTGCATAAAATCCATAGCCACTTTTTCTCTGCAAGAAGGAGGCGCAGAGAAAGAAGTAAAGGCTTCGCGTTGCTCCGCTGCAAATCTGTTTCTTTGCGCCTACATTCTCAAAGAAAAAGCGGACGAACGCTTTTGTGCAATTTTTATTTGATACGCCTTTTGTCTACAACCTGTCCGCGAAGCGGTGTACTGACTTTTTGTTTACATCACATCAGTTATTTTTGCATTTTGTCGCCGTGCGCGGCGTTTCCGATCATATGGTGTGATTTGATTCGCTTTCCTCCCTCGCCTTTTGGACGGGGCTGGAGAGCGTTTTTTGTTCCGGTGCGGGTGCTGCGGAGAAAGCGAATATTCGGAAGGGGATGGAACAAGGGAGGCCACGGTGCTCCGGGCAGGGCGGCTGGAGGCGGTAAATTTGAACAGGACAACACAGCGGCAGGCGCAGCGGCGCAGGAGTCTCGGCGAGGGAGACGAAAACAGACGGTCATTTTATTTGAAAAGATGGAATCCGCTATCAAAGGCCGGTATGGTTGGCTGACCGGCGCAGGATGGGCGAAAAACGCAGGCAGCTCCGGGCGCCGAATTTTGAAAATGTCGACTTTTGCAATGTTTTTCTCGACTATGGTAATTGAGTTTCCCATGTGGATTTGTTAAAATTTATATGAAGACCGGGCGGCTGTGAAATGGATTCTTGTGCAATCTTCAATTGAACCGTTGCTTGGTTTGGTCTGTTGGGCTTCAAGCGGGGCTTTCGATTGGTACCGGTACAGAATGAAAACCGAAATGCACTGCTGCAAGCGCTTTGATGCAAAAAAACAGAAAAGAGGCAATGCCATGCGCAAAAAAATGATTCCGTTTTCCGTAATGCTTTTGGTTGCTATGCTTCTCTCGGCGTGTGGCCTTTCCGGCGGCCGTCCGGGAGCCACTGCTGATGCGAACGGCACACTCTCCGGCACCGGAGACCCTGCAGCCGGAAACGATACAGCCGGCGGCACAGGCACCGGTGAGGGCGGAACGCCTGGAGACCCGGGGGACGCGCAGGAATACCTGATCCTCGCGCAGGACGGCGTGAGCGAATATCAGATCGTTCACAGCTTTTCCTCCTTGGATGCGGTAGCGGCCATCCGGGATTTTGCAAGCCGGATCGAGGAGAAAACCGGTGCGGAAATCCCCGTGTATGACGCGTCCAAGTCCGCTCCGGCCGAACGGACAACCGAAATTCTGATTGGCTGCGTCGATTCCCGGGAGGAGAGCAGGGAAAGCTACAGCACGCTTTCCTATTCGGCATGGAGCATTCAGATCAAAGGGCAGAAAATCTGCGTGAACACTTATTCGGACATTTACTTGGAAAAGGAGTTGGATCTGTTGTTTGAAGCAATTGTCAGAGACGAAAACGGAAATGATGTGATCCCCGCCGATTATTCGCTCGATCAGGACGCATCGTCCGTGAGCGCCACAGTACCGGTGTTTGAGGGGGGCAGTCTGATCGGGGTCAACGAGGCCGGGAGCGGCAATTTTGAGGCCAGCTTTGAGCAGGTCGGGCGCGGCGAGTGGCAGGCATATGTCGCCGCGCTCACGGCAGCCGGCTACATCGCCTATCAGGAAACCAACATCAACGGCAACTGCTTCGGCACCTATACCAAGGAGGGGGTGCAGGTAAACCTCAGCTATTACCCCTCCAAGCAGCTCTTCAAGCTGGTGTACGGGGAGAAGGGGTATCTGCCATCCCTGCGGCAGGGGGCGGTGGAGCAGCTTTGCACTCCATCGGTCACGCAGCCCGGACGCGAGGGCGCCGACCTCAGCTCTCCCAACGGCGCGCCCGGCATGTCCTACGTCTTTCAGCTCTCGGACGGGCGCTATATCATCGTGGACGGCGGCCCCTCCAATTCCAACGATGAGGCGGCGCTGATGCGCTTTTTGCAGGAGCACAAGCCCGCCGGCCACGACAAGCCGGTGATTGCCGCGTGGTTTATCACGCACGCGCACGGCGACCACATCGCGCTTGCCACCGATTTTCTGATAAATCATCGGGACGAGGTGGTGTTGGAGCTGGCGGCCTACAATTTTCCTGCGTTTGACAGCGTGCGCATGACAAACGAGAGCGCCGCGGGGCTGGGCAGTCTGGCCTCGACCTTTCAGAGAGTGGTTGAGGTGTATTATCGGAACGCCGATACGCTGATCCTGCACACCGGGCAGCAGTTCTGGATCGGCGACGCCGAGATCGAAATCTTCTACACGCCAGAGGATTTTGCCCCAGCAGCCTTTCCCTCGGGCAATCACACCAGCAGCGCCTTTCGCATCCGGCTGGGAGACCGGAGCGTGATGCTGCTGGGGGACTGCGAAAAGGAGCTATGCCAGTTCATGGCCGACGTATACGGAGAGGAGCTGAAGAGCGACATCCTGCAGCTCTCGCACCACGGCTACAACGGGGCGTGCCTCGACCTGTACCGGTACATCGACCCGGAGATCTGCTTCTGGGCGTCCGACGAATACCGTTTCAACAACGATCCCCGCTGCCTCGGAACCGCGAGCGGTTATGATTTCAATGCGTGGCTCCGTGACGACAGCATCCGGCGCCGGGAGCACTATCACACGTCTGCCGACACCACCATCGCGCTGCGATGACTCCTGCCCGTGCCGGTATGCCCGGTGCGGATGGGGTATTCAGGCAACCCCGCGCAATTCGCGGATCAAGCCGATTGACTGCACAGCTTTTTGCATCTTTTCCGCCAGACTGTACAAATCTCCTTGTCAATAGAATTCACTATTGCCTGCGTCGATTCTGTTTGTTTGACGAAAAAACTGCGTGCAGAGAGCTGCAAGCGGCGCACAGTCAGAATTGTGCGGTGTTGCCTTAACCGCCATTCAACCCGCCATGCGGGAGTGGAAATAAAACCAAGAAAGGAAGAGAATGTGATGAAACAAAGAACAGTGCGTATGCTGGCCGGCCTGTTCGCCTGCCTGCTGTGCCTGGGGCTGCTTGCCGCCTGTTCCGGCGACTCCGAGCCGCCGGAGGCTGCAACCGGCGAACCAGCGGGCGACTCTGCCGGCGGCACAACCGGGCCGGAGGAGCCGGGGTATGAAACCGACGAGAACGGTTACATCAAGGATACCATTCCGGACACGACCTACGGCGGCGCGGTTTTGCAGCTCCTGTGCTGGGAGGAGGCGCGCGACAACGTGGCTCCGGCGGACAGCGGCGGAGGCTCGGACGAGGTGCAGGAGCAGGTGTATCTGCGCTTGCTGCGGGTGGAGAGCCGCCTGGCCGTTCAGCTCGACGTCTCCACGGTTCCGGGAAATGCGCAGAACAGGGATACCTTTCTCGCGCAGGCAAGGCTGGCAAACGACGCGGGCTACGACCTGATCTGCTCCTTTTCGCTGCACCCGTCGGTGCTGGCGCAGGAGGGGCTGCTCTACAACCTCAACAACCTCACCTATCCCGAGCTGGGTATGCCCTGGTGGCCCGAGAGCATCACCGAGTGGGAGCAGTACGGAGGCCTGTATTTCATCGCCAGCAACTCGGCAATCAACAGCTTCAACAGCATGGAGGTCATGTTCTCCAATTCCGAGCTGTTTGCCAATCAGGGGCTCTCCGACCCGATCGACGATGTGCTTGCAGGCGATTGGACGGTAGAGCAAATGCTGGAGTACGTGCGCGCCTTTGACGTGGATGTGGACGACGAAAGCCGCCGCATTTACGGGCTGGTGGTGGACGACCACTCCCGCATGGATTCCTTTTACTACAGCGCGGGCTTCCACTGCACGCGCAACAACAGCGATGGGGTGGCGGAGCTGGCTTTCACGTCGGCAAGCGAGCTGCAGCGCATCACGTCTTACATTGACAGCCTGTTTTCGGTGTTCCGCACCGACGCGGTGGACATCGCCCGTGACACAATCGAGCTGATGCAACAGCACCGCACCGCCCTGATGGTGTCCTCGCTCGGCAATATTACCCGGATGGACGATACCTCCTACGCACCCCTGCCGATGCCCAAGCTGGACGCCTCGCAGGAGAGCTACATGACCATTCAGAACAACGGCTATGACGTGTGGTGCATTCCCACCAGCGCCGAGGACCCCGAGCTTGCGGGCGTGGTGATCGAGGCCATTGCCTCGGAGGACTACCGGCAGCTCGCCCCCTTCTACTTTGAAAAGTACATGAAGCTGCGCTATTCCTCGGATGAGGTCTGCGAGCAGATGTTCGAGCTGGTGCGCTCCTCGGTCGTCTACGATTTCGGGCGCATCTCCCAGTGGAATCTTGACCTTGCAGTGGAGGGCCCTTGGCGCAGTAGCTTTTACGACTACACGCTCAGTGCAAAATACCCGTCCAACTCCTTTGCCACGGAGGTGGAAAACAACCGGACGGCATTGGAGGTCAGGCTGCTCGAGCTGCTTGCCAGCTACCAGCGGTTCAGCTATCAGGGCGCGCAAAGCGCCGAATGAGCCGCCGGCCGCTCCGCGCAAGCGCATTGCGCAAAGACTGACAATCAAAAATCAAACGGCAAACGCCGTATAGAAAGGAGCTCCTCATGAAAACCAACCGAACCAGATTGTTCTGCGCGCTGCTCTCCTGCCTGCTGCTCGGGCTGCTGCCCTCCGGTATGCTGCCCGTAGGAGCCGCCGGAGACGAGACGCAGCTTGCCATACCGGGGCTGGACGGAGGCTATACCACCGCCACGCTGGTTGACTACACCACGGTCGGCGCCGTGGACGGCGGAAGCGCCGGCTTTGCCTCCTATACGCAGGGTACGGGCTACACGGTTACGGGCGGGGGCGTCATTTACACCTCCGCGGGGCAGAACATCTCCGCGTGGCTGGGAGCCGCCGGAATTCTGATCTCCTTCGACGCGACCGAAAGCACCGGAAACCAACTGTTCTATACCCGTCTGCTGATGTCCGAGTCCGCTGTGCGGGTGGACAACGGCAACAAGGGGTATGTGCAGTTTCTCTCCTCGCCTCAGGCGAATGAGGGCTTTTCCTCGCTTTGCTACGTGAACACCGACGGGACATGGGCAGAGCAGACCGTTACCCAGTACAACGCGACTCTGACCGCAGGCACCAAGGGATATGTCTATATTCCTATGGAGAGCTACCTCTATTACGGTGCGTCGGCTATGGGGGTGAGTGCCGACAAAAAGTGTGTCGGATTTGACGAGGGAATGGCCATGCTTTCCAATGAGCAGATCTGGAAGTTCGGCATTCACACCGGCGGCAGTGCAACCGGATGCGTATTTGAAAAGGCCGAGTTTGTTTACCCGGAGCAAGTGGTTGACGACAGCATGCCCGCCGTTCTGCCGGGCGGGGCGAACGTGGACAAAGCCAGGCTCTGGGTGGACTGGGACGTTGCCGGTGTGGACAACGCCAGCGTTGCGGACGGCTATTGCGAGGTCACAGGAAAGGATCAACAGGCGTGGACGCACTACGGTGTGGACACCACTGCATGGAAGGGCGCCTCCGGGCTGATGTTCTATATCGACGCCAGCGGGGTGACCGCCAATGTCGATTTTCTGCTTGAGCTGCTCACCAATACCGGCCGTCCCAAAGGCGAGGGCACGGTCGGCAATGCCCAGCTCAAAACCGCTCCCACCATTTGGAGGAGCGAGGGGGACGGCGGCCCGCTTCAGGTGGGAGAGACCAGCTATGCCTACTACTACAATGCCCAGAGCGGCGGATGGAACGAGTTCAGCGTTTCCTATCCGAGCTATTACCTCGGCGCAGGCGTCAACTACTCGGGCTGGTACTATGTGCCTCTGGACAGCTTCTGGTATCACGGCGGCTCGGGCAATGGCTATGATATTGCCGATACCGGCATTCTGAGCTTCAGCGAGTTCATGGAGCATTTTGAGAACCAGACCCTGTGGAAGATTTCGATGAAGTCCAACACGCCGGGGATGCGCTTCGGCGACGTCTATTTCGTGTATGAAGATCCGGAAGCGGCCGATCTCGAATGCGGCACCGCGCCGCTGTTCGGCAGCATGGGCATCAACGGCAGCCCAGAGGGCAGCGCGGCGGGGACTGTGAGTGGCAATGCCGTGACCGTCACGGGCATGGCCAACAACACAGGCGCCTCCCGCGTCTGGCTCAACGGGCTGGCGCAGACCGATCTGTCGGCCGCCAGCGGGCTGCGCTTTTGGGTGGATGCCTCCAAAATGGGAGAAGACGGCCTGCTGCAATTGCGCATCCGTCTGCGCGCAGGTGTTGGAGTGGATAAGGTGACCGATGTATACGCCGGCGGCAAGGGCGGTTATGCAACGCTGAGCGGAGGCATGCCGCAGTACGTCTGCCGCGCGGACAACAGCGTGGCGTACTGGTATGACGAAAACGGAGAGGCGCACGCGCTCCGTGTGGCCGATACGGTTGCGACCGATGCGAACGGAGACGTGTTTGAGGCGCTGCCCGCCGGCTATGCGGGGTACGTCTACATTCCGTTTGACAGCTTCTGGATGAGCTGCGGTTCGTTCGGCAATCTCAACTGCAACATTCCGTTTGCCGATGCGATGGCGAAATACCCGATCGATCTGATCACCATCTGCAGCACGGTGAAGGGAAGCGAGGGCGAGGGCGTAACCTACAGCGATTTTGAGCTGGTGTACGCCGACCTTGCCATGGAGGGCGCCAGCATTACGCTGACAAACAACCTGAATCTCAATGTTTACGCAAGCCTTCCGCAGGGAGCGGAAGCCCCGGGCATGACCTTTATGGTCGGCGCGAAAACCGTGAAGGCCGAGGGCGAGCTGCAGGAGGACGGACGCTACCGCTTCACCTGCACAAGCCTGTTGCCCCAGACCGTGGTGGACACGGTTTACGCCACGCTGAGCGCCACGGTGGGCGGGGCGACCGTCACGCAGCAGGTGCAGTACAGCATTCAGGAGTACTGCGTCAATATGCTGGCGCGGGAGGATTCCTCCGCCGAGCTGAAAACCCTGCTGGTCGATCTGCTCTACTATGCCGAGGCGGCACAGCGCTATGCCGGCTACAAAACCGACAGCCCCGCGACCGCCGTTCTGACCGACGAGCAGAAGGCGCTCCGCTCGCCCGACGCCACCGGCGGCATTTCCGCCGAATCCGGTCTGTCAGGCGACGCGGCCGAGGGCTACGGCTGGCTCACGGCAGCCCTGCGGCTCGAGAACACCCTTGCCGTCAAGCTGCGCTTTGAGGCGGCCTCAACCGAGGGGCTGACCGCCGAGGTCACAATCAACGGCAGAACCGTAACCTTTACCGAGTTTGCCGAGGAGGACGGAAGCTATCTGATTTACTTCAACAACATTGGCGCGGACGAATATGACGCCGAAATCACGGCGGTGCTCCGGCAGAACGGAGAGCAGATCGGGCAGACCCTGACCTACAGCGTTGCGGCATACATCGGGGAGGCGGTCAAAAACGCCGAAGCGTCCGAGGAACTGACCGAGCTGCTGCGTTCGGTTTACAGCTATGGCATTTCCGCCAAGGCCTATGCCGCGGCGCAATGATGGAGGGAAAGCACATGAAAAAACAATTCCAGAAAACCGATGGATACCACGCGCCGCAGCTGTTGCTGGTTCCGCTCGAGGCCGGGGACCTGCTCCGCACCAGCGGGGAGGGGGACGGCGCGATTGAGCTGCCAGAAACGCCGATCTTACGTTGATTCATTATCCAAATCCGATGAAAAAGATCAGGCGGTGGGCGGCTGTCCGTCCGGTGGCGCTGTCTGCCTCTCTGCTGCTCGCGTCCCTGCTGCTCTGCGCCTGTGTGCCGGGCGAGGACGAACCGGCGGGCGGCCGGAGCGCCGCACCGGCTTCCGGCGGGAGTGAAACGGTAGAGACAGAGCATGGGGAGAGCGGCTCCGGCAGCCTGCCCGGGACAACGAACGGTGGCGGCGTGGAGCTGCCGATTGACCCATTCTGAAACGGCTGCGGCGGGTTCCCGCCGCGGCCCGGAACCAATCCGATACAGAGAGGAGAAGACTATGAAACGTGTGTTATGGCTGCTGCTGATTTCGCTGCTGCTCTGCGGTGTGCTGAGCTCCTGCGCCGACGCCCCCGCAACGCCTCCGGCCGGTACCGAAGCGACCGATTCCGGCGGCACCGGCTCCGGCGAAACGCCGGAGGACCCCGGAACGCCCATACAGCCCGGGGAGCAGACCGAGGTGGACGTCGTTCTGTTCATCGGGGGCACCAACATGGCCGGCCGCGGAGACGCCGCCGGCTCGGCCGAATGCGCAGAGGGGCATGCGTATGAGTTCCGCGCCGTCAGCGATCCCACCCGTCTCTATCCCATGACCGCGGAGTTCGGCAGGGCCGAAAACAAGGGCTACGGACTTCAGGACGGCGAACGGAAAACCGGCTCGATGGTGCCTGCCTTCTGCGAGGCATACTATCAGAGCACGCAGACCCCGATCGTTGCGGTTTCGGCCAGCGAGGGGGATACCACGGTGCAGGATTGGGGAGCCGGAAAGGGAAAGCTGGAGGACGCTGCCGAGCGGCTTGCCGCCGCCGTGGAATTTGTCGGTCAGTCCGAAACTTACCGGGTACGCCGCGTCCTTGCGGTCTGGTGCCAAGGGGAGGCCGACGCCGAGGCGGGAACCGGCGCCGAGGACTATATCCGCGGTGTGGAGGCGGTGTTCGGGGCGTTGTTCCGCCGCGGGCTGGAGGTCTGCATGGTGATTCAGACCGGCGCGAGCATCGCGAAGCCGGTGCAGTATGAAATCATCCGGGAGGCGCAGACGCGGCTTTGCGGGGAAAACGAAAGGTTTGTCATGATTTCGGATGCGTTTGCCGGGCTGCTGGAGCTGAGCGGCGAGGGCGGCGGCTACACGCAGGAGGCCTACAATCTGGTGGGGACAGACGCGGGGGAAAACGCGGCGCGCTATGTGCTGGACCCCGACGGCTATGTCTTTGCTTCCGGCTCTGCGGCGGAGGAGGAAGACCAGTACAACGGCCCGGGCATTGAGCTGCCGGTTGACGTTTGGAGGCAAACCGAATATTGATTGCGGATGGGTGTGCGCTCTGCCTTCGGGCGGGCGCATGCCTTGTATCTTTACAGGAGGGCAAAACGATGTATCTTTCCGATTCGGCGCCGATGGCGCTGAAGCTCTGTTCGATGAAGCACTTTGAGCCGAACGAATTCCATATTACCAGAATTTATGCCTATAGCGTGCTGATTCTGATGCTGGAGGGGGTGCTTCGCTTTTACGAGGACGGCAAGCTCATTACGCTCACCAAGGGAGAGTACTATATTCAGCGGGCCGGACTGCTGCAGGAGGGGCTGAATACACGCCGGCAGGGGCAGGTTTTTCAGGACCCGCTGCCGGTTTATTTTTTTATGGAGTTTCAGGGAGGGGAGTTTTCCGAGAGCCGGTTTGGGCTTCCCATCCGCGGCCGCTTTCAGGAGTCCTCCATCCGCCCGATCATATCGGCCTGCGAGGCGGCATATACCGACCGCCGCTATATCAATGCGTTCCTGATGGATTCCTACATGTACCGCGTGTTCAGTGAGCTGTATATGAACATCCCGGACGATAAGCAGGTCTCCAATCTGCTGTCCATGGTGAAAAAGCACATCGATTCCGAGTATTCCTCCATTGTAAGCGTTCAGGATATTGCGCAGAAGTTTGGCTACAATGCCGATCACCTGACCAAAATTTTCATTCGGAAATACCGGGTTTCCCTCTACCAGTATCTCAAAAACGTCCGTATGGACCACGCCATGTGGCTGCTGCAGAACACCAACATGAGCCTGGGGCAGATCGCACGCTCGGTCGGGTACGACAACTATTCCTCTTTTTACCGGATGTTTGTCAGCACCTACCGCACGTCTCCGCGCACCGTGGCCAAGCATCAGAGCGCACGCAACGGAGAAAAAACGTCCTGATCCGGGGCCTGCGCCTTCCTTTGAGAGTGCAGGCGCAAATCCAAAAGCCCGTGCTGCCCGTTGTCTGTGCTTTCAAGAGAAGCAGGGGCTGCCCATCTCAAAATGACGTTGTGATCCGCGTGGTTCCTGCCGGACAGGGAATTGCGCTGCCTGCGCGCGGGAATACCGTATGGCTTTGGTTCTGCCTTCTGACCGGAACCTTTCCAGGCGGCTTGTTCGCTGCGCCATCTGCCGGCGGCGGGCACTTTGAGATCATGTGCGGAGCTTTCACAGACTGATCTCCCGTAATCTCCGATTTGCAAAACGGCACTTGACAGCATTTTGTGAATGTGCTATAATAGATCATTGGCAGTGCGGGCGCCTTCCGGGAAGAACGACGGGCGGCGCGGAGCCTGCCGGAAAGGAGCATTGCAATGCTGAACATTCAACACCTCACCAAGACCTACGGCGAGAAAAAGGCGGTGGACGACCTCTCGCTGCACATCGCTCCCGGCGAAATTTACGGCTTTATCGGGCACAACGGGGCAGGGAAAACCACCACCATCAAGGCCTGCTGCGGGATTTTGCAGTTCGATCAGGGGGAAATTCTCATCGACGGTCTTTCCATCCGGCAAAAGCCCCTGCAGTGCAAGGCAAAAATCGCATATATTCCGGATAATCCGGACCTGTATGAGTTTATGACCGGTATCCGGTATCTCAACTTTATCGCCGATATTTTCGGCGTGAGTGCGGACGACCGCCGCGAGCGCATCCACCGGTATGCCGACCTGTTTGAGCTGACCCCAAGCCTCGCGCAGTCCGTCAGCGCCTATTCTCATGGCATGAAGCAGAAGCTGGCCATCATTTCGGCGTGGCTGCACCGCCCGCAGCTCATCATTATGGATGAGCCGTTTGTCGGGCTGGATCCCAAGGCCTCCCACCTGCTCAAGGAGATGATGCGGGAGGTCTGCCGGGAGGGGGGCGCCATCTTCTTCTCCACACATGTGCTTGAGGTGGCCGAAAAGCTGTGCGACAAGGTCGCCATCATCAAGGCCGGCCGGCTGATCCGCTCAGGCACGATGGAGGAGGTCAGGGGAGACGCCTCTCTCGAGGAGGTCTTTCTGGAATTGGAGGACGGCAATGCTCGGAGCGCTGATTAAAAAACAGATGCTGGAGTCCCTCTCGCTGCTGACGAGAGGGAGCAAGCAGGGCAAAAGCCGGAGCACGGGAGCGATTGTAGGAATCGGAATCCTGTTCCTCTTCGTGTTTGCCTCGATCGCCTTCTGCTTTGCAATGATGGCGTTTTCCATCTGCGGCCCACTGGTTTCGGCAGGGCTCGGATGGCTGTATTTTGCCCTGATGGGCAGCCTGGCGACACTGTTCGGCGTGATCGGCAGCGTGTTCACCACCTACAACGCGCTGTATGTCGCCAAGGACAACGAGCTGCTGTTGGCCATGCCGATTCCGCCCGCCTATCTGCTCTTTTCCCGCATGGTGGGGCTGTATCTGGTGAGCCTGCTCTTCGAGGCGATGGTGATGCTTCCGGCCTGCGTGGTGTATTGGGCGCTTGTGCTGCCCAGCGTCGCCGGGGTCATCTTTTCGGTGCTGACGCTTCTGGTTCTCCCGCTCCTGGCGCTGGCAATTTCCTGTCTGCTGGGCTGGCTGCTCGCGTTGATCGCGCCTCATGTCAAGCATAAAAGCATTGTTGTGGCGTTGATTTCGGTTGCCTTTTTTGTACTTTATTATATGGTTGCCTTCCGCCTGAGCGATCTGATGCAAAGCCTGATTGCAAACAGCGAAGCGCTCGGCGAACAGTTCAGAACCGCACTCTTCCTGTTTTACCAGATGGGCATGGGAGCCGAAGGGAGCGTCCTCGGATTTTTGCTGTTTGTGCTGATCACCGGCGGGATTTTTGCGATTGTGTATGCGGTGCTGGCATTCAATTTTGTCAAACTGGCTACAAACAAGCGCGGCGGCCCCAAGTCGGTTTACCGGGAAAAGCGCACCAAGGCGCGCTCGCAGGGCAGCGCGCTGCTGAGCAAGGAGCTTTCCCGCTTTTGGGGCAGCTCGGTTTATCTGCTTAACAGCGGCATGGGATCGCTGTTTCTGATTGTGGGCGCCGTGGCGGCGCTTGTGAAAGCTGGGTGGATTTCCGAAAACATTACAGCCTTTCTTGTTCAGCTCGGCATGACCGATATGCTCCCGCTGCTGATCTGCGCCGTGGTCTGTATGGTCGCATCCATGAATATCGTCACGGCGCCATCGGTCTCGCTGGAGGGCAGCAGCATCTGGATCTTGCAGTCGCTTCCGGTTGACCCGTGGAAGGTGCTGCGCGCCAAGCTGGAGCTGCACGTGCTGATTACGGCGCTGCCCGCGGTGGTTTGCACGGCGGTATTGCTGGCTGTGCTGCGGGTTTCCCTGTTCGACGCGGTGTTCGCCGTGCTCGCGGTCTGCCTGTTTGTGCTGTTCTGCGCGGCCTTCGGGCTGGTGATGAATCTGCTGTTCCCCAACCTCAAATGGAACAGTGAGGCGGTTGCGGTCAAGCAGGGCATGAGCACGATGATCGCCATGTTCGGCGGATGGGGATTGGTGCTGCTGCTGGGCGGCGGTTGGTTCTTGGTGGGGTCGTTTCTGACGGCCGCGGGGTATCTCCTGCTGTGTTCCTTGCTGCTGGCGGCTGCATCCGCTCTGCTGCTGTGGAGACTCCGCCGTTGGGGGAGCCGACGCTTTGCCGAGCTGTGAGCGGTTTTCCGCTGCCGGCAAACGGTGCGAAGCAGGGAAGTAGGAAAACGATCCATCATACGAAAGGATGCGGCGCCGGCCGGTTCGGAGAGACCGGCGGGCGCCGCGATGCAACAATATGGAAATTGGCTGGGAGGAGCTGTACCGTCGTGCCAGAGCGGTGCAGCATGGCAGAAGCATCTCGCCGTTTGTGGAGGCTGGTGGCGTGGCCGCGGCGCTCCTGACGGAATCGGGAAATATTTACACGGGGGTGTGTATTGACACCGCCTGCTCGCTCGGCATGTGCGCCGAGCGCAATGCCATCGCAAACATGATTACCAACGGGGAGCACACCATCCGCCGGGCTGGTTGCCGTGATGCCGGACGGGCGGCCGGGGATGCCCTGCGGCGCCTGCCGGGAGCTGATGATGCAGCTGGGCGGCAGCAGTGGGGAGATCGAAATTCTGACCGACCTGTCCTCCGGCGCTTCCGTGCGGCTGCGGGAGCTCTGCCCCGACTGGTGGACGGAGAAGCGTTATGACGGCTGACCCCTCGCCCGGCGTTATGCTGGAAACCGAGCGCCTGCTTCTGCGCCCGTGGAGGGAGAGCGACGCGCCGGAGCTTTACCGCTACGCAAAGGATCCCGCCGTGGGGCCTGCGGCCGGTTGGCCGCCGCACACCGATGTGGAAAACAGCCGGGAAATCATCCGCACGGTGCTCTCGGCTCCCGAAACCTATGCGGTGGTGCTGAAGGAGACCGGTCTGCCGGTGGGCAGCGTCGGTATCATGCGCCGGCCGCACGGCTCTGCGCGCATGAAGCGGCGGGAAGCCGAAATCGGGTACTGGATCGGTGTGCCGTACTGGGGCCGGGGACTGATCCCCGAGGCCGTACACGCGCTGCTCTGCCGCTGCTTCGGGGAGCTGGGCTGCACCGGCGTGTGGTGTGGGTATTTCGACGGCAACGAGCGCTCCCGGCGGGTACAGGAAAAGTGCGGCTTTGTGTATCACCACACCGAGGCGGGCAGACCCTGCCGGCAGCTCTGTGAGGTGCGCACCGAGCATTTTGCCTATCTGAGCCGGAAGCGCTGGAAGCAGCTCCGCGGGCAGGCGGAGGGCTGAGCCGGATTTATGACAATTTACGTTCATTTGAGCAAACACGATTTACCGGTTCAAAGGGAAATCAAGCCGAGGTAAAAGCAACTTTGGGCCAGATTTTATCCGGTGCCGGAGTCCGCGAAGGCGGCAGAGCGCCGCGAAACCCCCATCCCGCCGATCGGGATGGGGGCGTGGCGTCCGGAACAGCACAGACTTCATTGCTATAGCAATCACCCATTATTGAGAGTTTTTTGAAGATTCTTAAGAAGCTTTTTTTCAAAAAAGTTTCTTAAGTGGAGTTTGAGGCGAAGCCTCAAGGCCTTTTATTGCTTATATGATTATGAATTACTATCACGCCGCGCGCGGCAGAGAGGGGGACATTTGATGCAGGTGGTATCGGTGCGCGAACGGCCGGAGCTGGCCGAGCAGGCCATCGCGTTTTTTCAGGAGCACTGGGCAACCGGAGAGAGCCGGAGGGTTTACGACAACTGCATCCGCCACGCGATCATGGCAGAGGGCTTTCTTCCGCAATGGTATCTGCTGACCGACGGCGGAACCGTTGCCGGAGGAGCCGGTCTGATCCCGAACGATTTCATCAGCCGGGCAGATCTCTGCCCGTGGTTCTGCGCGCTGTATGTGGAGCCGGCATATCGCGGTCACGGCTGCAGCGCGCTGCTGCTCGACCGCGCGCAGCGGGATGCTGCCGCAGCAGGATATGGCTTTCTCTATCTCTGTACCGATCTGAACGGTTTTTATGAGCGCATGGGCGGCGAATACATCGGCGTGGGCTATCACCCGTGGGGGGAGCGCTCGCGCATTTATCGGGTGGAAACCGCCCGGCGTGTTCACACCGAGCCGACGTCTTTGCCCGCGCCCATCCGTTATGACGGGCTGACGCCGGAAAATTTCGGCCCCTGCTCGCTCGACGGATTTATCCGGCATCAGGAGGTGCGGGAGTGCTGGCGGCGGATCGGAGGCGATTGGGCGCTGGTGCCCGTTGCCTTTACGGAGGAGTGGAGCCGTGCACAGCTCCGTGAGAATGCGGATGCGCTGCTGCGGGCAGTGGAGGCCGGCGCATATGCCTGCGGGGCATTCTGCGGGCAGACGCTGGTCGGCTATCTGCTACTCTTGCCGGAACGCTTCGGCAGCCGGGGGCAGTATATGGAGCTCAAGGAGCTTTACGTTTCGGAGCCTTTCCGCGGGCGGGGCATCGGACGGGAGCTGTTCGGGCGCGGGGCGGCATATGCCCGGACTGCCGGCGCTTCCAAGCTCTATATCTCGGCACACTCCTCGCGGGAGAGCCAGGCTGCATACCGCCGCTGGGGCTGTGTGGAGGCTGCCGAGCCTGACCGGGAGCGCGCCGCGCGGGAGCCGTGCGACGTGCAGATGGAGTATCCGCTCGGAGGTACGCCGGCGGAGGTTCGCGTGATAGAAGACCTTGGAGGGGGCGCCTCTTGAAAGAGGTACCCCCTCCAAGCCACCCCTCCGAGAGGCTTCCCTAGCATAGGTCCCATTTTGGCAGACAGATATGGGAAAACGGCGGGAATGGGGCCTCGCCGGGGAAGCCTCGTTTGGGGGCGGGCATAATTCTTTTGGTAAAAAATATGGGAAAGGATATTCGGGTCGCAGTTTATTGGGGGAATAGGGAGCCATTGTCATCGAAAATGCGATCGACGCTTTTGATTGCGCCATTCAGAGTGATGCAGATTATAAAGGCAACACCGTACCATTTGACTGTGCGCCGCCTGCGGCGTTTTGAACGGCAGATGTTTCATGGGGCAAATCAGTTCTGAAAGAATTTTTTGACAGCAGACAATCGTGAGCCCGATTGCAGCAAGCTGCGCTTGTAGAAGATTTGTGCAGATTTGCTGCCTGTTGGCGAGAAGATACAAGCAACAGTGCAGTCAATTGGGGCGAAAGGCCTTGCTGCGGAAAGCCGCCGCGAACTGTGCAGTGTAGCTTTCAGACAGACGCAAAACATCAGAACGGAGTAATGACAAGCATTCCGCCCAATGGCACGGCCTGCTCAAAGAGCACGTCGTGCCGTATTTCTTCACTGCGGATGCACTGTCCCATACAATCGTATGCCAAACAGCGGATCTCCTGCATCCGAGGATTTTTGATGAAAATTTGCTTCCGGTCAGTCAGGTTCACAATGTAGTGCACAGCCTGTGTGCGGTTGAGCTCCAACAGGGGCGAGGCCGACAGCATGGTGATATTTTCCTCTGAAGTTTCGGCTTGCACGGTGCCATACCCGTTTTCACAGCAGGTGACACGGAGCTTTCCGTAAAGCAGCGTTTGTCGGTGATCGTTCCAGAATTCCAGATAGCGCTTGAGTACACATGCCTGTTGTTCGGTGATTTCCTCCATTCGGGCGGAGATCTGCGGAACGGCGAACATGGTTCCATAGAGCTGCAGCGCCACCTGTTCGGGGCATTCATTGCGATGCCAGTAAATCATATCCGAGTGAACCGCGCAGCTTTCGGAAATCAGGCGCAGATTGATGCTCTGCGTTTTGTTGGTGGCGCCGTCCAGCGGACAGTCCCAAACCCGTATCATATTGGCGTGGGATTGGATCACCGGGCCGAAATAAGGCTGGCGAAATTCAATCAGAATTTCGGGGTTGATGCGTTTGAGAGCTGTTGTGATCTCTTTGAGCAATTGCTCTGCGGCATCTTCTACCGAGGCTGTATCCATCTCTGCGGTGACAACGCCGTTTGTCTGAAACCGGTCGATGAAGTCGAGCTTCAGGCCGTCCAGCCCCCACTGCTCAACCGCTTGCGTGTAGGTGTCAATCAAAAATTCCCTGACCTTCCGATACCGTGGGTCCAGAACTCCGCAATGGAGATTATCAGCGTATCGCAGATACATTCCTTCAAATCCAGCATAATTTTCTGCATACTTCCCGATAAAGGGGACCGCGTACCACAGCATAACCTTCATCCCAAGCGCGTGAATTCTGTCCACAAACCCTTTCATATCGGGAAATTTACGGGGACTTGGCTTCCAGTCACCGCAATATCCGTAAACACAGTCCGGGTTTTCTGTTTGCCAGCCGTCATCCACAATTACGGTTTTCATTCCGTATGCGGCGGCATTTTCACATTCCCGCAGCACATTCTCTGCGCTTACATGCTGCAGATAGGAATACCAGGTGGAATACATTGGGCGGGTAGCGGCATCCGGAATACCGGTATTGCGGTACCCCGCCTGTTCAAACCAGGCCATGGCTTGCTGCACTGCATCGTCAAAACGAATGCGCCGGCGGTCGATGCGCAAAAATGCCTCGTAATGCCGGAAAGGACCGGTGAGCGATGTAAAAAATTCCACATTCGTGTGCACGGTGCCGTGTGTGCAGTCGGTGTGCATCCTCAGGGCAATCGGTGTTTTGACATCGGAGAGAGTAAGCAGATGGGCATTGGTGTGGCTGTGAGATACCAGTGCTTTCATCGGCATTCCCCATGCCAGCCGCGATGTGGTCGTGGCATCCGAGAGAGGGATGCTGCGCAGTGGGCTGATCGGATCCCACATGGTGTACATGTCCACATCCGGAAATTCATAAGAGAGAAGAATCGACTTTGGGTGGGTCTGTTCTTCCCATTTGAAAGCCACCCGGTAAATGGCCAGATCTTGGTCCCCGGACTGCTTGGTGAATTGGATTGAAACAGGCTCCTCATAGGTAAATACAAATCTGTCGTCCTCCAATATCCATTCTTTTTTCATAAGCGGTTCCTCCTGATTTTGTGCAATCAATATACCATAATCCGATCAGTTTGTCAATCCGTTTTGTTAAATCATATGCTAATTTTTTTGTAAAAATCAAATATTCGGACAATAAAAAAGAGACATGTCTTTATATTTTATTTACAAAGCAAGGGTTCTGTGATATAATAAAACAAATTCATACAATTCTGCTAAAGCAGAATGCGTATAATTGCCGCCGCTGTCCGGACAGCAGGGAAATCTTTTGTACAGAATGTTACGAAGGGAGATCAAGTTAATGAAAAGGAAACTGAGCCAAGGCATCCTATTGCTTTTTGTGCTTGCTTTGGGATTTTGTGCATGTAAATCAGAAGATCAGCCACCCGACACTACGCAGCCCTCCCTGTCGGAGGAAACCGGAGCGGAAGTACTGCAGGATCTGCTGCCCACAATTGACATGGGAAATCGGGAATTTGTCATGATCACCGAGCCGACATGGAATGAGTACAACTATTTTTATGCCGACGAATACAACGGAGATCCCATCAACGATACGGCATATCGGCGGACGATGTATGTGGAGAATCGCTTTCAATTTGTAATGAAATATACCGAGCTTGCCGGAGTCCTGCAGGCGCTTCGGAATTCGGATATGGCGGGAGGCGGGGATTATGATCTGGTATATCCCCATCCGAACGATGGAACGGCCGCTTTGCTGACCGAAGGGCTGCTGGCCAATCTGCGGGAGCTTCCGAATTTACATCTTGAGAGGGAATGGTATTCCCAACAGCAGGTGACCGATTATGAGGTCAACGGGAATCTGATGCTGGTGGTTTCGGACTATTCGATCATCGGGCAGGGGATTGCCGGCTTGCTGTGCAATGCCGATCGCTATGCCGCGCTGGGGTATACCGATGATCTCTATGACGTGGTGTACAGCGGCGAGTGGACGATTGAGCGCATGACCGAGATTGTGAAGGATACAGCAAGCGTCAATGAGGGAGCGGGGGATAAAATTGATTACGGTCTGGTGTTCCGCTCCAACTCGGCTTGCAATATCTTTTCACACGCGCTGGGAGAAAACATTTTGGTTCGCAATGCGGACGGAGAGTTTGAGCTGGGGTTTACCGCGTCCTCTATGACCGCGGTTGCCGAGGCGCTGTATGAATTGCTCTACGAAACCAACGGCAATGTGCTGTTCGGAGAGGGCACCGACGCCATGTTCCCGACCAGTGAAATGTGGACCACCTATCGCCAGGGAAGCTCGCTGTTCATTACATATGATTTTGGCGTGTTTACCCGCTATCTCAGGGAGCTGGAGTTTGAAGTTTGCTATCTTCCTTATCCAACACTGGAGGGCGGCGCCGACTACCGTGTGGTATGCGGCTCCGGATTTTTTGCCATTCCGGCAAAGGCAGAAAACACGGAGGAGAGTGCGGTGGTTCTGGAGTCTCTGTCCATTTACAGCTACGAGTATATGAGACCGGAGTTTTTCAACACCATTCTGCTGGGGCGGCTTTCCGAAAATCAGAACGATTATGAGATGCTGGAATATCTGCACAACAACAAATTTTATGATTTCGGTGTGACCTTTGATGAGACCGGAGTTGCGAAAAATCTGCTGTACCGGGTATTGTTCAGCTACAACGATGTCAGAGCGGTGACCACCTATATGAGGGGGCACGCAGGCGAGCTGCAGGAAGTGGTTGACAGCGCCAATGCGCTGTGGGAGAACAACTGATGGGAGCCGCAGCAAGGAGTGTTTGGCGTGGGCTATGCCTGCTGCTGGCGGTTCTGCTTGCGCTGACGGCCTGCCGCAGAAATGAAACGCTCCCTTCGATGACAACGGAAAGCGGAGAAAGCGATACACAGGAAACGCCTCAGGACTATTGGCTGCAGGATTTTCAATTGGTGCGCTCCGATTCCGCGTCTGAGAATGTCATTCAGGCTGTGACCGCACTGAACCGGATGCTTGGGGAGTATCTGGGGGATCCGCTGCCCATCACAACCGATCTCCACGCCGGAAGTGAAGCCGGATGTGAGATCCTGATCGGCGATACCACCCGCGCGGCGTCGCAGGAACGGCTTACGGAGCTGGGCAGCGGCGAATACATCATTGAAACCGTTTTTACCGATGCGGGGCTGAAGCTGGTGGTCGGAGGTAGGGATGACGGCGCGACCCTGAGTGCGCTGGACGAGCTGACCCGTATTCTGGAGCAGAATTTTGCAGAAGGAGGTGATGGAAAGGTGAGTCAGATTTACATCAAAGGCGAAGCTCCGAGCGGGTTGCCCTCCGAACAGGTGGCGCAGCTTGTCATCCTGTTCGACGAGGACTGCGGCAGTCTGGTATCCGGTGCGGTGCGCAATCTGTGGCGGACTGTCCGCGCTGTGGGCGGCTCTGGCGTGCGGTTGGTTCCGCTCACAAAGGAGGCTTCCATTGCGGAGTATCCTTATGCGCTGATCATCGGCAGCGTTGGCTCCGAGGCCGCCGCACTGACCGACGCGCTGCCGCAAAAGACTCATGCGGTCATCGCAGAGTACACGTCCGACAGCTACCGCGCATGGATGGTCGGGAGCAACGAAACCGAAATCCTTCGCGCCATACAGGCATTTCATACGCATGCCGTGGTGAACGGGGTGCTGACGGTTCCGCTCCGCATGGAGCTGCAGGTGACCAGTCAGGTAATCCGTGATCCCTGTATTGTGGCATACGACGGCCTTTATTATGTGTATGAAAATGCGGGCAGTGGGTATGGTGTGCGTGTCAGCAGCGATCTGCTGACATGGAGCACGCGCACCATGGTGTTTGACAAAACCGACGTACCGGGCTTTCCGGGAACCGGCAGCTTCTGGGCTCCGGAGGTGCATATTTACAACGGGGCTTTTTACCTCTTTGGCACCTATCTCGACGGCAACACCAATCTGCGCGGAACAGCGATTTTTCGCTCCGAATCGCCAACCGGCCCCTTTGTCCCTTGGTCGGATGGCTTTGTAACGCCGAAGGATCGGCACAGCATTGACGGAACGCTTTACATCGAGGACGGTATCCCGTATATGGTGTATGTGGACGAGTGGCCCAACTATGGCGATACGCTCGACCACAACCCGGACACGGCAAAGGGGCGAATGGCATATGTACAGCTCTCCGACGATTTGAAAACGGCCGTGGGGGAATACCATAATGATCTGTTCTGCGCCAGTGACCCGGTGTGGACCGACTACGGGATTACCGACGGGCCGTGGGTGTATCGGTGTGCGGACGGCACGCTGTTGATGCTCTGGTCCAACCGGGACGCCGGCGGCAACTATTGCGTGGGCGTTGCCGCCTCCTCCAACGGGAAGCTGACGGGGGATTGGATACAGTCGGAGCAGCCCCTGTTTACGGCGGACGGCAGCAATGTCTACTGTATGACCGAAGGCGGGCACAGCATGGTGTTTGCGGATGCCTCCGGCAGGCTATTTCTCTCGATTCACACGCCGAATGCGGGGGATGACATCGCCATGACGCTGGTTCCTCTGGTGGAGTCAGACGGAATGCTGTATATCGATACTGTTCAATCTAATTAATTTAAGGAGGATCGGAACGATGAAAAAACTGTTGGCAGTGCTGCTTGCGATGTGTTTGACGCTTTCTATGCTTGTCACCGCAACGGCAGCGCAGGAGACCGGGGAGCGGTTGGCATCGGATTCCGGCGTGTCGGACGGCACCCCCGAATTGCCGGCATATGCTCCGGAATCGGAGGACGCATTGCATGCGGATGCCTATGTCATTTCCACCGCGGAATCGCTGCAGAGCCTTGCCGCCTGGGTCAACGAAGGGGCGCAGAGCTTTGCTGGCAAAACCGTATATCTGGCGGGGAATGTCGATCTGGGCGGCGTGGCCTTCACGCCGATCGGTACGGCTGCCGCCGAATTTGCGGGAACCTTTGACGGGCTGGGAAACACGATTGACAATATGCGGCTCACCGGCGGCGTCGGTGAAAAGCCGGCGATCGGTCTGTTCGGCTATGTGAACGGAGCGACCATTCGCAATTTGCAAATCGGCGCCGGCTCGGCAGTCACCTTCACCGGCAATGCAAGTGCCTGTGAGGGAATTGCCGCGGTGATTGGCTATGCCACCGCCGTTACGGTCGAATACGTCAGCTCCGCGGCGAATGTCACCAGCAACGACCAGGCTACAGCCGGTATCATCGGCAATCTGGCCGGCGGTGCGTCGGCTGTCCGGTACTGCACAAACACCGGTCGGATTGATGCCGCGGCAAACAGCGGCGGTGTCATCGGAACGGTGAACGGCAACGACGGTGTCATTGTGGAATACTGCCGCAACGAGGGAGAGGTTTCCAACACCATCACCAACAACTGCGACCGGATCGGCGGCATTGTGGGGTTCAGCGGTGTGGATCAGAAGAGCACCAACGCACTGACCATGCGCTTCTGTGTGAACACCGGCAGCATTACCGCCAATGCCAGACAGATCGGCGGGGTGATCGGATTTTCCGGCGGTCGGCTGTATATGGATAACTGTGTCAATCACGGCGATGTGACGGCAAGGCAGGAGGCAGGCGGATTGATCGGGCAGACCGACTACTATCAATCCAACGCGCAGGGCAGCACCGTTTATGCCTGCGTCAATACGGGAACCGTGACCATCACCACGGCAAACACCAATGTGGGCGAGATGGCCGGCGGCATTCTGGCAAGGGCCTGTGCCGGCGTGACACTGACCGATTGCGTCAATTACGGGCGGATGTATTCCACCTCCGGCAAAGGCGTGGTCGGTGCCATTGTCGGTTCCTCACAGACCAAGGATACGGCCGACAGCTACGGGGCGGTTGTCATTGACCGGTGCGCCAACTATGGGGTGATCGACGGCGTGGCAAGAGACACCAGCGATTCCTTTGCCTCCGCGCTTGTCGGAGGCTGGAACGGTGGCTGTATGCCGACTGTGACCGCGTCTGCCGACAAAGCCTCCTATGACGTTCACATCCTCGGGTATCAGGTGACCGCGGTGGATACCGGGACAAACACGCAGAGTCTCCGAATTGTGGCATCCATCGATTCGCTTGATTACCTTCAGGTCGGCTTTGTGATCACGGTCCGAGCCGGCGATACGGTTGTGGCGCAGGTCAGCCGGGAGGCCGGCAGCTGCAAATTCGTATACCGTGAGCTGGCCGCAGTCGGACAGAACGGAAGCATTCTGGCCGAAGCCTACCGCCCGGATGGATATCTGTTTGCACTGACCATTGCGGACATTCCCGTGGGGGACGGAAACCAGACATACACGTTTGAGGTGGAAAGCTATGCCGAGGCGATGGACGGCTCCGAAACCGTCTGCGACAGCACGAGCTTCACCCACACCATCGGCAACACGTAAGCCTGCCAACAGAGCAAACCGGAAAGGAGACAGAGATGAAACAGTACTATCAATTGCCGGAAATCAGCTTGGTCTGGTTGGAGGATAACGACGCCGTCCGCACCAGCCTGCAGCTGCAGGATGAGGCTGGGCTTGGAGACATCATTCACTGGGATGGAATCCAGATCGACCAGTGATCCAAAGGCTTGAGAACGCTACATCTGTAAAAGAACACGAGGGGGCCGCATCCGCACGGCCCCGACACGGAAAGGAGAAGCTGTAATGAAAAAAATATGGACAGTGGTTCTGATGCTGGCCCTGGCAATGACGGCGACGACAGCCGTATGGGCGGCGGACACAGAGACAGACACGGAGACGGATACCGTCGTCGGTTATTCCTCTGCGTGTGTGGAGCAGGTTGACTTGAGCGACGTTCCGAATATTCTGGAGTACGCAGACTTTTTCGAATCGCCCGAAGCCTTTCAGATCACCAGCGCGCAGGGGCTTGAGGAGCTTTCGGTTCTGAGCAATCTGGGCGAGCCCTTTAAGGGCGTTACCATCTATCTGGCCAATGACATTGATATGAGTGAGATCGAGGACTTTGAGCCAATCGGAAACGGCCGTGCAACCGCAAGCTTCGAGGGAACCTTTGACGGGCAGGGGCATGTAATCGACAATCTCAAGGTGAGTGTAACGGCCGAGGATCGAATTGACAACATCATCTTCTGTGGGCTGTTCGGAACCCTGGTGAACGCAACCGTAAAAAATCTGGTGATTGGCAGCGGATGTGAATTTGTTTGTACCTCCGAGGATACCGATGCGCGCACCGGTGCGGTGGCCGCAAATGTGGGGGCTGCGGTTGTGATCGATAATGTGTACAATCTCGGTACGGTCAAGGGGCAGCGCAATACCGGTGGAATTGTCGGATTTCTCGACGGTTACCTCGGTACCGATGCCAGAACCATTTCCAACTGCACCAATGCCGGCACCGTCAGCACCAATCACGGCCCCACAGGCGGCATTGTGGGCATGGTGGCACAGCCGAGTCTGACCGTCATCAATTGCCGCAATGTCGGTGCTGTTAACGGGCTTGGGGGAACTGGAGAAACCGACACGTTCAACGCAACCGGCGGCATTGCCGGCCGCTGCTTCGCGGACAATCTGACCATCACGGGCTGCATCAACAACGGACCCATCACCTCGGCAAACGCCATGGCAGGCGGCATTCTCGGTGGAATGCAGGATAAGAACACCGCATCTATCACCGATTGTGTGAACTACGGAGAACTGAGCGGCCTGGTAACCGGTATTTACAATGCTGCGGAGGGGATCACCGTAACGGTGACCAACTGTGAGAATCTGGCGGGGGAGACCGATGAGAGCCTGGAGGGCGATCTGGAGGAGATTGTGCCTGATTTCCCCTCTGATGATGACGACAATCCGGGCGGGGATCCGAGCGACACCGAGCAGCCTGGGGATGATGACGACGAACCCACCACCCCCGGAACAGGCGAGGATGAAACGCAGGGAGAGGATACCACCAAAGAACCGGAGCAGAGCCGGGAGTCCGAATATTCCGGCGAGGATACGACACAGCCATCCGGCAATGAGCCGGCTGACGATGATGGCGGGTGTGCCTCCTCGGTTTCCGGCGGACTGATTGTCCTGGCGCTCTGCGCGGCTGCGCTGATAGGTGTTCGCAAAAAGAAGGACTGATTCCGTCGATAGCATTCGGTGACCGACCGAAAAAGTGCTCCTGTCATGGCATGGATGTCATGACAGGGGCACTGATTTATTGTTTGGATAATTCGTAACGGATGCACCTTCCCACAGGAAATGCGGTGCATCCGTCTTTCGGTGCTGTGTTGCGATGGGGAGAAAAGGGAAATACTGGTGTCAGGCGATGGTATCCAGCCGGATTTTTGCAATGCCCAGCCGGCACAGGGTATTTCCATCGGCCTGATCCCCACGGCAGTATGCTGCAAGCAGACAGCCATCATCGGTCTGAAGCATTGCGGGGTAACAGTATCCGCGGGTGGGCTCGTCCTCAATCACGTTCAGGGGACCGAATGTTCTGCCGTCATCGGCGCTTTTGCGGATCACCAGCGGGGTACGGCCCCAGGTCCCCGGCTCCGAAACCCGGCCGTTGTAGTTGGGAACCGGATTGTAAATTGCGTAGGTAATGCCACTGAGTGTCTTGATCTGCATCGGGGAGCGCGGAGAAGTGAATTGGCTGGGATGCGGCACGCTGAAGCGGTTGACGTCTCCGTCAGATTCACATTCGTATTGGCAGCCGTAGTCGGTTCGCATCCAAAGGTACAGCGAGCCGTCCGCACGCTCCAGGATTCCCGGCTCCTGCAGTCCGCAGCCGGCGTTCACGGCGTCGGTCGTGGTGTAGTCAAAGCCGGCATTGAAAAAGCTCTTTCCGTCATCGTCCGAAACCAAACAGGTGGTCACGGACGCATGTGGGAGAAGGTCTGCCGTGCGGTTTTGCTCCATGCTCAGAAGCGCGGCGGGGGCGACGATTCTGCCGCTGGCGAGACGGACCAACCGGTCGTTATTGATCACGTAATAGCCTTTTGGGAACTTTGCTTCGCACCGTTCCGCGCGGAAGGTCTGCCCGTCCGGCGAAACTGCCCGGCCAAGCGTGCTGGAAAAGTCAGGCTCTTTGATCAGAAAGTAAAAAGCGAGCTCCCGGTTGGCTTGGTACAGCGCCGACACGCTCATGATATTTGTGGTGCCAAAGCAGCCGGCCTCGGCGATGATTTCCGGCTCGCTCCAGCTTGTGCCCTCGTCGCGGGACCGGATCATTGCAATGTCACATGCGGCATGGTCATGATTGCTGGCCCCATGATAGCGGCTGTATGCAAACAGAATGTCCCCGTTGGCGGCTCGGAGAAAGGCCCCCTCGCTGTTGCGGGGATTACCGGGAGATGGGGGAATTTGGTGTACCAGTGTGCATTTCATCAAAAAATTCTCCTTACTGTATGCGGATTGGATCGAGCGGGCTTGCCGGTGGAAAACCCAAAATCGCGCTGCATCGGTTAGCCGGAAATTTGGAACAGGAAATCGGGCGGCCCGGTGAGGCACGGCCCGATGTTACAGACTCAAAGCCGACTGGTCACTTCGTCGTGCAGCCGTTGCTTCTGCGCGGAGGTCAGCTCTGCAAACGGAGGACGCGGGGAACCGAAGTCGAAGCCGAGCTGGCACAGAATTTCCTTGTTTGCCTGCATCACGCCGCACTCCACCAGCACATGAATGATGCGGTTGGCTTCGCTTTGCAGCGCCAGCGCCTCTTTTGGCTTGCCATCTTCATAGCTTTGACGGATGCGGATAAAGGTTTCCGCCATAAAGTTGAAGGTGCTGCCGATGGCGCCGTCTGCCCCCATCGAGAGCCCGCAGAGGAACATCTCGTCAAATCCGTTGAATATGATTTTTTCCGGGAAGCGGGCCTTGAGCAGCTCCAATGTAAAAAAATCGTTGGAGGTGTATTTCAGCCCGATGACCCCGTCCAGCGAGAGGATTTCGGCAATTTCATCAAACGAAAAGCTCACCTTGGAGGTGCACGGCACATGGTACATGATCATGGGCATTTCGCTGGCTGCCATAATGCTCTGGTAATATTGCTTGATTTCCGCAAACCGGAACCCGTAATAGAAGGGGGAAACGGCGGAAACTGCGTCATAGCCCAGCTCCTTGGCGCGCTTTGCGTATCCGATTGCCTGTTGGGTGGAGATGCTGCCGACCTGGGCAATGAGCCGGACTCTGCCTGCAGCCTGTTCGGCAACGATCTCGTATAGCGACATGCGCTCCTGTTCGGTCAGGAGAAAGACCTCCGCCGAGCTGCCGCAGACGTAAAATCCGGTCACCCCCTTGCGGATGTTGTATTCGATCAGCTCGCGGAGCGCCTGTTGGTTGATTCCGGATGGGTGAAAGGGGGTCAGAAGTGCGGGATAGATGCCCCCGAGTGATTTCGTATCGATTTGATGTTTCATATGTGGTCTTCCTTATTTCATTAGACGATCAGTTGGCATTTGCTTTTCACTTTCCAGCATGGCATCCACCGTCATCAGCATACGCGGCAGATGGAACGGCCCTTTGAAGGTGGATCCCTTACAGGGGGGCTCTGTGGGAGCGCCATCCCGCCGCAGGTATCCGTACCATTCCCCCACCTCCGGGTCGGAAAAGACGCGGAACGCATAGGCCGTGTATTCCCGAAAGAGGTCTGCATACACCTCTTTTCGGGTGTGCCGGTAGAACATCAGAGAAGCGATGATTGCCTCATTGTGAACCCACCACAGCTTCATGTCATGCTCATATTGTTCGGGGGGAAGGTGTTCTGCATCCACAAAATAGAGCAGCCCTCCGTAACGCTCGTCCCGGCCGCGCATGACTGCGCTGCGGAAAATCGCTTCGGCGGTGTCGGCAAGCGCCGGATCGTTTTCATCTGTTGCGGCGGATAGCAAAAACCAGCTTGCTTCTATATCGTGTCCGGGGTTGATCTGGCGCCCGGCAGAGCAAAAATTCCAGTACTCTCCGTTGGTTCCTACGGTTTCCAGCAGCATGCTTTGCGCAGGCTTCCAATGGTAGTTCAGAATATCCGAGATGTAGTCACGGGAACAGGAGCGGTAATGCGCGGCATTTTCCGGGTCGCAGGCACGCAGCACCAGCGTGAGGTTCAGCAGCATCATCGGCTCGGCCAAAGAGCGTCCGCTGCGCGTTTTGGGATCGGTTTTCGGTGGGATTTTGTAGGGATCTTTGGAGCGGTCACGGTAGATTTCCGCCACAAAGGCAAACTGCCGTTTGGCCGTCTCCAGCGCGTTCCGGTCGCCGGTGGCTTTGGCATATTCGGCATGCGCCATCACGGAAAAGACTTCGCTGAAAAAATAACGGCGTTTGCGCAGGGGCCTTCCGTCCTTAGTGACGGTAAAAAACATTCTGCCGTCGGTATCGATGCAATAGCGGTCAATAAAATCGAGACAATTGCGCGAGGCATTCAGCCATTCCGGCCGGCTCCCGTATTGGTTGCACAGGCGTGCAAAGGTCCAGGCACATCGCCCCTGCATCCAAACGCTTTTATCGGTTGAGTAGATTCTGCCCACCCGATCCAGGCAGGTATAAATTCCGCCGTGTTCGGCATCCATTCCGTGTTCCAGCCAAAAGCGAATGCAGCGATCCAGTTCGGTTTGGAACTGCTCTTGGTATTGCCGGATTTCCTCTCTGTCCATTTCCTACGCCCGCCTTTCTGTCAACAGATATATATATTATAAATGATATCGGTAATCTTTTCAAGACGACCATAGGGACATCTTTTGCAGGAAATGTCCTTTTTTTATATTGCTTTCTGTGGGATTTAATGATATAATTAGATCAACCGGAACATAAAAGGAAGGGAGATGGCATGGCAGAACGCTCTTTGCGGATTGAGTTTGCGGATATTCGGGTGTCCGTGATTCTGTTTGATGAGGCTTATTTTATGAAACCCGTGAAGCTCTCTAGGCACTCTCCTGCGAGACTGAAGGCAGTGCATAAGCATTCCAACTATGAAATCTTTTTTGTCAATCGCGGCCGTCTCACGGTTGTAACCGATCAAGGGGGAGTGGACTGCGAGGATTCATTGGTGGTTATCCCGCCATTGCTGGAGCATTATACCGCGGGGCCGGAGTTTGAAGGCTATGCGATGAATTTTGTTTTGGAAAGGCTGCCGAATCGCGCGAAATCTCTCTATGACTGTGTTTTGGAGCAACTGAACGGAGGCATTTTGCTAATGCCGTTGACAGAGGACGAAAAATTTTATGTAGAGCATATTGCAAAGGTCTTTATGGGAAATTCTCCAAAGGATCATTTGCAGCACCTGTTGTACCTGTTGTACTCTGAGCTGTTTCACCGAATGAAACCGCATGTTCCGGAAGCTGAAGCAACGCTCAGTAAGCAGGCCAAATATATCAACACCATTGAAACCTACATAACCAAACACTACTGCGAGGAGATTCATCTGTCGGATGTTGCCAAGCAGGTATATCTCTGTACCAAACAAATCACGCGGATTGTTCGTAAAGAGTATGGCTGCTCCTTCTCGGAGCTTGTGACCCGTCATCGGCTCGCGGCAGCCTGCATGCTGCTCAAGCATACCAACCTGAGCGTTCGGGAAATCGCATCCAATGTAGGTTATCATGACCGGGAAAATTATTTTTTTACGCTGTTCAAAAAGAAATACGGCCTGACGCCTATGCAATACCGGGAGCAAATCAAGCACTCCTGAAGCATGTCATAGATAGGAACAGTTGGCATTGACACAAAATTTTTTCAGATGTATATATTCATTTACAATATTAACAATTCATGATATAATATGATTACAATAAATTCAAATGGGAAGGTGATGCAGACATGAAAAAAACGATTGCAATGATATGTATATGTGGATCGTTGCTATGTTCATTTGTTTCCTGCAAG
>CALXUY010000071.1 GCA_944391805.1 uncultured Clostridia bacterium
GCCCGTTCAGTCCCGCGTCTATCAGTATTTTTCTGACCATACATTCGGCTCCCTTCTGCATTTGGAGCGGCTGACGGTTGTTCAGCCTCCCTGTTACATCATATGCACAGGGAGGCAGTCCGATTAAAGCAACACCGCAAAATTCTGACTGCACGCCACCTTGCGGCTCTCTGCACGTCATTTTTTTCGTGGAGCAAACCAATTCTGAAAGAATTTTTGAGTATGTCAGAAGAATTGTGTAAACGTTTTTCCCACATTCTTTCACAAAAAGTTATATGTATATGCTACACAAAGTAAAGGTTAAAATGAACGCGGTCGCGACCGTGACTTTTTGCGCTATATAAAAATATTGGTTTTTATGGAATAATATGAGAAAGCATGCAAATGCATTTAGACAAAATTCTTGACAGGCCTGAGCACCACAGCACCACATGTTGATCAAAACTTTTATCAAACTGCGGATTGGTATCTCTTCCCTGACCACAAAAAACAACCACGGCTACAATCCCTTGCATCCAAACATCCCTGTCGTGCCGGCCGGCACCTCAATCTGCGGTCCGACGGGACGACTCAATTCCCGCCTGCCGGCGGCGCTCACGCGGCAGAATTCCATAGAACTTCTTGTATGCCTGCGAAAAATGATTATAGTTGTTGTACAGCAAATGCTCGGCAATTTGCGTGATGCTGTAATCGGTGGTCAACAGTAATTTTTCGGCGGTCTTCATCTTCGCCTCCATAATGTATTTTTGCGGAGAGGCACCTCCGTTCTGCTTGAAAATATGATACAGATATTGCCGGGTAATGTGATAGAAGGCTGCCAGCTCATCCACCGTAAGCATCCCGTTTCGATACTCAATATAGGAAACACAGCGTTCAAACAGCCGGACCGACACCTTTTCCCCGGTCGGAACCGCGTTCTGCGAAAAATAGGCGAGCAACTGTGTGAACACCCCCAGAAAATAGATGCGGAAATCGGTTTCGCCGTGCAGCCGATAAATCATCTGTTCGAACAGCTCGGCCACACGCCCCTCCTCCTCACAGTGTCCTACCAAAGCGTCCTTATCAAAGCCACACTCCCGCAAAATCGGCTCAAGCAGCATATCGTTGGAGGTAAACCAATAATACAGCGGATACTCTCCCTTGGGAGATGTTAAAATGTGGGAAATGTCGGATGGGATATACACAAAATCCCCCTGTCCCAGCACCCGATCCCGGAACCTGAGCTGCCCCCTGACCAGATAAACCAGCATCCACCGCTGCATAGTGGAGACCGACTCGAACCCATTGGGATACAGACATTTGCCCAGCGTATAGGTATATTGGCTTCCGTCATCGATGATTCGATGCAGCTTCACCAGATCCCGGTATGGCTCGCCGGTATGCTCGTCGGAAAAGACGTCCAGCCCATATGAGCTGACCCGCTCCGACCCGTGAATGTGACGGATATATTTGGGCTTGACCATGCCGCCGTTTTCCCCCTTTCGTCCCCGACCCAGCCGGATCAGCTTTCCTTCAGAAATACCAGGATCGCCTTTGCCGTTCCGGTAACCGACATGGTGACCAGACGGTACCCCTCCCGCAGCATTTCATTGGCCTTTTTTTCAATTTTATCCGCCATAACCCTTGCTATTGGCGAATAGCCGATCACAACTGTCCTGTACATCTGTCCAGCCCTCCGTTTTTTGTTTGTTTTTCCACTCCGCTGTCATCTGTTTCTGACAGAGATCGATCACTGCCGTATACTCATAATTTTTACACCATGTGCAGAACGCCGACCTCTTTTGCAAAATCAGCCTCTGCACCATGGATTTTGGACGGGAAATCCATCCCCCATCCGGAGCCAACCGGACCGAAATTCTGTCTGCCGTTCTCTGCACCTCATAACTCCCCCGTATCGTCCCCATTTCCCCCGCCGGGAGAATCTCAAATTTACCGGTTCCGTTCCGGTTGCAGTCAAAAGCCGGTTGAAAATCGATCAGAACCCTTCCCGCACCCGTGTCTGTCGCAATTTGCCGCAAAGCATGATTTTCATCATACAGATATTCGGTGGTTTCATGGCGAAAGGTCAGACCCTGCAATTGCGGCTCCCATTCAAGCGGCAAATCGGTTCTCGCAAATTCCAGCATTGCGCAGCGCTGACTGTACCGGATAAAATACCGGGCCTGCAGATTCACCGGCACCGGCAGTGTGTCCGGGATCAGCTTCCAGCCGTCGATCCAGCAATCAACAATGGTTTTGCCCTTCCGGATAAAATCGAAATCGTACAGGAAAAACGCAGGCAGGTATGCAGGCGCCCTCGCCCCGTATCCCACGGGAGCCAGCAAATTCAAGGGGGTGGTTTTTCTTTTCGTCGTTTCCCTGATGCTGACCCGAATCATGCGGTGCTGAATATCCGTAAAGGAAAACGCAATGATCCGGCATCCCTCCCGGTTTTCAAACCGGATATTGGCAACCGGCACCTGTACATGCCGGTGCAAGCCGTTTTCCACAATCGAAAAGGCTTCGTTCTCCTGAAACGCGAGTGTCTCATTGTCATAAACATCGACAGTATGATCGTTCCGGTAGGCAACAATCCGGTATCCCTTCCCATACGGCAAGCCGTCCAAATATTGCAGCTCAAACGCCCTGTAGATCACATCCGGATGCCGCTCAAACGGGATAATGGCCAGCGCCCGGATGGGACTGACGGTCACGACAAAAGGCAGATGCTCCGCCATCCTACCACTCTCCCTTCCCGTTCATCATGCTCCGCACCTCCGCATATGCGCCGTCATCATCTTCAACTGAGCAGCCCGCTCTCGATCGAGAACATTCCGTTCACACGTTCGCGGAGCAGCGGGTGCTGCTCCAGCCCCGGGTCATCCGCCGCTATGGCTTTGGCGTCGGCCGCGGCCTCGGTCATCAGCCCGGCGTCCTCGGCGGCGTTAGCCAGCCGGAAGGTCAGCGCCCCGCTCTGGCGAACCGAGCCGTCGCCGGCCATCCCCAGAAAATCGCCGGGGCCTCTTTGCGCGAGATCCTGCTCGGCAATCGCGTACCCGTCATAGGTGGTGCGCATGACCTGCAGACGCTCCCGCGAGCGCTCCCCCACCGGCCCTGTGCCGCCGGTGACCAGAATGCAATAGGATTTGCGGCTCCCCCGCCCGACACGGCCCCGGAGCTGGTGCAGCTGAGAAAGCCCGAAGCGCTCGGCATTCTCCACAATCATCAGGCAGGCGTTCGGCACATTCACCCCCACCTCAATCACGGTGGTGGAAACCAGAATTCCCACCTCGCCCCCGGCAAAGCGGCGCATAATCTCCTCCTTTTCGCGGCTTTTGAGCCTGCCGTGCAGAAAGGCGACCGCGTACTCGGGGAAGAGCTGCGCCAGCCCGGCGGCATACGCCACCGCAGCCTTGAGCGGAGGCTTTTCCTCCCGGTTCTCCCGCACGCTGCCGTCCGGGTTCAGATCGCACAGCTCCACCTCGTCGGGCTGGGTTTCCTGCTCCTCCACGGCCGGGCAGACCACATATACCTGCCCGCCCTGCGCAAGCTGCTTTCCGATAAAGCCGTTGAGGCGGGCGCGGTAGCTCTCGTCGACCACATAGGTATCCACCCGCTGGCGCCCCGGCGGCATCTCGTCGATACGGGAAAGCTCCATGTCGCCGTACAGCACCAGCGCCAGCGAACGCGGGATGGGGGTTGCGCTCATCGCCAGCAGATGCGCATGCGCGTTTTTATCGGACAGTGCCGCCCGCTGCCGCGCGCCGAACCGGTGCTGCTCGTCGGTCACCACAAGCCCAGGGCAGGCAAATTCCACGCCCTCGGATAGCAGCGCGTGCGTGCCGATGACCACATCCAACCGCTGCTCCGGCTCGGCGGCCATCAGCGCGCGTTTGATCTCCCGCTTTTCCTTTGCCGTGGTGGCGCCGATGAGCAGCGCGCAGGAAATGCCGATGGCTCCGAACAGAGCCGACAGCTCCTGAAAATGCTGGCGGGCGAGGATTTCGGTTGGCGCCATGAGCGCCGCCTGCCTGCCGTTCTGCACGGCGATCAGAATGGCTGCCGCCGCGCAGACCGTTTTGCCGCAGCCCACATCCCCCACCAGCATCCGGTGCATCGGCACATCCGAGGCCATATCCCGCCGGATTTCATCCACCACCCGCTGCTGCGCCCCTGTCAGCGTATAGGGGAGCCGGTCGGTCAGGCGGCTGATGTCGCCGTTGGAGCAAACCGGCGCGCCGTGTGCCCTGCCTTTGCTGCGTGTTATCGATATTCCGAGCGAAAAATCGAAAAACTCCTGATACACCAGCCGCCGCCGGGCGATCAGCAGGGCTTGCGCCGACTCCGGCTCATGAATGTTGCGCTCGGCAAAGGAGAGCGTGCAGAGCGAGCGCGCCTTGCGCAGCCCGGACGGCAGCGGATCCTCCGTGTCGCCTGCCAGCAGCGCAAGCGCGGCGGAGATGTCGCGTTCGAGCTGCTTGCGGGTCAGCCCCTCTGTCATGCGCCAGACCGCGCACAGATTGCGCAGCGGTACGCCGGGCGCCCACGGCTCGGCAACCGGAGCCGACATCGAAAAGCCGTTTTTGCCCTTTGGCTCCACCTTGCCCCAGAAGCGAAAGACAGACCCCACCGGAAAGCTGTTTTTGAGATAGTCCTGATTGAAATAAACAATTTCACAGGAGGCGCTGTCGTCAAACGCGCGGAATTTGAGGAAGCTCTTGTGACTGCGCAGGCGCACGCACTTCGGCTCGGAGGCAACCGTGAGCACCACGGCGCTCTTGCCGTCGCTTCTCGCCTCGGTCAGCAGCCGCAGATCCCCACGGTTTTCATATGCGCGGGGATAGTGCGCAAGCAAATCCCCCAGTGTGCGCACCCCCAGCCTTTCATAGCACGCCGCGCGCACCTTTCCCACTCCCGGCAGAACCGTAACCGGGGACTCCCTCGTGACGCCGCCCGCCATTTCGCCTCACCTTCCCTTCTTCCCATCCCCATTGCTCACCCTGCCCTGCCGCACAACACAAACCTCCCGGACGGCACCTGCCGGCCCAAGCTACATTGGGAACATTTTCTGTTCTTATTATAACCGACAAATGCGGGTTTGTCAAGGGAAGAATGCGGCTCTGCACCGACGGCAGGGCGGATTCCTCCGGCTATGTGCCGGACACATTTAAGGCAGGATATCATATCCAGATCGGCGTGGAGAGTGAATATATTGTCGGCGTGGGAGCATTCTCCAACCGTACAGACGTACAGACACTGGTCCCGTTCCTGAACCGCATAAAAATGCATACGCAAAGAAAAGTCGAACAAGTCATAGCAAATACGAAATATGAGAGCAAAGAGAATTATCTTTTTGGGGCCCGCTCTTTTGTCGTCCTTGATATTACCTCCAACAGAGGCTTTTTTGTTTTGAATACTGATCCCTGCGCAAACAGGAAAGAGAGAGCTGCCGCTCACGCATTTTATAATGCATTTGCGACAGCCCTGCGCCAACCACGCCGTGAAAAAAACGTCAATACCGCTTGGTGTACTCGTCATCCGGATCGTTCGGCTCGTTGTATTTGCCGTAATCCGGTTGCCGTTCAGGTTCGGGGTCCGGATCAGGATCAGGATCCGGGTCGGGGTCTGGATCCGGATCGGGGTCCGGATCGGGGTCCGGATCGGGGTCCGGATCGGGGTCCGGATCGGGGTCCGGGTCGGGGTCAGAGTCACCGGTCTCGTCCGGCTCGCCGGTTGTGGAATCCGGATTGGCAGTGCTCTCCTGGCCGGCGCTTTCTCCGGGCGGTGTGGCTTCATTGTCTCCACAGGACACAGCAGCCAGGGCAAGCAGCAAAAGAGCAGCGACCAGCAAAAGCAAACGCTTGGTTTTCATATGCAATCAGTCTCCTTTCGGGTCAGAGGTCGGATATTCGTACAGGGTTGGTTCCTCCCCGGCATAGGGCAGCCGGAGCAGCCTGCAGCCCTCGTCCGCCACAAAGAAGCGGGTGATGCCGGCCTCCCGGGTGAGATACCGGTTCTGCGGACGGGGCCATTCGTCCGAGATGCGGATGTCAAACGCGGCTCTGGAGGTGGTCCACATGGCGGTTTGTGGGGCGATCAGGTCAAACAGCTCGGCGCTGCCCCCGCTGTAGCCGTGATGCGCGACCTGGAAGATGTCGCTTTTGAGCGCGTTTCCGTACATTTTGGGCAGAATGACGTCGGGCACAATCTCCGCATCAGCCAAAAACAGAATCTCCTGCCCGGCAATGTGCAGCTTGGTGACCAAGGAGGCCATATTCAGCCAGCGGATCGGTTCGGGATAGACATCGTGAAAACTGAAATAGGCCTCAATGACCGCATCCCGCACCGCCATCCGCTGACCGGTTTGCAGCTTGACCAGGCGGGCACCCGGGTAAGCCGAGAGCAGTTCGGGCAGGCAATCGGTCAGAAAGGGGTCATACGCATTGGCATTGACAAAATAATGCGGGGACGTGGGGTTTGCGACAAAATACTCGACGCGCACCCGGTCGGCATAGCGCTCGGTAAATGCACGGAAATTGCCGTAATGGTCGAGGTGCGAATGGGTCAGCACCCATGCGGCGATCACAATCTCGCCGTCCGCTCGCCGGTTGTGTGTGCGCAAAAATTCGTATAGGTGATCGGTATCCTGCGCATATCCGCCGTCGTACAGCAGAAAGCTGCCGTCCGCCAGAATCACCACATAGCTCATACCGTTGCCGTCGGTCACGTCCCGGTGGGAGTAATCCAGCGCCATGATGCAGAGCGTGGGGTCGGTGATTCTCCCAAACGCACCGGCCGCAAGCGGGGGAAGCGAGGTGAAGGACAGCGGGTCGAAAATCAGGCGCACAGTGCGGGACCATGCGGTGTAATAGGTGTGCAGCGCCCCCTGTGGCAGGCGGAAAGTGGCAAACCGGTTCTCCCCGATGCGGTTGCTGTCATACGGCTCTGCGCCGCGCCCCGGGAGAACATTCCGCAGATACGCGGTATATTCGTCCTCGCACGTCTCACCGTAGAGCGCCATGCAGGTCCCCCATGCACAGTCGAAGCGGCCTGTTTCGCTTCCGTACGGGTAGGAGAGCACGGCGGGAAAATCATGCAGATTCATTGCGTCATCCTCTGTTCGGTTGAAAAATGATATTCGGTCACTTCGTCCAGCGAATCGTAGCTCATGGGCAGCAGCTTGCAGGGGCCGTCGGCGACAAACACATGGTCCAGCCCCACCATATCCACCAGATATTTGTTGGGCGTGCGGATCCATTTATCGCTGTTTCGGATGTCAAAGGCGGCCTGCGAGGTGGTCCACATGGCAACCGACGGGGAAACCGCATCAAAGAGCGCCTTGGTGCCGCCGCTGTAGCCGTGGTGATTGACCTGCAGAATGTCGCAGTGCAGCGCCGTGCCGTACATATTCACCAGAACGCTGCTGGCGGTCGCCTCGCAGTCGCCGGTAAACAGCACGGTTTTGCCGTTGGCCGTCATACGCATGACGGTGCTGGAATCATTGAGATACGGAAGAACGCTCGGATAGAAGTTTTCATGCGTGTACATCACCTCAAACGTGGCGTTGCAGAAGGTGAAGCTCTGGCCGGTGTGGGGCTTGATGAGCTTGGGAGAGCCGCCCATCTGGCGCATCAGGCTCGGCAGAGAGGAGGTCAGAAAGGCGTCGTACTGCCCCTCGGCAACCATCGTGGAGGAGGCCGCGTTTGCCATCACATACTCCACGGTCACGTCCTTGCCGTGCCGCGGAACAAACTCCTTGATGCACCCGTAGTGGTCGCCGTGGGAATGGGTCAGAATCCACGCGGCAATCACAATTTCGCCGTCGGCGCGCTGATTGTTGTCGTTCAGATACTGCCAGAGCCGCTCGGCGTCCTGGGCATACCCGCCGTCAAAAATCACATAGCGGCCGTCCTCCAGCGTGATGACATAGCTCATGCCGTTGCCGTCGGTCACATCGCGGTGGGAATAGTCCAGCGAGATGATACCCAGTGTGTTTTCGGTCACCTTGGTGCTGCCGTCGTATTCCTCGGGGGTGAACAGCACGGTGGCATCCAGCGGGTCGGTGATGATGCTCAGGCTCTGGTTATAGGCAAGATAGGTCAGGTGCACCATACCCTCCTCGGAGGTGAAGGTGGCAAAGCGGTTCTCGCCGATGCGGTTGGTCTGGTATTTGGCAAAGCCGGCTTCGGCAAGCTGCCGCACATAATCGTCCACATCGCTCTCGGCCACGTCGGTATAATACATCTGCACGTTGTCGGTTTCCAGATCGAACGCGCCGTGGTAGCTGCCCGCCGCAAAGGCGGGAATGTCGCCGAACCAATAGGGCATGGATTTGTTCTCAATATCCGAGAGGCGGAAGGAAATGCTCACCTTGTCGCCATCCACCGAAACCGAATCCTTGAGCAGGTTGTAAAAGACGGTTGCCGCCTTTTCGGTGGTGCTGTCGGTATGTCCGGCCACCACGATTTTGTTGCCGATCACCGCCACGCCGTATTCCCCGACCTGCCAGGCTTGCAGCGCCTGCATGGTCTCGGGATAGGCCGAGAGGCCGAACACGATTTCGTAGGCATCCGCGCTGTATTCAAAATCATCGGTGAGCTTGAGCTTGTAGCCCAACAGGCGTTCAATATCGGTTTGCAGCCGAATGGCGGCGTCCACAATGTTCTCCGTGGCGTCATCAGGGCGTGCAATGGTATAATTGCACACATTGTCCACGGCAAATTCAATCAGGCGGTCCTCCTCCGGCGCGGCTCCGCCGGTGGTTTCGGCAGCCGGCGCGCTGCTCTGCTCCGGGGGAGCTCCGTCATCCCCACCGCAGGCGGCCGCCGACACCGCAAGGAGCAGAACCAGCAGCCCGGCCGCCATCCGTAACAATATTTTTTTCATGCTATGACCTCATTTTTTGCAATGGGCCGGGAGAACGGACGCTGCCGCCCGTTCCCCGCCCTTACCGGCTCACAGATCCCACACTCTGTCAAGCCCGTACGGATCGTCGATTTCGTTTGACGTGCGGATCAGATCGGCCGCATCGGGACAAAACAACAGCAGCTCCGGCGTTTCATACACAAACCGTTTCATGGGTATTCCTCCTTCAGTTCTGGGGCAGGAAGCCGGCAATGACCTCCTTCTGCGCATCGGTCAGGCCGCTTTCGGGATCGTCGAGCGCGGCCTGCGCCACCTCCTGCACATTCCGCGCATGCAGCGCCTCATCGTACCAGCCGTAAACCGTGACGGCGGTGCCGTCGGACAGTGTCGCCGTCAGATACCCGACGGCCGAGAAATCCAGCGCATAGTTTTCGGTCAGAATGTCCGCAACCGAGCCGGAAAAGATGTACGCGGTGTCGGTCTGCCCGAACCACGCGCCGGCCGTAGCCCCCACGTCGAGATAGCCGCCGTCACTGAAATTCCCGGCGTCCAGCGCTTCCTTGGTGAAGGCCTCCAGTTCCTGCACGCGCTGGGTCGGCGTGATCAGGGTTCCGATTGCGACGGATTGGATGCTGCCGCCCACCATCGCGCTGATATAGTCGAAATCCGCCTTGTTCACGGCTGTCTGCCAGCGCATTCCGGTCGGCTCCGCCGTGCGGATGCCGGCCCCCTCCAGCGTGATCAGCTCGATCTTGGTCACATCGATGTCGGACATGGCTGTAACCTTGGCGTCGTCGCCGGTCAGAATTGCGGTCTCGCCGTCCACCAGCGCCTCGCCGAACAGCAGCAGATCGCCGCCGCTGAGCGCATCGGTCAGCAGATACTCCTCGCCGAGATAAGCGGCCGCGCTGCTGACGCCGTTGACCTTCACGTCAAAGCTGTGCTTCTGGGAGTCGTACAGCACGCCGGGGGTTTGCGCCTCGCTTCCCTTCTCAATGGCCATGCCGAGGCGGGCATAGGTGTTTTCGGCATAGGCGTATTCAATCGAGGTATAGGGCGCGTTGGTGGGGTCATAGTTCTGGGTGAACGTGTATCCGTTGTAGCTGGTCTGCCCGCTCCCGCCGACCTGCCACACATAGGAGATGAAATTCCCATACATGTTGTCGATGTTCTGGGCGGTGGCGGTGTAGTCGAAATCGGCATAGCCCAGCGCATAGAGGTAGGGGCCTCCGCCGTTGCCGAGCGAGAAATTGTAATCGTTGTAGCAGTAAAAGGCCTTCTGGCTCTCCGGGAGGTTCAGTGCCGCGCGAAAATCCTCCAGATTTTTATTTACACCGACCTTGGTAGCGGTCTCGTCATACAGATTGTTGGTGGCGTTATAGAGCAGCACCACCTCACCCGGGGCAAACCAGCCCTCCTCGTACGAGGGGTTGGTCAGGGTTGCCGTATTGGCCGGATTTTGCGGAGAGGTGAAGGTGGTGGTATCGGGCAGAATTTTGCAGACGTTGGAGGCCGACATCGCGGTGTTGGCAGCGTCCAGCTTCGAGTCGCGCACGATGCAGTAATCGAAGATGTTCAGCTCGCGGTCGGAGTTATTGTAAACCTCGATGTACTCGGCCCAATAGGAATCGGTATCGCCGCGGTAGCCGCCCGGGGAAAGCTCGGTGATGAGCACCTCCGGCCCGGCAATTTCCTCGGTGTAAATTTTGATGTTGTCGTAGGTCACGTCGATGCCCGGCATCATGCGGATGAGGACATCCTCACCCACACAGGCGTCGTAGAGGGTGTTCCGCCACGCTTCCTCGGATTTGGAGGAGCTGACGCACTTGCCGTTGATATAGTAATCCACACCGTTGACCGGGTCAATGACCACCTTGAAGGTATCGGTGGAGTTAAAGGTGGTGCGGAAATAATTTCCGGTGGTCTGCTTTACACCCACCTTGTTATCCAGAAAATAATAGCCATACCTGAAATCCTCGTTGTCCTCCTTAAAGTCGGTCCGGTACGAGGTAAAGCCCGTGTTTTCGGGGCGGGACTGATCCACAAGCCACTCCCATGCGTTTTCGTAGCGCAGCTGGCTCCATGTAAAGCCCTCAAGGGTGGAGGTCGGCTCCACCGCGTTGCCGCCGTTCTGCACGCGCAGCGTGGAATAAAACTGCTGGCAGGTCTCGGACTCGTTGTAGGTCTTTTCAAACTCCAGCACGATCCGGCTGCCGACCAGCTCGGGGAAACGGCCGATGCGCATACTGTACTGGGCATTCATGGTGCCGGGCTTGTCGGGGTTTTCAAACGGATTGAACATGCGGAGCTTGCCGTCCTCGGTGATTTCAAAGACACTGCCGGGAGTGGCGCTTTCCTCCACGCCGGCCCAGCCGAGCAGGGTGTTCAGCTCGTCGGCCGTGTAGGTGCCGGCCTCATATGCCGAAAAATCGGATTCGTACAGAATCGTTTTCCCGTCGGATGCCGCGGCAGGCTCCTCGGCAACGGCGCCAAGCGGCAGCAGAACCGCCAGCCCCATGCAGAGAGAGAGCACAAGCAGGAGTGACAACATGCGTTTTTTCATTTGTGTTTCCTTTCTTCCCTTCAGAGGATGTTGATATGTTTACGCCGCGTCCGGCGTGGGGCACATGGGAGATCCGGAGCGGGGCCGGGCGGCACGGCGCTCCGTTCGGAACCGGAGCGGCCGCCTGCCGCACACCGGCGCCGAGCTGCCGGACAACGCTCATTCGTAGAGCTTGGCGATGAACTCGCGCAGCTTGGCGTCGCTGGAGATCGCGCCCTGCTGAATTTCGGTGAGCATCTGATTCCTCTCCGCATACCGGATATTGTTGCGCAGAACGTGCACCGGGTCGCCCATCGGATAGGAATAGATATATCCGAAATCGAAAAAGGTGTGATCGATGATGAAATCGAACATTCTGGCCTTCGGTTCGGTTTTGAGGTAGCGCACCTTGTAGGTTCGCTCGTAGAGTGCGGGGCGCAGCTCGGTGTAGGACACGTAGCCCATCAGCTCCATGACCGCGCTGACCGTATCGGTGTTGAGCACATTGATCGGAACCGAAAGGGTGGAATACTCGTCGTGCGCGGTGACAAGGTAGTCCTCCTGCAGCTCATCCCACTTTGGCAGCGGAATCACCGCATATTCAAACTTCAGATTTTTGAAGTCGGTGGTTCCGGCGTACTGCAGCAGATTGATGTGGAAAATCGCATTGCCCTCTACAAAAGCCGAAACCGTTTGCGCCTGTGCCTCGTCGGCATAGGCGCTGTCGTCAAACTGATACAGATTGCGCAGTGCAGTGGCAATGCTGATGGTGCGGTCGGTGTTGAAGCTGACCTCGGGCACATCGCGGCTGTTTCGCTGCACAATGTCCACGCCCAGCGAGGCAATGAAGCCGTCGATGGAGGTCGAATTGCAGGGCATGGTCACACCCCACATCCCGCTCGATTCCCCCGCGCCCGCTTCATGTACGCACTCGAGAAAATACTCGTAGGTCCATTCCCCGCTATGCACCACCTCCAGGAAATCCACATCCGGGAAAAGCGTGGAGGTCAGATTCATGTTGTAAAACAGAATCTCCAGCCGGTTGATGGCCGAAATGGTGACGTCCCCCTCAATGAAATAGAGCTTGTCGTTCATCACCGCCTGCTCGACGTAATTGCTGTTCCACCAAACCTTATCCAGGTTCAGATAGTTTTCCTTCACCGGGTTCAGCTCCAGCAGGTTGTGGTAAACTCCCTCCACCGCCAGCGCCGCGCAGAAATAGGCGTAATTGGCGACGATCTGATACTCCGCCGTATCCGCCAATGCCGATTGGGTGATGGCGGAGCGGTAGGTTGCAAAGGTTTGATTGGTTCCCTCGGCCGTGTGGAACTCCAGAGTGACGCCAAGCGTAGCCTCCACGGTTTTGTTCCGGTCATAAATCGTGTCGTTGATCAGCTCGCCGGTGTATTTCTCGGCATACATCTCGTCGGCCACATGGCTCCGCTGCAGAATATGGATGGTTTCGTCAAAATTCAGGCCGTCCGGCAGCTCCAGCGTCTCGGCCGGGTTCTGGGTTTCCTCCGGCTGCTCCTGCGAGCCCCCTCCTCCGGAGGAAGCCGGCGGCGGTGTGGTGTCACCGTCCGGGGACGCATCCTTTTTTCCGCAGGCCGAAAAACAGCCAAGCAGCACCAGAACTATCAACAAAAATGAAATTCTTTTTTGCATACGTTTCGTAGAACCCTCCTTTTTTCATGGTGAGATAATTATATCAAATTATACCGAACAAAAAAATCATGAAATGTCGCAGAAAAATGATAAATGACTCACTTTTCCGCTTACCTATTTCATGATTTTTATGGATATTGTATTATATAACAAAAACATATGCTTGTTTTTGTGCATTTTAACTATTCATACGTTCAGACAAATACTCTCTCGGCGTGCTCCCGGTATGCTTTTTGAAAAACGAATAGAAGTAGATTTCATTTTCAAAGCCGCAGCGCTCGGAAATCTGCCTCACCGTGAGCTTGCTGGTGCTGAGCAGGTGCTTGGAGAGATTCAGCCGCGAGAGCGTGATGAAATCCCGAACGCTCATGCCGGTGTAGACGCGGAAATCCCGGTTGAGCTTATCCCGGCTGACAAAAAAGGCTTTTGCCAGCTCCTCGGTTTTCAGATTCTCGCCAAGGTGATCCGATATATATTGAATGACCTCCAGAATATAATTGCGCTTGCGCACCGAAAGATAGGTTTGCTCGCCGGACAGCTCCCGGAGCAGCTCCAGCAGAATGCCAAAGGCCAGCTTTTGCGGAAGATTGGCAACACAGTCGGCCGGCGCGCCCGGATCCCTGAGGCGGCGGATAAGGTGAACAACGCAGGAAAAGCGCTCCTCCATGCCGCTCAGATTGAAAAAGCGGGCGTTCGCTCCCCCGGTGAGCGATTCGAGCCTAGGCAGCGATGGGGACATTCCGTGAAAATACTCCTCCCCCACATAAAACGCCCCCCAAAACCGGTCAATGCTTGCCGTGCCGGAGGCGGAGCAGCGGTCCACACAGCCAAAGGGGCAGGCCGTGCCCGGAATCCACGGCTCCCCCGGCAGCGCGCCCGGATGAGCTTCCGCCCTCCCGCCGCCATTGGCCGGCAGCCTCTCATAATAGGTAAAGTGACGGCAGAAGGGCGCCAGAATGGCAATCATCGGGAAATCTGTGCGCACGGTCTGGTCATCGACCAGTGTTTCGGCCACGATACCGGACGGAATATACAGCACCTCATAGGAGGGGTGCATATGAAACAGGGATTTGTCCCGGCTGCGATAACAGACCTGCCCGAACTGAATCACCAGATCCGAGCCGTAATTTTCAAAGCATTCCATCCTGATCTCCCCCCGCTTCCGCATGTCCGCACATCCGAGGCAGCCCCGATGCTCTGCTGCAGAACCTTTTGCTTCCATGCCTGTTTTAGTTCATTTTTTATCATAACACAAAATACCGCAATGTCAAGTACTTTTTGGAAATTGCTTTTACAAAAATACCAGATGCGGGAGGCCCTCTGCCCAGAGGGTCCCCTCTCTGTGCCAATGTCACGGCATGCGCTTTTCCCCGTCAAAGCCGCAATTCCCCACGCACGTTTTTTCTTGACAAACCGGCCGGAACGTGGTATGCTGTTATAGATTTGGAAAGGAGACTGGAAACATGGATTGGTTGGATGAAGTTTCGGAACGGGAGCATCGGGGAAATCAGATATTGTTCCGCAAAGACAGCATACTGCTGCAGGAGCTGAACAAATGCCTCCGGGAGCAAAACCACCGGACGGTGGTGCTGTGGGCCATGGCGCTTGCCGAGGAAGCCGTGCGCCGACTCGAAGAGGAGCGCCCGGAGGAAGCGCGGCCCCGCCTTGCATTGGAGGCAGCCCGCCAATGGGCGGCAGGAAAAATCAAAATGCCAAGGGCGCAGCGCTGCATTTTGGACTGTCACGCCGCAGCCAAAGCAATGCCAACCGCCGCCGGGGCAGCGCTCTGCCACGCGGTGGGACAGGCCTGCGGAACCGTACACACGCCCGGACATGCGATCGGGTTTCCGATGTATGAGCTGACAGCCATCGTTCGTGTGTGCGGCGTGGAACACTGCAGGGAACCTGTGGAAGCAAGAGCGGCGGAATACCTGCAAAGGCTCACGGATTGGAGCAGCCGCATCACCCGCGGCGAAGACAGCGGATATGAGTGGGCAGCCTTTCTGCAGCCATAACCGACGGTGAACGAAACCTCCGGCAGCATAAACGCAAAAACGGCCTTTCCATTTGAGGAAAGGCCGCTGCTGTAGACATGCCCTATGGGAACCATGAAACGCGGGCAATTTGATCGCATTGAGCCGCTGCCGATATGGTTGAACCGCACGGGCGGTTCATGGATGGCTCCCACGGTGACGCGCCACTGTGGGCGCTCATTCCGGTTTGCCGCAGGTACAGCCTCTGTGCTCATTGCAGCGCAGACAGCGGAAAACGGAATACGCGGATGTCCTCCTTGTTGACCGAACAGATCACATATAGCATCCCGTTCACCTCAATGGCATGCGGGTAGCCGTAGATTCCGCCCTTGTACATTCCCTCGTGCCTGCGGGGCAAGCGCTCGGTGGCAATCAGATACCGGCGGTCAAAGGACTCGCCATTCTCCGAAAGACTGATTGCAAGCGGACAGCGCGGCCCCTTTTCTTCGGGGTTGGATATGACGGCATACCGCCCGTCCGACAGGCGCATACAGTAAAACTTGGAGTTGTTGTCGGTGAAGCCGGTCAGGCTGAGCGGCGACCAGCTCTCCCCGTTGTCCCGGCTCTCGGACATACAAAGCAGATGATCCCGAACATTGCGCAGCAGCATCCGGATGCATCCGTTCACCTCCAGATAGCTCCCCTCGCAGACGTCAAAGCCATCGTTCCGCAGCGCGCTGTGCCGATGGAAGCCCTCGGAATCATCCTGCAATCCCGCGCATGGGCATGGGGCGAGTCCGCCGACCCTCCATCCGGTCAGGCCGGCCGGATCATCGGTATAGGGGAAGGTGATATTCCCGCAGATCATCAGCCTGCCGCCGGCGAGCCTCTGCGGCCCTTGATTGGGTACAATCGGAAGGTGCAGATCGGTTTCCTCCGACCAGTCCGTTCCGTTCGCCGAGGTTTTGCAGAGCAGCGTGGTTCCGAAGTGTGCCACATCCCCCTGCGGGCGCGGGTCGTTGGCCTCTCCGGCATAAAAATAGCAGCCGGCATAGGCGTTGAGTGTCTGCCCATGCACATACCATCCGGCCGCGGTCAGAACCGCGCCGTCTTTTCGGCTTTCGTACAGTGCGGCGGGCCGACTCCATACAAGACCGTCCCCGGATACCGAATAGAGCACACGCTGACCGCGGTCGTCTTCATTCACCCGCCCGTTCGACCACATGGCATAAAACCGGCCCCGGAAGTAGGCCAGCGAGGCGTGGTGGCTATACGTCCATTCCCCTGCCTGCGGCTCGTACAGGCATGCGATCTCCGGCTCCAGGGTGCGGATGCTGCCGCAATGATTGTTGACCATCTGTTTTTCCTTTCCTGATCAAAATGTGTGCGGCGGCGCGGTGTTATGCACACCGCCCGCCACTCAGGTTGTAAACAAAAGGCGCATCGAATAAAATTGCACAAAAGCGTTCGTTTGTTACTTTTCTTTGAAGCCGCAGGCGCAAAGAAAAGTAACCAAAAGAAACGCCAATAGGGAGATTTCGCTGCCTGCGGGCAGCGACCAACGCCCCACGGCGTTGGATCCGTGCCGCCTTTTGAAAAAGGCGGGCGAAAACTTTAGTAAAACTGACGAAAGCCGTTGCTTTGGTCTACAGTCTCTGCGGCGGCGCGGTGTTATACACACCGCCCGCCGCTGATAAAGCCCGACAGCGCCGCAGCGCGGATGGCTCCGGAATTTTCCCGCTGCCGCGCGGCGCTGCCGGAACACCGCATGATTTCAGTTCCCCGCCACTGCGAAAAAGCGCTGGAAGAACCGTTCCGCATCCACGCTGACGGCTGACTCACAGCCGCCGTCCGGGCAAGGGTGCAGGATGGTGCGGCCGGACACCCCCTCCGGCAGAATTTCCACCTCCACGCTGCCGCGCTCATAGGTGCAGATCTCCGGCTCGAACAGACAAGCCGCCGCCAACGGGTCATGAAAATACATGGTCTGCTCCGGCCGTTTGATCCACGTCTGTGCAAAATCGGCCGCCGGAGACAGCACCGGCCCGGTCATGCGCGGAAGAACCTCACCAACCGGCATGCCCACCTGCAGGGTGACATTCAGCCCATAGGAGCGGTGCAGCTTTACGCCGGAGGCATATACAATGGAGGAAGCGACCCAATCGCATTTGGCGTTCCATTCGGGTCGTTCGGCCGCCCCGTCAAAGTTTCCGCACATCAGCACCAAACCGTCCAGCAGCGCCGGAATCTCGCGGTCCATGCAAAAGAGCGCAGCCACATTGGTCATGGGACCGATGGCAAGCAGCGTCACCTTCCCGGGATTCTCCCGGATGGTCCTTTGCAGAAAGGAGATCGCCCGGTTTTCCTCAAACGCGGTGCGGTGCGGCCAGTGCGGCAGCTTTTCGGCCTGCGGGGCCTTCGGCTGATACTGCCGGCCCAGAAAGGGCTGCGCAATGCCGGGGTAGATCGGAATATCCTCCCTGCCTGCCGCGCAGCACAGAGCACTTGCCAGCTCTGCGCGCTCCAAAGGCTGCCCGCTCACGGTGGTAATGCCCAGCAGCTCGCACGCCGGCTCACGGAGCAGGTAGGCAAGCGCCAGCGCGTCGTCAATATCACTGCCAATGTCGGTGTCAAGAATGATTTTTTTCATAGGGTTCTCGGTTACTCCTGTGTTCTCTGCTCCAATTCCTGGAACTTTCCGTTAATTTCCTCCAATGCCGCGGGAATCCCTCCCACAACACCCGCCAACTGCCCTGCGACCGAGTTGGATTTGTCGCGGATCATATTGCGGATCATCGTGGTCCAGCCCACATCGGTTGCAAGACCTTGGTATACCATCACAAAATTGGAGCTTTCATAAATCAGGCGCAGCATATCGGCCGATTCCTGATTTTTGAGATAGCGGTAGGAGAGCGCCTGCTCAAAATACGCCGGGTAAATATAGCGATAGCCCTCATATGCCAGCCCCTCGATGGCCGCTCCGATCATCTCCCGGTCAGCCTCCTTCAGAGTTCTGGGAATGCTGATGACCGTGACCTGATCCTGCACGTTGGTGTAGTAGGCGTCCTGCTGGCTGTCGTACTTCGGCAGCGGAACAATGCTGAACTCAAAATCCAGATTCTGCAGTCCGGTTTCAATGGCCTGGATCTTCATATTTGCCATTGCAACATTGCCCTTGCTGAAAATATTCACGATTTCGGCGTTGTCGGTATTGTCATCACCGTAGGGAATGATGTAGGAGCCATCGCAGTTATAATACAGATTGAGCACCTGATCCACCATGCCGGAAATTCGGTCCGTACTGCCGATATAGGTATAATAATTGTTCTCATCGCGTCCGATCACCCACGCCTTGCAGGATACCCAGTAGGAATCCACACTGGTTCGGGCACCCGAGACAAAGCCGTAAAAATCGCCGTCGTCCCGCTCGCCGATGTTGTTGAGATCCACATACAGATCATTGGCCAGCTCATACTGATATTCCATGGTCCAGCGATTGTCGTTGACCACATCGAACAGATCCTCCAGCCCGCGCTCGGTAAAGATCCGGTTGTTGTATACCGTGACGTACATAAAGCGATAAAGCGATAGGGTGGCCATTCCGGTAGCCATATACTGCGCATTGCCGGCCGAAGCCATTTCATTGAAGCCCTGTGCCCAATAGGATTTGTCGAGATTGGTATACACCAAGCGGTTGAGATCCATATAATTGCCCTCCAATGCCGAGGGAGCAATGGTGTAGTTTGGCGCAGTGACGATCTGGAACGTACAGCCTCCGCCCATCACATCCTGCTCCACCATTCTGGCAATGGTAGCGTGGGTATCCGTTCCGTTGTCCGGAACCATGGTGATGTCAAAGTACACGTTCAGCCGGTCCTGCACCGCATTGTTGCGGTCAAACACCGCCTTATTCACAAGGCTCTGCTGATCCTCGCCCGGGTCAAACTCATCCTGCACGCCCTCCATATCCCGGCAGACCATGGTGATTGTAGCATTATCGTAATCCAGTCCTTCGGGCAGCTCACAGTCATAAGGGCCGGGAGCCGTTGGGGTCTGTTCTTCTGTTTCTTTGGGCGTTGTGTCGTCCGAGGGGGCCTCCTCCTTCCGGCATCCGGCAAATACGCCGGCAAGCAGCAGCATGGCAAGCGCAAGAACGCTCACCCGGAGCAATGGTTTGTGTTTCATCTGCCGCATTCCTCCCGTTTTCCGTCAGTCGTCGCGCTTCCTGCCGCAGACAACCGCACACGCGGCCGACGCCATTGCACCGATGCCAAGCAGACCCGCACCGATGCTGGAGCCGCAGCCGCCGGACGAAGGCTCCTCCGGCGCGGCGGTCTCGCTGCCGGGAGCGGTCGGCTCCTCGGTCGGGGTTTCGGTGGTGCGTCCGGCCGTGGTGGCCTCTGTTTCGTCCTCTTCGGTCGTTTGGGTGGTTTGCTCTGTCGTGGTGGTGGTTGCCGGAGCCTCTGTCTCGGGATTTTCAATCGGATCCACCTCGCCGATCACCTTGTCCGGGTCAGGCTCCCCGTTTCCGGCATAGACCAGCAGATTGTCGATTTCCAGCGTACTGTTTGCACGCAGCATGAAGAACGGGTTGCCCTCCTGATAGGCGACCTGATCCTTGGCTACCGTAAACATCGCCACATCATCGTAATACACACGGACAAACTCGGTGCCCACCTTGATGGTGACGTTGACCTTGCTCTCGCCGGTCTTGTAGCCCCCCTCATAAACCCGTTCGGTAGCCGAACCGCCGCCGTTGACATTCTTTCCTTCCTCATCATAGTTGTTGACAAAAATCTTGACCTCCCCGTCGGCCCCGCCGGCAGGCAGATTCATCTGAAAATACAGGCTGCGGCTCCATGCCTTGCCGCTGTTGATGCCCATGCCGAAGATCACCGATCCGGATGTATATGTGGTTTCGGTGAGATAGAGATCGGCCGAGATGGTATAGTAATCCAATCCCTCCGGAATGGCCTCCAGATCGAGAACCGTGTTCTTGGTCGATTCCACCCGGACTCTGCCGGTTTCCTCGTTCCAGGAATACGTGGCTTCCCCATCCTCATTGACCGAGAAGTTATCGGCAAAGTTCTCGGCCCCATTGAGCAAGTCTTCGTTGAGAATGATGGTGCCGTTCGGATAGTAGACCGCGTCGGCCGCAAAGCTGGGAAAAACCGAAACGGCGATCATCGCCAGCAGCATCAGTGCTGACAGGGTTGCAAAAAATACTCGTTTTTTCATGTTAGAATCTTCCTTTCTGTGTTGTTTTTTATATCAACGGGAGAACCCGTTCATACCGGAAAAAGCCCAAGCAGTGCTTTGCGCACTTCCGCTCACACATGCACGCCGATGTCCTCGAGCGGCACGCGCAGAATTTCCATGCTCTCCTTTCCAAGCGAATAGATAACATAGAGGTATTCCGAATCAAAATGAGTGGTCATATAGCCATAGGTACCGTTTTTATACATCCCGTTCGGGTCGAGCTGCGTGTACGGCTCATCGGCCAGGCAATACCATTGATTGAAGTTGATGCCATCGTCCGAGGCCATCAGAATGATTTCCGAACGGGAACGGGAGATACCGCCGATAAAATAATACCGCCCGTCCGGCAGCGTGCCGAACTGGAATTTGTTGCTGGTATCCGGGAAGGACGTGGGGTACATATCGGTCCAGGTCGTTCCGTTGTCAAAGCTGGCCGAGGCATACAGATACTGATCGTTGGTGCGGCTGAACAGATAAATCACACCGTCGGCGGTCTGGTAAAAGCCGGATTCGGTCACGGTCCGCGGCACCGGTACATCCGCGTTGCGCACCAGGCGGATGTTGGTCCAATCGCCGATGGCCGAGGGATCATCCGACCACGAGAGCGACCCGTAGCCTGCCCAGAGCAGCCTGCCGTCGGCCAGAGGCTCGGGACTGAGGTTGCCGCCGTATACCGTCCCCATGCTCACAGGCTCCGACCAGTTCACCCCGTCGGCCGTCTCCACATAGAACACACCGTTCTGCAGGCGAACGGCATTTTCCTCCAGCGGCCGCAGCGGCGTACCGTCGGGATTCCGGCGCAGGGTGGAGGGGTCGTACTCATAGGATTGATAAAACACCCGGAGCTTTCCGTCATATACATAGCAGCCCTTGCAGTAGCAGACCAGCTCGGAGGCTGTTCCCGGAATGCTGTCCACCAGCACCGAAACCTGCCAATCGGTAAAGTTTTCGGAGACCGCCATCATAATGCGCTGCCCGCAGTCGTCCTCGTTCCGCCGTCCGCTGGAATAAAAGGCGTACAGCTTGCCCCCAAAGCTGGTGACAAACGGGTGATGGCTGTAATACCAACCGTCCTCGCCGTCCGGGGTATAGATGCGCGCGCGCTCCACCCGCATCTGACCTTCCGAAACCACATATTCCGGATCGTTCCGGATACTCGAAAGATAATCCACAACGTTCTCCTTTCCATATTCGTGCCAAAGCGTATAGTCTCCGGCAATTTTCAGATCCTCCCGGAACAAAAAGCCCTCGAGCTGCCCGCAAAAATCCTCCACCGCGAGTGTCACCCCGTCGGTATTTCCGCCGGCAATGACCAGCTTGGTGCCTACCACCTCCACCGCATAGTCAAATGCCGCGTCAATCTTCTGCATCACCTGTGCGGTCTCGGCTCTCCCGGTCTGCCCGACCAGAATCTCGTATGCGGCCGCCTCCGTGTTGCTCCCCACCACCTCGGGCTTGTAGCCGGTCAGCGTCTCTATGCTTTGCTGCAGCTCGAGTGCTGCCCGTCCTGCGTCCGAGCCGGCTACAATGACATATTGGTTGGACACCAGCTCCGCAAAGCTGACGTCTCCCGATACCGTAAGCCGCAGCTCCTCCGGAACCGACACTGTCCGGCTGGCGGCGTCTACAAACAGGGTGCAGAATTCCTCTGCCGCCGCCGAAACAGACAGGGTGTTCAGTCCGTACAGGCAGATCTTGTCCCCCACAGCCTGAATGATGAAATCCCGGGGCATTTCGAGCAGCTCCTCGGTCAGCTCCGGCATCCGGTTGGTCGGCCCGAGCAGAATTTCATGCGTGCTCTCGGGGTAGTTGTCCTGAACCACGCGCAGACTCACCCCCGTGGCGTCCTGAATGCTGCGGGAAAGCGCATAGCCAACGTCATACATATCTCCGTCCGACTGCGGGGTAACGATGACATAATCGGAGACTCCGTCGGCCACAATATCCAGAGACGGAACCGGGGTATGCTCGCCCGTCGTGCTCTCCTCATCCGGTTGCTTGCTTCCCGCACAGGCGCAAAGCAAAATTGCAGTTATTAACAATAACAATGTAGATTTGATTCTGTTTTTGTGCATGATTATTGCAAATACCCCCTTTTTGAGATAATTATATTACACAAGTGACATCATAGATAGCACAAATCAGACCAGTTTTTGTATTTTTCGGTCTTTTTTCATAAAATTTCCTTCAAACGATGGACGCAGGCTCGCAAATATGCTATAATATCAAAAAAACAACACGCAAAAAAAGGAGAAACGACGCATGAATTTGGAAATAACCTCCATAATCAAATATGTATATCGCTCCTCTCATTATGCAAAACCACACAGCCACCCGTGTTATGAGATTATTGTATATTTAAGCGGCAATGGCACCACAACCATCGATGAAACCAAGTACAAATTTTCGCCCCATACCGTGGCGCTGATTCCCCCGAACACCGTACACGACGAGCAGTATTCGTCCTGCGGCGGGGAGCTGATCTGCATCTATTTTGAATGCGGAAAGCCGGCTTACACATATACCTCCCCGCTGATTTATGTCCCAGATTTTACCTCCATTCAGCAATTCGCCACAATGCTCTATCAGGAAATCCGCACCCAGCCGCTTTTCCACGCCGAAAAGGCCCCACTGCTGCTTCAGAGCATTCTGATCGACCTCGCCCGCGCCTGCAGCGAATCACACCGGGAAAAAAACAGCCTGGAGAGCGTGTATCACTACATCTGCTATAACTATGCAAACAAGCTCAACTACCGGCTTCTCGCCGCCGAATCCGGATTCAGCTATGACTATTTCCGGCGCGTTTTCCGCTGCACCTATGGCATGTCTCCGCAAAAGCTGCAAATTCAGCAGCGCTTTCAGGCCGCACAAAAGCTGCTGGCAGGCAACGAGCTCTCTATCACCGATATTGCCATCAGCTGTGGGTTTGCCGACAGCTCGCAATTTGCGCACATGTACCGCCAAAAATACGGAGTGTCTCCAAGCGAGTATCGAAAGACGCTGCAGCAGGAATAAAAAACAAAAAAACCACATTCCGGTCAGACGCTCAGAGGGGATCGGACAGGCTCATTGTCCGATTCCCCTTTTCTCCGGCGCAGCTTTTCTACATTTATTATGAAAGATGTAATACCATTCCGCTCTTTTCGCTGCTTATGGAATACAAAAATTTTTTCTTTTTGCGGCAGAAAAGATACCAAAATGATTGACTTTTCTCTCCGCCTGTGTTATAATTAGAGAAAACTGATTTGAGGGAGTAGTAAGCGCGCCTTGGCGCGTAGCAAGTCAACATACTGGCGATGGGTTCGCCTGGCTTGCTTTCAATTGCGAGACTCATGTACACGCAGGCGCGATACATGGGGGAAGTGGGATCCGGTATCGGCCGACGATACACGGGTCTTTTTTATGCCCTCGGGAAGGACACAACATGGAATGGAATCTGGAGTTTTTCCTCACGAGCATCCTGCTCGGATTGGGACTGGCAATGGACGCGTTTTCGGTCTCTCTTGCCAACGGGCTGAACGAGGCCGGTATGAAGCCGCCGCGCATGTGCGGCATTGCCGGGGTTTTTGCGGGATTTCAGGCGCTGATGCCGCTGATCGGCTGGATCTGCGTGCACACCCTGGCCACCATATTTCAAGCATTTGAGGCCTACATCCCTTGGATCGCCCTGATTCTGCTCTGCTGGATCGGCGGAAAAATGCTGTACGAAGGGCTGCGCCGGCGGGATGCGGATCAGGCTCCCCCGGCAAAGCTGACGCTGACCGCGCTGCTGGTACAGGGAGTGGCAACCTCGATCGACGCGCTCTCGGTCGGCTTTACCATTGCGGAATACAACTGGCAGATGGCGCTGGTCTGTGCGCTGCTGATTGCAATTGTCACCTTTGCCGTATGTCTGGCAGGCATCCGGATCGGCAAAACCTTTGGCACCCGTCTGGCCGGTAAGGCTTCGGTTTTCGGCGGAGTGATTCTGATCCTGATCGGCCTTGAAATTTTCCTCACCGGCATTCTGTAAGGCGGCGTCACAACGCCGCACGTTCAGCGGGTGGTTGCCTGTAATGCCTATCGGCCCCGGCATGGCTGTCCCAGCAAATAGTACAAAATCATTGCGTCAAATTGATGCAACATCACAAAGACTGCGGAGCTTCCGCAGTCTCAGGTTGTCGACAAAAGGCATATCAAATAAAAATTGCACAAAAACGTTCGTCCGCTTTTTCTTTGAACGTGTAGGCGCAAAGAAAAAGCTCACAAAAAGAAACGCCAAATGAGGGGATTTCGCCCTCTGCGGAGGGCGACAAGGGCTTCTCGCCCTTGTCCCCGCAAACTTTTGAAAAAGTTTGATCAAAACTTTCATCAATCTGACGAAAGCCGTTGCTTTGGTCTACAGTCTGAGACTGCGGAGCTTCCGAAGTCTTTTTTGCCCGATACAGCAGAAATACTTGACAGATGCGCCAATATCCGATATAATAATGGAGGACAATCCAACGGTTCGTGCCGTTCTTTTCTGTGCCGCACGTTCCGCATCACGATCCGGCCGGAGGCTCCCGATGATAAGCGCCATAATCTATTTTGTTGTTTTCTCCGCACTGCTGGCAGCATTCCTGCTGATTCCGAAAAAGCTCCAGACCCGCCGCATCGGGCTGTTTTTGCTGCTGCTTTCGTTGACGGCGGAGCTTTTCGTGTTCAATATTCATTCCTTCGCTCTGCTGCCCGGCGGATACCGGAAAACAGAGGTTGACCTGAACGCCCCGGACGTCGATCTTTCAGCCACGCAGGGCAATCAGATCACGCTGGAGCTGAATGACATCGGGCAGAAAGTCGGAACACTGCATTTTGCATGCACACTGCCCCCTGCGGAGAAGGGCGACGCCGGCACCCCGTATGTCGACGTGACCGTGGATGCGCGGGACGTCACCCAGCAGGGCTATTACCGCAGCGCGGTGGCATCGGGGCAGATTGTGCGTGGGGACGACCGCAGCGCATATCTTGTGCTGAACCTGAGCGGTGAGGTGAGCGATCTGCGCCTGCGGTTGACGGCGAAAGAGGGCTGCAGCTTTGCGCTGAACGGCCTGACGCTCAACGCCACGGTGCCCATGCACTTCTCGGCACTCCGCCTGCTGCTTCTGGTTGGCGGAATCTTCGGCATATGGGCGCTGGCTGTTTTCCCCTCTCTGCGCCGCTCCTATGGGGATGGCCGGCTGTTCTGCCGCCGGGCGGCACTGGTGATGACGGTTTTTCTGCTGCTCTGCGCCGTCTGTCTGCATTTTGCGCGGCAATATGACCAGACACAGGGCATTTCCGCCGGCTTTGCCATGACCTCGGGCAACCAGATTACACAGGAGCTGGTGGACGCCTTTGAGGCCGGCCAGGTTTCGCTGCTGGACAAGCCGCCGCAGGAGCTGCTGGAGCTGGAAAATCCCTACGACTGGAGCGAACGGGTGAGTGCCGGTGTCAGCTATAAATGGGATCACCTGCTGTATGACGGCAAATACTACTCCTACTACGGCATTGCGCCGGTCATTCTGCTCTTTCTGCCCTATCACCTGCTCACGGGCTATTACTTCCCCACCCCCGAGGCGGTGCTGCTGTTCGGATGCATCGGCATCCTGTTTCTCTCGCTGCTCTATCTTGCCTTCTGCGACCTGTTTGCGAAAAAGATCCCTGCCAACATGGTGCTCATGGGTCTGCTCGTCCTGCAGCTCTCCAGCGGCGTGTGGTACAACTTCTGTTCCCCGCTCTTTTACGAAATTGCACAGACTGCGGGCTTCTGCTTCACCACGGCGGGATTTTTCTTTCTGCTGCGGTCCGGCGTGGTCGGGCAGGAGCACCCGGTGCGGCCGGGATGGGTGGTGCTCTCCACCGTCTGTCTCTCGCTGGGGGTGCTCAGCCGCCCCACACTGGCCCTGTATTGCATTGCCGCGCTTTTCTTCCTTTGGTACGGCCTGCGCAAATACCGCAGACAGGCCGAGGAACGCCACCACGGCGACGTCCGGCAGAGGCGCCGGGCCACTGCGGTATACCTGCTGGCGGCACTGGGCGCGTTTGTCGTCATCGGCGGTGTGCAGATGTGGTATAATTACGCGCGGTTCGGTTCGGTGCTGGACTTTGGCATTCAGTATTCGCTCACCATCAACGATTTTACACGCTCGCAATACCACACCGGCTTTGTGATGATCGGAATCTTCAATTTCCTGTTCGCCTTTCCGTCTGTCCGGCCGGAGTTCCCTTATATCTTCCCGAGCTTCTCCACCCTCGGCACAAACGGCTACTACTTCATCGCCAATACCAACGCGACAGGAGTGTTCTTCCGGGCGCTGCCCTCGCTGGGTCTGCTCGGCGCAGCTCCGGCATGGAAGGCCCTCTCCCGGCGGGAGCGCCGGGCGGCGCTCTGCCTGCTGCTGCCGGTCTGCCTGCTGGTTCCCCTCGGCATTCTGATCTCGATCTGGGAGAGCGGCTACAGCGTGCGCTATGCCACCGATTTTTACTGGCCGGTCATATTAGGCGGAACCGCGGTATTATTCCTGCTTTATGTCCGGCGGGCGGAGGGACAGACACGGCGGCTGATGCAGGCCTTCTTTCTCGCCTCGGCCGTGGTGGCGCTGGTGTGCAATTTCGGGCTGATTTACGATTATCTCGAGCTGTCGGGCTATCTCGAAAGCCAAGCGCTTTCCTTCGCGCGGTTGTTTGATTTCTGGAAATGAGATACGAAAGGAGCAAGCCATGAAGCTGTTTCTGGTGATTCCGTGCTACAACGAGGAGGAGGTGCTCCCGGAGACCGCGCGCCGCCTCAAGGAAAAATTCGCCTCCCTCATGGCGGACGGGCACATTGCGGAGGACAGCCGCATCGTCTTTGTGGACGACGGCTCGCGCGACCGCACCTGGGAGCTGATTGAGGAGCTGCACCGCTCGGATCCGCTTTACCGCGGCATCCGGCTCTCCCGGAACCGCGGGCACCAGAATGCCCTTTTGGCCGGCCTGATGACCGTGCGGGAGGAGTGCGACGCGGCCATCAGCATGGACGCCGACCTGCAGGACGACATCAACGCCATCGACGCGATGCTGGAAAAATACGCACAGGGCTATGATGTGGTTTACGGTGTGCGCAGCTCCCGCAAAAAGGACAGCTTTTTCAAGCGCACGACCGCACAGGGCTTTTACAGGGTCATGAAGGCCATGGGCGTGGAAACCGTATACAACCACGCCGACTACCGCCTGATGAGCCGCCGTGCGCTGGCCGGGCTGGCGGAATTCCGGGAGGTCAACCTGTTTCTGCGCGGCATCGTGCCCTTGGTGGGCTTCCGCAGCACCACCGTTGCCTATGAGCGGGGCGAGCGCTTTGCCGGAACCTCCAAATATCCCCTGAAAAAGATGCTTTCCTTTGCTTTTGAGGGCATCACCTCGCTGTCGGTCAAGCCCATCCGCCTGATCGCCTCCCTTGGTGTTCTGATTTTTGCGGTAAGCGTGGGGATGCTGATCTACTCCCTGATCCGCCATCTGCTCGGGCACACCGTGAGCGGCTGGACCTCGCTGGCCGTCTCGATCTGGGCGCTGGGCGGCATTCAACTGCTGGCCATCGGCACCATCGGCGAATACATCGGAAAAATCTATCTGGAGACCAAGCACCGCCCGGTATACCTTGTGTCGGATTACCTGACCGACGGCGATCGACCCACAAAATAGTACTCACGCCCTCCGACACAGTACGCACAAAGGGACGCTATCTCTCGATAACGTCCCTTTTTCTTGATTATTCGGATGTAATGGTCCGCCCGCCGTAAATTATGCGGTGTTGCCTTTACAAAACCTTGCTTAAAAATTCCTGCGTTCTTGCGTTTTTGGGAGACGAGAACAGCTCGGCCGGCGTTCCCTCCTCCGCGATATTTCCGCCATCCATAAAGAGCACCCGATCGGCAACCTCCCGGGCAAATCCCATCTCATGTGTGACAATCACCATCGTCATCCCCTCATTGGCAAGCTGCTTGATGAGGTCGAGCACCTCACCCACCATCTCGGGGTCAAGCGCCGAGGTCGGCTCATCAAACAGCATGATCTCGGGGTTCATGGCCAGCGCGCGCACAATCGCGATGCGCTGCTTCTGTCCGCCGGACAGCGTGGACGGATATTTGTCCTTTTTATCGGCAAGACCGATGCGTTCGAGCAGCTCCATCGCTCTCTGCTCGGCCTGCTCCTTGGTTTTTAGCTTGAGCTGCACCGGTGCCAGCGTCAGGTTCTGCAGCACCGTCATGTTGTTAAACAGATTGAAATGCTGAAACACCATGCCCATCCGTTGGCGGGCGTGGTTGATGTCCAGCCGGTTCTTCTGCTCCACAGCCGCAAGCGCTGTGCGGAAGCCCCTGCCCTCGTGCCGGCGGAGCAGCTTTTCCACCCGGATGCGTTGCAAAATCTGCTCATCCGCCGTGGCGGCGGTTGCCTGCGCCATCATAGAGGCGTATGTTTTGGAAGCGCGCAGCACCTCGGGGTAAAAATAGGGATCCGGGCGGGTGAGCAGCCGATCGTCCAGCCAGACCTCTCCCCCGGTCGGCTCCTCGAGCAGATTCATACAGCGCAGCAGCGTGCTCTTCCCGCTGCCCGACGGACCGATGACCGCCACCTTCTCGCCGTTGTGAATGGTGGTACTCACGCCCTGGAGCACATGAAGGCTGCCGAAGCTCTTGTGTACGTCCTTTATATAAACCGAGCGTGCGCCGGTTTCATTGCCGTTATCACCGTTTGTCACCGGCCCGCAGCCTCCTTTCTATTAATTTGATGCCAAAGGTCAACAGATATACGATTGCAAGGTAAAACAGTGCCACAACGGTCATAGGCACGATGTAACTTGCCATGTTGTTGCCGCTGCCGATGATTTTTGCCGCCATCGTCAGATCAAACATGCCGATCATACTCACAATAGATGTCTCCTTAATCAGCGCAATCAGCTCGTTTCCGATTGACGGAATCACATTTTTAATGGCTTGCGGAATAACAATGCGAGACAGCGTGATCTTGCGGGTCAGCCCAAGTGCCCTGCCCGCCTCGGTTTGCCCGATGTCCACCGAAAGGATGCCTCCCCGGATGTTTTCGGCCACATAGGCTCCCGAATTGATACCAAATGCCAGCGTGGCGGTCAGCTCCTCCGGGAACCCCCGGAAGGCAAACACCACATATGCCATGATAAAAAGCTGTAGTGCCATGGGTGTTCCCCGCACAATCGTAACATATGCTTTGCAAATGGCCTTTGGCACCATCATCCACCCGCTCTGAGGGGAAATCGTAACCAGCGCAACCAAGGTGCCAAGCAGTAAGCCAAGCAGCGCCGCCAATACCGAAATAATCAGAGTTGTTTGCAGTCCTTCCCAAATGATGTCCATATATTTTTCCGTGGAAAACAACTCGACAATTTGGCTGAAAAATTTCATGTAAATACCTCATCTCGCTGAGAGCGTCGCTATCATACGTGCTGAATCTGCCGCATCGCCGACATGCTCTCTGCACATTTCCGATACACGAAAAAGAACGATGCTTGCGCATTGTTCTTTTTCGTTCTGTATAGACGCGTTTTTATTCGCTCATGCCCATATGCTTCATGACCAGTTTTTCAATTTCGCTCACACCATCGGCATCCTCCTGCATCATCTCGGTGAGCACCTCATTGATGGCGTCCAGCAGCTCAGTGTTGCCCTTGGTCACACAAATGGCATACTGCTCCTCCACCGGAGCGTCGTCGGCATCGGTTTCTCCCGAATAATAGAGGGGCAGGCATTTAAGACCACTGTTTTTCGATACAATGAACTCTGCCGGCAGCTCGTCGATGATCACAACATCTACACTCTTGCCGATTGCATCCGCCGCCAGTTGCGCATTGTCAAAATTTTTCAGTTCCGTATCGGTTCCGTAAAGCACGCCGTCGTAGCCATAGTCGTTATCCACAGTCGCATTGATTTCTCCATCGGTATAAATCCAACCCGTGGTATCGGTCTGCACGCCGATGGCCTTTCCGGCAAGCGCCTCCCATACGATATATTCCACACCATCCTTTGTTTTGGTTGTAATGCTGGCATCATCGGTAGCCAAAATTACATACTGTACAGAAGTATAATACGGAATCGAAAAGTCAACCTTTTCCTTCCGCTCATCGGTAATCGTGATTCCGGCAGCGCCGGCATCGCAGACCTTTCCTCCCTCAACATTGTCGATGATTGCCGAGAACTCGGTATTTTCAAATACCACTTTGCGGTCCAGCTTTTCGCCAACCTTATTCATGATCTCCACATCCACACCGACGATCTCAGTACCGTCATAATACTCAAACGGAGCAAAAAAGGCATTGGTATGCACGATGATATCCTTCCCGCAGGACGAGAAAGCAAACACGCAGCCGCAGAGCAGCACCACAACCATTGCCAAAGACAGCAGTTTTTTCATGATAGATTCCTCCATTGTTTTGATTTGCGAATATTATACCGCATATTTATGCATTTGTAAAGAGGCTTTCAAAATCTTTGGCAATTTCCACAGATATTTTGGTTTTCGGCTATATAAAATAAACAAACATGGCCGAACAAAAACCGCTGTTGGAGCGGTGCCCGACGAAAGGCCGGGGCAGGCGATACACATTCTGCGTAGCCCAAGCGAAAGCCGGCCGCACCGGCAGTCCGCCGGCGGCTTTTTCACTCCGCGGGATTGCCGGCCGGTGCATCGTCCGTCCTCCGGTTCAGCGGGCGGTCCGAAATCACACCGGCAAGCGAATCGGCACGGCAGAGTGTATAAAAATAGGTTTTGCCGAACTTGCTCCCGTCACAGAGCAGGTAGCTCTTGCGGCTGCGGAAAATCATCACGCGGCGCAGGTTGACCTCCTCCACCGAGGAATCCGAAATCTCTCCGTCGTCCGAAAGTCCCCTGCAGGAGAAAAAGGCAAGATCGGCGTTGATGTCGGCAAGAAAGCGCTCGGCCTGCGAGCCGACATAGGAATAGGAGTGAATCAGCATCCGCCCGCCGGTGCTATAGGTACAGATGCCTGCCTCGGCCAGCGCCAGCGCGGTTTTGGCCCCACTGGTGACCACAATCAGCTCCTTTTTCTCCGAAAGATAGGGGATGAGATGAAAAGCGCTGGTCGAGGCATCGAGCAGCAGCACCATACCGTCGGACACCAGCTCGGCAGCCTGCCTGCCCATCACGGCCTTTGCCCGGCTTTTCTCATTTTCCCGGAGTACAAAGGGGATGCTGCGGTCGGCGTGGTCGGGCAGCACAGCCCCGCCGTAGACCTTATGGATCAGCCCGGCGGCATCCAGCTCGGTCAGATCCCGGCGGACGGTCGGCTCGCTGACATAAAGGCACTTCGCAAGCTCGGCCACCCTGATGTCGGGGTGCTCCTGCAGCAGGGCAAGAATTTTTTCCTGACGCTGACTCACGGTCATGGTTCTTTCCTCCGTTTGTGGATTGGCTTTGTTGCCCGGGCACGGTGTTTACACCGCGTTCCGGACGCGCCGCGCGCATGTTTCCTCTCCAGCTTCCCAGTCCGCAGGTGACGATTCGCTCCAAAATCATGACGATTTGTCAATATTGGCGGCGGGGGTTGATTATTTGCGCAGATTTGATTATATTATAAAACACAACGGCCGCAAAGTCAATCAAAAATTTCATAATGCGGCCAAAAGGAGAATCAAATGAACAACTGGCTCTGTCTCGAAAACAAAACCGCAATCGTCACCGGAGGCGCCTCCGGCATCGGATACGCCACCGTATGTGAGCTGCTGGCCGACGGCGCAAACGTTGCGGTCTGCGACATCAACCCGCAGTCCCCGGCCTTTCCCGAAGGGTACGACGACCGCCTGCTCTACGTGCCGACCGACGTCACCAGCCGGGAGAGCGTGAAGGCGATGGTGCAGGCCGTGCTCGGGCGCTTCGGCCGCATCGACGTACTGGTCAACAATGCCGGCATCAACCTCCCCCGCCTGCTGGTGGATGAGGACGGGCAGTATGAGCTGGACGACGCAGTGTGGGACAAGGTGATGAACGTCAATCTGAAGGGGCTGTTTTACTGCTCGCAGGAGGCCGCCCGCGCGATGGTGAAGCAGGGGGGCGGCGTGATTGTAAACATGTCGTCGGAATGCGGGCTGGAGGGCTCGGAGGGGCAGAGCGTTTACGCGGCCTCCAAAGGAGCCGTCAATGCGCTGACCCGCTCGTGGGCCAAGGAGTTGGGCAAAAAGAACATCCGCGTGGTGGGCATTGCCCCGGGAATTCTCGAGGCCACCGGCCTGCGCACCCCGGCCTACGAAAACGCACTGGCCTATACCCGCGGGATCACGGTGGAGCAGCTACGCGCAGGCTATGAAAAGACAGGAACCACGCCGCTCGGCCGCAGCGGCAGGCTCTCGGAGGTGGCCGCCGCCGTCGCCTTCATGGCCAGCGAAAAGGCCTCCTACATCCACGGCGTCACCCTGAATGTGGCCGGCGGAAAAACCAGGGGATAACCCATCCCAACATAAAACACGATTCAGGGAGATTTCTCCCCCCTCTGCGTGGGGAAACTTCTTCAACGCCGGCGAACACGCGAAGCGAGTCGCTGATCGCGAAGTGATTTTATCAAAAAAGTGATTTGAAAGTGATTTCGTTGTATTGCGGATTCTTCTCTTGACGCAATCTCACGCGGCGAATTGCAGCTAACGCTTTTGTACAGGTTTTCTTTCAACCACCGTTTGTCTACAGTCTGACCCCCGCCTGCGCGGGGGTTTTCCTGATCCGTCCTTGCGTTTTTTCGCCCACCCCCTTGACATCCTCTCCCGAAAGCGATATAATAAAAGCGGTACAGGATTCGGAAGCAAGGGGGAACGCATGGAATCAAAACGCTTTGTAAAAAATGACTGCGGATTTGTTTGCGCGCACTGCGGACAGGCCGTGGAGCCGCTGGGCTACACCTCCCGCAATCACTGCCCCTTCTGCCTGTGGTCGCTGCATGTGGACCTGAACCCCGGCGACCGCGCCAACCCCTGCGGCGGTTTGATGGAGCCGGTCCGCGTGGAGCCGGATCCCAGGAAGGGCTATGTCATTGTGCACCGCTGCCTGCGGTGCGGAGCCATCCGGCGCAACCGCGCCGCGCACGAGGCAAAGGTACAGCCGGACAGCCTGCGGTTGCTGATCCGCCTGACGGCGGGACTGCCGGACGGCGACTGAACGAAGGACAGGCAGCCTTGCCGCGCCTGCTGCATCCTCCGGAACGCAAATCCGGCGCGCGGAAAAAGCGACCGGAGCGTCATTCCGGACTGCCGCACGGCCGTTGGCATCGGCCACGCCAGGCACGGTCAGAGAAGCCGAATTTCGCTCCCGGAGCAATGCCTTGGCTCATCGGGAAACCGGCCGCCTCTGCCCCGGGCGCAGCGGAGCACAGTCCAGAGAAATTCTGATTACGAAAGGAATCAACCGACATGGTATATCTGTTTTTGGCAAACGGCTTTGAGGAGGTGGAGGCGCTCTGCCCGCTGGATCTGCTGCGGCGCGCGGGCGTGGAGGTCACCACGGTGGGTGTGGGGGGCAGCGATATGATCACCGGCTCCCACGGCATCCGGGTGCAGGCCGATCTGCCCGACACAATGTTCCGGGACGCACGCCCCGACATGGTGATTCTGCCCGGCGGAATGCCGGGCGCCGGCAATCTGGACGCCTCCCCGGTTGTGGAGCAGGCGCTGCGCGCGGCCTACCGCTCGGGCGGATACCTGGCCGCCATCTGCGCCGCACCGATGGTGCTGGGTCACAAGGGCTATCTGAAGGGCAAGACCGCCATCTGCTTCCCCGGCTTTGAGGGGGAGCTGACCGGTGCCTCCATCGCCTCCTCCCGCGTGGTGCGGGACGGCCGCATCATCACGGCTGCCGGCATGGGAGTGGCGCTCGAGTTCGGGCTGGAATTGGTTTCGGTTCTGAAGGGAGATGAGGCCGCTGCGGCGCTCCGCCGTTCGGTTCTGGCCGACTGAAGGAATGACCAAGCAGCAACTGCGGCAGGAGCTCAAATCCCTGCGCAACGCAATCCCTCCCGAGGGCAAGCGCCGGCTGGATCACCTGATCCAGCGGCGCATCGCCTCCTCCCGCGCCTTCCGGACAGCCAAAACCGTGCTGCTTTACGCGCCGGTCAACGGCGAGATCGACCTGCTGCCGCTGGTTCGCCTCTGCCGCAGGCAGGGCAAGCAGGTCGGCTTTCCTGTCACCGATACCGGGAGCAAAACCATCCGCTTCCGTCAACTGACTCCGGAGGGCAGGCTCTCGCCGGGGGCATACGGCATACCCGAGCCGCCGGCCGACGCGCCGCTCTGCCGGATCGACTCCCGCACGCTCTGCCTGCTGCCCGGGCTGTCCTTTGACCGCTCGGGCAACCGGCTCGGCTACGGAGCCGGTTACTACGACCGGTTTCTCGCCTCCTTTCCGGGCGTGACGCTCGGGGCGGTATATGAAAAGCTGATGCGGGACATTCCCGCGGAGCCGCACGACATTCCCGTCCGTCTGGTGGTGAATGAGCGGGAGCTGATCGTCTGCTCCCGTGAACGGGCACGCACGGCCGGACGCATCGCATCCGGAGCGAGGGCGGCAGCGCAAAGTGCCGCCAACGGTACCTCCGGCACACATACCGGCGCGCAAAACCGCTCACCCGCAGGCACGCGGAGCGGCTCACCGGACGACACGTCCGCCCGCCCGCAGAATCCAACACGGGGAGACGCACAGCCGGCACGGGACGGCGCACCAGCCGCCGGCAGGGCAGACGCGCGTGGGGAACCGTCGGGCAACCGTACACAGATTCCGCCGCGGGAAGGCAGGCAAGCCGCGTCCGGCACACAGGCATCTTCCGGCGCGCGGAAGCCCGGAGCGGCGCCGTCCGGTACAGGAAAATCCAGATCCTCCTCTCCCCGGCGCGGGCAGGAAGCCGACGCGGGGATTCCTGCTTATGCGAAGCAGCTCGGCGCAAAGATCTGGCTGCGGCTGTCGGAGTGGCTGGCGCCCTTGAGCCGTGCCTTCAACCGCTGGCTGCAGGCAGAGCCGGGCAAACAAAAGAAAAACAGCCGCGATGCGGCTCCGGCCGCGGCGCCTGCCGCCACTCCACGCCTCGGGCCGCCGCTTCTGGTGCTTGTCACCTTTCTCTTTCTGATTCTCTCCCGCTTCATTGACGGGCAGCTCACCCGGCGGGGCAGCGAATACATCACCGTCATTCTGCTTCAGCTTCTGATTTTTGTGCTGCCCGCGGTGCTCTACATTCAGCTCCGGGGCGAGCAGTTTCCTTCCCGTATCCGAATGAAGCCCCTGCGTCCCGAGCACCTCTGGCTCTGCTTTTGCGTACTGGTTGTGCTGGTGTGCGGAAATCTGCTGCTGAGCATTATGACCGGAGGAATTGCCTCGCTGGGCGGCAACTTCACGCTCTACAACATCTTTGTGGCGCGCATCAACGGCAGCATCTGGGAAACGATTTATGTGATCCTCGCGTACGCCGTGCTTCCCGCATTCTGTGAGGAGCTGGTCTACCGCTCGGTGCTCTGCGCCGATTACGAGGGGGCCGGCGTCGGCGTTGCGGTGGCAGTCAGCTCGATCTTTTTTGCCATGCTGCACTTCTCCTTCCCGCTTTTTATCAACTATCTGTTTTCGGGGCTGCTGTTGGCCGGCGTCATGTATGCCACCCGCTCCACGCTCGGCTCCATGCTGATTCACCTGCTCTACAATCTGTTCTGCCTGTTCGGGCAGCCCTATCTCTCGGCCTTTTATGTGAACGCGGGAAGCAGCGAAATTTTCATCTTCTGTCTGATTGTTCTGCTGCTGCTGTTTGCCGCCTTTTCCGCCGGAGAAGCCCGCAAAATCTACCATCTCTATGCCAAGAACAATGTCAGCTCGGATTACACCACCCCGGTCCGGCTGGCCGATTACCCCCGCCGCATCGGCCGGGTGCTGCTGACGCCGACCGCCGCGGCTGCCGCTGTGGTCTGGCTGATCATGGCAATTCTGGACGTCGCGCGCTGACGCTTCCCGCGTGCCGCGCCGGCTCCTGCGTATGGCGGCCCGACGGGGCCTCCATCAGGAGAGATTTCACCGCCTCGGGCGGAAACTTTTGCGAAGCAAAATTCCGGCATCTCCGGTGCCTTGCAACACAACGCCCCACAGCGTTGGATCCGTAGGAGCTTTTTGCTCCACAAAAAGTTACCCTCCGCATAGGACGAAATCTCCTTATACGGCGGTGAACTTGCGAAGCGATTTGCGGATTTGGAACAAATCCTCAGACCGTAGACAAAAAGCGTCCATCCCACGGCATTGGCCAAGGCATGGACGCTTTTTGTCTACGGTCTGTACAGTCATACCTGTATATCGACATCCCTTTTCCCTTCTTTCTGCTTTTCTCTTATTATACCAGATTTTTGGGTGTTTGTCGACTCTACTTATAGTATAACATTCCATAACTATAATCACATTGTTTTCTCATTTTCAATACTTGTCAATGAATTGATGGCCATGTGCGAATGAATGGCTTGTGTGGGAGACACACTTACACCGCTTGCTATTGCTGAAATTGGCGACATGATGAACTTTCATTTCAAACACACTTGGCGATGATTAAACATTCCTCTTTCCGCAGTTCGGATATTCTGATCCGATTGTAGTTCTGACAGCGGTATCAGGGTATATATCTCCCGCAGGGGCGTGGTATCCCAGCCCGGCATAGAGGGATTGTAATAGATTTTCACATCCTGCACCGGGGTAATAAAGTCAAAAAATTTATTTTGGCCAATTTGTGGCGCAGCACCGTCAAAATACACTTTTTTCAAATTCAAATAATCCATAAATGCCGAGCTTGCAATATATTCAACGCTTGCCGGAATTTTCAGCGTCTCCACCTGTCCCCCGTATCCAAAACCAGACTGACCGATCTGCTTCAATCCGTCTTCAAAAACAATCTCTGTCACAGCTTTGACCCCGTGGAACGGGGATGCTCCCCATGTCTCCAGTGTTTTAGGAATCCAGATCTTTTTGACGCTGCGACAATTGAGAAATGCGTAATCTCCAAGCTCCTGAAGATTTTTGGGGAGAATTATTTCCTCCAGCGCTGTGCACTCGTAAAACGCCTCTTCGCGTATCAACTGGATGTTATTCCCAAATTTGACTGTCTTTAAATTTTGACAATTTCTAAATGCTTCTCTGTCAATGTACTTTATTGATTCCATCGAAAGATCAATGCTGGTAAGAGAATTACAATCATGAAAAGCCCCCCACGTAATAGTAATCAAAGATGCACTCATTCTAATATCTGTTAAGTTTTTACAATTAGAAAATGCAAATGACGAAATATATATCACAGTATCTGGCATTTTGATAGAAACAATGCCCGACTCCGAAAAAGCACCCTCGCCAATTACCGTCACATCTTTGCCATCTATGGTTTGCGGAATAACGACATGGTCATCGGTGCCAACATATTTTGTGATTTCAATTCCTCCATCCTCCCGGAGCTGATATTCAAAATCCGACACGGAATTGGCATCTATCGTTTCCGACTCAACCTGCTGCGATGTATCGGTGGATGTTGGATTATCTACTGGCACCTGCTTGCAGGAAACAAATGAACATAGCAACGATCCACATATACATATCATTGCAATCGTTTTTTTCATGTCTGCATCACCTTCCCATTTGAATTTATTGTAATCATATTATATCATGAATTGTTAATAT